>CALFTO010000122.1 GCA_937916195.1 uncultured Clostridia bacterium
TAAACCTTTCTGCCGAAAATATTTCATATGAAATCAGCGACAAGCTTTACGGCATCTTTTTAGAGGACATAAGCTTTGCAGGTGACGGCGGTCTCGCCTCAAACCTTGTTAACAACAACTCGTTTGAATACGAAGCCAAGCCCGACGCAGCGTGGCAGGTTGATGCAAAGGATTTCGCAGTGTTTACCGCTGACGGACTAAACGAAAACAACACAAATTATCTTTCAGTTACCGTTGAAGAATTGGCAACCGTTGAAAATCTTGGATTTACCGAGCTTTACAACTACAAATCATACAAAGTGAATAAATCTAAGGCTGAAAGTGCCGATATGGGCTTTAAAGCAGGCGAGGAATATCTCTTTTCAGCATATTTCAAAAATGTGGATTTCGACGGCACGGTAAAAGTGTTGCTTAACACAAAAGGTAATCAGGAATATTGCGAATTTGATATTTCAGATTGTACCGAATGGACTAAAATAGTTATGCCCATATCTTCAAATGTCACCGCAGACGGCTCACTTTTGCTCAATTTCTTGGGCAACGGCACATTTTATATGGATTTCGTGTCGCTTATCCCTGCAAGCAGTCACGGTTACGGCACAGAAGAATGGAAATATACCACACTCCGCACAGACCTTTATGAAGCGTTGGGTGGTCTTTCACCACAGTTTATCCGTTTCCCCGGTGGTTGTCTTGCCGAGGGCGACAGCTTGAAAAATATTTATAACTGGAAAAATACAATCGGCACACCCGAAGAACGCGTGCAGACCTATAATTTATGGGCGGACGACCAAAATGGCAGATATTATGTGAATACAAATTCTCTCGGTTTTCACGAGTATTTTACACTTTGTGCCGAGCTTGGTGCAGAGCCGATACCCGTGCTTAATGCGGGGCTCATTTGTCAGGGCAGAGCGGGATACAACGAAATCTTGCAAAAATACAATAACGGCGAAATCACCGAGGCAGAGTGGTTTTATTATGTGGCTGAAATAGCCTATACCCCCGAAACTGACGAGTTCAATCAGTATTTGCAGGATATTTTCGACTTAATTGAATATGCAAATGGTGATATTTCAACCGAATGGGGCGCAAAAAGAGCCAAAAATGGTCACGAAGAGCCCTTTGACTTGAAATATCTTGCCATCGGTAACGAAAATTGGGGCGAGATTTATTGGCGAAACTTTGACGCGATTTATAAAGCAGTTAAAGAAAAATACCCCGAAATCACAATAATTTCTTCTGCGGGACATTCGGGTGCAGGCGAAGATTTTGAAGCCAACTGGGCAACAATCAACACAAATTACCGCGACACAATTGTCGATGAGCATTATTATACAACCGGCGGTGAGCTTTTCCGCACAACTAACCGATATGATAATTATGAGCGAAGCGGTGCAAAGGTGTTTGTGGGTGAATACGCTCCAAAATCCAACGGCGTGGGCACAATTCAGACCAAGAGCAATATCTGGGCGGCGGTTGAAAATGCCGCATACCTTACGGGTATTGAACGCAATGCCGATGTGGTGAGTATGATTTCATATGCCCCAACCCTTGCGAAAATCAACGCACAGTGCTGGGATGTAAATATGATTTGGTTTGATTCTCAAAACGTGGTGCTCACTCCCGATTACTATGTACAGATGCTTTTTGCAAATAATTACGGCACAAATTATCTTAATACTGATTTTGATATGACTGCCGAGGGCGTTTATCAGTGCTCAACGGTGGACACTGAAAATCAAGTGATTTACGTAAAGCTTGTGAATAGCACAAATAAGGCACATCGCTTTGACATAAATCTTACAGGCTTTGCAAATGCGAATAATCCGTCAGTTCAGTATATGAGCGAGAATTTCAAGGCGGCTTGCAATGAAATTAATGAGCCCTTACACGTTTCTCCCGAAGAAATGTCGCTCACAATCAGCGACAATACAGTTAAATATGAGGCGAATAGTTATTCTGTCAGCGTAATCCGTATTCCTTACGGCGAAAACAACGGCAAAGACCTTTACAGACTTCCCTTAATGGAGCCTGCAACACCATATCTGCCCGATGCAGTGTGGATTACCATTTCAGCCATTCTCGTGGCAGGTGTACTCATAACAGGCACAGTAATACTTGGTGTTCGTATTAAGCATCATAAGGAACTGAACAATAAATAAAAATAAACGAGAATTTCGGCTCCCCCCTTTGAGGGGGAGCTGTCATTTTCGTAGAAAATGACTGAGGGGGGTATAGTAAAAATCCCCCCTTCCGTCAAAACTTCGTTTTGCCACCTTCCCCTCGCAGGGGGAAGGCTGTTTTTTTAAGATTTTTTTAAGAAATAATAAATTTTGGAAAAAGCTATTGACAATGGTAAAAAAATACTGTATTATCAAATTGTGCTAACCGAAATAGCACAGTTAGCACAGTGAACAGGAGGTGATACACCGTGAATATCTTTCTTGATTATCATTCAAGAACTCCCATTTATGAACAGATTAAAGAACAAATTGTTCTTGACATTCAAAGGGGAGTGCTGAAAAAAGACGACCAGCTACCGTCTTTAAGGCAGCTTTCTGCAAGCCTTGGCCTTAACATCAACACCGTAAAGCGCGCATTATCGGAGTTAGAAAATGAGGGCATAATTTACACAATTGCAGGTAAAGGCGTATTCATAAGCGGTGACTCAAAATCACAAAATATTTATCTTGAACAGGCTTTGGATAATCTGACAAATTCACTTGTTAACGCCAAAAATATGGGTGCTGACCGTGAAACTGTATTAAAGCTTGTCAATGATATTTTCAAAGGAGCTGAAAATAATGATTGAATTTAAGAATGTTACTAAAAAATTCGGCGATTTCACAGCCGTTGAGGACATCTCTTTCAAAGTAGAACCCTCAAGTATATACGGTCTTATCGGCTATAACGGTGCAGGTAAAACCACACTTTTAAAAACTGCGGCAGGCATTTATAAGGCAGAGGGCGGCGAAGTGCTTATGGACGGCATTCCCACCTTTGATAACGCTGACATAAGAAAAGAGCTTTTCTATATCCCCGATGACCTTTATTTCCCAATGAACGCAACAATTAAGTCAATGGCAAATTTTTATGCTGATTATTACCCCAATTTCAGCTTTAAAACGCTCAATAACCTTATTGAAGTTTTCGGGCTTGACCCCAAAAAGAAAATTCGCGGATTTTCAAAGGGTATGCAGCGTCAGACCGAGATTATTTTAGCCCTCGCGTCACACCCACGCTTTATGCTTCTTGACGAAACCTTTGACGGACTTGACCCGCAGAAAAAAGACATTACAAAGAAGCTTTTCATTGAATATGTGGCAGAGAGCGAGTGCTCACTCATAATCTCATCACATAACTTGTCAGAGCTTTCTGACCTTTGCGACAATGTTGGTCTTATTAACGGTAAGCGTCTTACAATGGATTGCTCGGTTTATGATATTTCTAAAAACTACAGCAAATTCCGTCTTATCTTTGACCGTGACATTACCGAAAAAGATTTCAAGAATATTAAGTACAAGTCACTTGATATCGACGGCAAGGTTGCAATGATTATATTTGACAAAACAACTGCTGAAGAAAAGCAGAAGCTCAACGCACTTCTTCCAATTGCAATTGACGAGTATCAGCTCACAATGGAAGAGGTATTCTTAAACGAAATGGAGGATAAGAAATATGACGTCACAAAAATCTTTGAAAAATAATGTAAACTTAAACGATTTCAAAAGAAGTCTGTTAGGCTCAATTCTTTTCCCCGCAATCGCACTTGTGGTACTTTTTATCACAATGACAATCCCCATAATAAAGTATGTAACAAGTGAAGAATTTCTTATGGCTAAAGAGCATTTCGAGGTTACAATGTTCTTGTCATCCACTTCAATAATGGGCGATATGGCAATGCTTCTTCCTCTTGGAATGGTAGTATGCGGAATGCTCACCGCGATAAAGTCTTTCTACTTTATGCTGAGAAAAAATCAGGTTAATGTGTTCTTTAGCCTCGGTATCACAAGAAAAACAATGTTCGTTAACAGAACAGTAGCAGGCTTGCTTGCACTTTTCGTTGCCGTGCTTGTTCCGATGGCAGTAATTTATATTATTAATATTTCTGTATTTGGTTATGTGGCACACGCAACCTCACTTTTCCTCTATATTGTTTCTCTTTTGTTTGTTTGCGGATTTGCAGGCTTTGCAATCGGCGGGGCCGCTACAATGATTAGCGGTAACATCTTTGAAGTTGCTCTTACAGCTTTCTCCGCAACTCTCACTCCAATGCTTCTTTTCAGCACAGTTGAAACATTGTTGAGCTCATATCTTAAAGGCTTCGCTTCTGCGGGCTTTGATGCAAAATGGCTTGCGCTTATAAGCCCTTGGCACATTGCAACCAGCTTGAGCGAAAAGAAGATAATGACTGAGTATGGCTATGCAGATACAGTATCCTTTATGGATATTTTAGGGCTTGTTACCCGCGATACTTCGGTCGATAAATATAAAATCCCCGAAGCTATGAAAGTCGATATGGATTTCTTCTTGCCTATTATTGTATGGATTGCAATTTCTGTTGTAATTCTTGGTGTAGGATATGCTTTCTACAAGGCTCGCAAGGCAGAGCATGCAAACTCATTCGGTCACTTCGCAATTTCAAGAGGAGTTACAATGACCCTTGTTTTCTCACTCTTCGTGTTCTATATTGATAATTTGGTTTATCCAAAGGCAAGCCCCGTAGTTTATTTCCTTGTTCTTGTTTTGTCATCAGCCATTGCATATTTCTTACTTCAGCTTGTAATGACAAGAAAAATCAAGGCTACACTCAAATCCTTTAAATATTTCGGTGTGCTTGTGGGAATTACTGCAGTATTCCTTGTGGTTGTGGGTACAGGTGTTTTCGGAACATACAACAAAACTCCCGAAAAGGCAGAAATAAAGAGCGTTTCTATTGAAGCCTCTGCAATCAGCCCCTATGAGCATTATATTTATCCTTGGAAAGGTGACGAGGATTTCGTTGAAAGCGAAACTGATGAAAGCAAAGAAACGATTATAGGTCTTTTTGATAAAATCAAGAATGAAAAAGTTGCTTACGGCGAAGAATCGATTGCTTATGTAACATTTGCATTCCGTGATAAAGAAGATGAGCTTAAATACCGTGCTTTTCATATTTATTCAGATGAGCTTTATATGGAATATCTCAAGGCAGTTTACAGCTCAGATTTCTTTGATTTGATTTTGAAAGAATACTTGATTAACGACCCCAAAGAGCCTACTGAAGAAGGCGGAGTAAGTAACGGTATTTATTATTACGATGACAAAAACAATTCAGCAGGTCATTTGAAAGTCAAAAACTGGGCGTATATCGGCAATATAAACCTTTACGCACTTGATGATGGCTATTATCCGCAGGTTGAGTATGTTGAAGATAGCGAGGCACTTTGCAAGGCACTCTATAATGACCTTACAAAGCTCACCTTTGAACAGCTTGTAGCCAACAATTCAAAGCCCGTTGCCATTCTTGCAACAGGTGGTTCGGACTATATGGGTGAAGAAGTAATTTATGCTTCAGGTATAGTTCATCCTGTAGACAGTGACCATTGGGAATCAATTGATATTAAAGAAGACCGAGAGAAATATGGACTTCCCAGCACTTGCATCCCCGTTTACCCCGAAATGACCGAGACTATTGCATTCTTGCAGAATAGCGGATACAATTTCTCACCCGTAGAGCTTACCGTTAAAGAGGTGCTTTATAGTGACAGCCCGTTGGATATTAGAAACGCACTTTTCAAATTCTATGAGGCTAACGAGAAAAATTATGACGGATATGGTGACTTTAATTATTGGGGTCATGACCGTAATAAAGTGCTTTTTGCAAGCAGTGAATTTGCACTCTATACTTTAAGTGAAGCAAGCTGGTTTATAACAGAAGATTATTCTGTTGTTGATATGCTTAAAAAGATATATAAAGACGCAGGTCACCCATTACAAAGCGTTACTGACACCGCAAAGGCACAGGCAATTGCCGACAAATCAGTTTCACAGTATATGGTTTACGGTAATAGTGGCAGATATGTCTATGTAGTCTACGAAGAAGGACCGGTAGTTTGCTACTACCTTCCCGAAGCAAATGTATCAGTATTAAAATAAGTTCTTCCAAATTTTGGCTCCCCCCTTGAGGGGGAGCTGTCATTTTCTGTGAAAATGACTGAGGGGGGTATCATAAAAGAGCTAACTAACCCCAATTTGTGTTCATACTATGTCTGTTATTTTCCAAAAAAATATTGACTTATAGCCATAAAAAGAATAAAATATTCTGTATATATGAATAATTATTATAATAGAGAAATATTGCTTTTGGAGGCGATGTTCAAATGAAACATACAGATATTAAAGAACTTTTCGCAAACGGTGAAAAATATGTAAATACAAGCGTTACAGTTTGCGGTTGGGTTAGAACTGCTCGCGACTCAAAAAATGTTGCGTTCGCAGAGCTCAACGACGGCACTTGCTTTAGAAGTATTCAGCTTGTTGCCGACAAAGAAAAGTTTACAGACGAGCAGGTTAAATCTTTTATGCCCGTTGGTACTGCTTTAAAGATTGAGGGTACTCTCGTAGCATCTGAAAGAAACGGTTATGAAATTGAGCTTACAGAGGTTGAGGTTCTCGGCTCTTGTCCGTCAGACTTCCCGTTACAGAAAAAGCGTCACTCAATGGAATTCTTGAGAACAATTCCACATCTTCGTGTGCGCACAAGATATTTTGAGGCAGTAATGGCAATTCGTCATCAGCTTTCAATGGCAATTCACACATATTTCAATAATAACGGCTATAAATATGTTCATGCACCAATTCTTACAGGTAGCGACTGTGAGGGCGCAGGCGAAATGTTCCGTGTTACAACTCATCCCTTTAAAACAGATTTCGAGAGCGAAGAAGAATACTATGCAAACGATTTCTTCGGCAAAAAGGCAGGCTTGACCGTTTCTGCTCAGCTTGAGGGAGAAATGGCTGCAATGGGACTTGGCAGAATTTACACATTCGGACCAACATTCCGCGCAGAAAACAGTAACACAACCCGCCATGCTGCAGAATTCTGGCACGTTGAGCCCGAAGTTTGCTTCTGTGATTTGGCAGATATTATCGAAATCGCAGAGGATTTCATTAAATATATTATTAAGCACATTCTTGACAATTGCCCCGAAGAAATGGAATTCTTCAATCAGTGGGTTGAAAAGGGCGTAATCGAGAAATTGCAGACAGTTCTCAATAACGATTTCGCAAAGGTAACTTATACTGATGCTATCGAAATTCTCGAAAAATCAGGCAAAAACTTTGATTTCAAGGTTGAGTGGGGTTGTGACCTTGCAACAGAACACGAAAAATACCTTGCTGATGAATATTTTAAACGTCCTGTTTTCGTTTATAACTATCCCGCAGATATCAAGTCATTCTATATGAAGCAGAATGACGACGGCAAAACCGTTGCCGCAACTGACCTTCTTGTTCCCGGAATTGGCGAAATCATCGGTTGTAGCGAAAGAGAAGCAGATTTAAAAAAGCTTCTTAACGCAATGAAGAAAAAGGGTATGCCGATTGAGGCTTATCAGGAATATATCGACACAAGAAAATTCGGTAGTGTGCCACACAGCGGTTTCGGTCTCGGCTTTGAAAGAATGCTTATGTATATCACAGGCGTTCAGAATATCCGCGATGCTATTATGTTCCCAAGAACAGTAGGCAACTTATAATTCACATTTTGAGGCGATTTCAATGAGCAAAGTTATTGTTCCCGAGGGCTATAAATCAGTTTTGAGTATGTATGAAACTCAAAAAGCCATCGGAATGTTAAAAAGAATATTTGAAGATAAATTGTGCCCCGCGCTTAATCTTAAACGTGTTTCAGCGCCAATTTTCGTTGACCCCGCAACAGGTATGAACGACGACCTCAGCGGTGTTGAGCGTGCAGTTACCTTTGACGTTAAAGAAACGGGCAAAAATGCGGCAATTGTTCACTCTCTTGCAAAGTGGAAGAGAATGGCACTTCGCACATACGGTTTTTCCGAGGGCGAGGGGCTTTATACCGATATGAACGCCATTCGTCGCGACGAAGAAATGGATAATCTTCATTCAATTTATACTGACCAATGGGACTGGGAGAAAATTATCACAAAAGAAAACCGCAATGAAGATTATCTCAAAGCGGTTGTTAAAAGTATAGTAAATGCTATTTGTGAAACTCTTGATTTTCTTAAATGTATTTACCCCCAACTCAATGTTCAGCTTGAAAGAGAAGTGACATTTATCACTTCACAAGAGCTTGAAGATTTGTATCCCGATAAATGCCCTAAAGAACGTGAAAATCTCTTTGTAAAAGAGCACAAAACCGTTTTTATTATGCAAATCGGTAAAATACTTAAATCGGGCAAATCACACGACCACCGCGCACCTGACTATGACGATTGGTCGCTCAACGGCGACATTCTTTTCTGGAACGATGTTCTTGATTGTGCATTTGAAATCTCATCAATGGGCATCCGAGTTGACGAAAAGGCACTTGACGAGCAACTTCGTATTTCTGGCAAGGACGAAAGAAGAAGCTTGCCTTTCCATAAAGAATTGTTAGAGGGTAAATTACCACTCACAATCGGTGGCGGTATCGGTCAGTCAAGACTTTCAATGCTTCTTCTCGGCAAAGCCCATATCGGCGAAGTTCAGGTTTCTCTTTGGGACGAACAAACCCAAAAAATCTGTGCAGAGAATGGAATAGTATTATTATAATCTATCAAATAAAAATGCCTCCCATACGGGAGGCATTTTTGCGTGTATTCAATTAAATCTTCTTTAATCTGTCAAGATTCTTGAGAATGTGTGGAATACCCTTTAAGATAATCTTAAGACCCTTGCCAAGTTTGTCATCGTGGATAATAAGGATAAGTCCCTCTGCCATTTCAGGGCTGAAAAGACCAAAGCTCATTGAAATGAAGTTCTTGATTGGAAGCTGAGTAGCAACAGCACCTGCCATTGTGTCTGCACCGAGAAGCTTAATGAGAAGTCTGTAAATTCTGCCACCCCATTTGCTGTCCTGTGCGTCCTCAATAGTGTTAAGAACTGTAAACGGTGCATTCTTATCTCTTGTTGATGGTGGTAATTCTTTGCCATAAACTGCTTTGAATGCGTCGTCGCTTACATTCATAATATCAGCACCGTAATAGCAAGGAGCAGATGTTTTATAATCAGGGATTTCAGCCTCAACAGTTGATTCAACATAAACTGTTGCTTCAAGCTTGATGTCACGGCTTGATGCACCAACTAAAATCTTGAAGTCACCGCTTTCAACGTGCCAGTCACCAAGATTTACGTTGTAATAAGCAAATGCACGCTTATCAAGGTCAATAGAAATCTCTGTTTCTTCGCCTGCCTTTAAGAATACTTTCTTAAAGCCTTTAAGCTCTTTAGCAGGACGGAAAATTGTGCTTTCAACGTCGTTTACATAAACCTGAGCAACCTCTGCACCGTCAACATCGCCTGTATTTTTAACCTTAAATGAAACGGTAACTGTGTCTGTGTCTTTAATCTTGTCAGCAGAAACTTTAATGTCGCTGTACTCAAATGTTGTGTATGAAAGACCGAAACCGAATGGGAAAGCAACTTCCTTGTTTGCGGTATCATAATACTTGTAACCAACATAAACGCTTTCTCTGTGCTCAACAGAAACAGGAGTGCCGGGGAAGTAATTGTAGCTTGAGTTGTCGCTGAGTGCCAATGGATATGTTTCGCTAAGCTTACCGCTTGGGTTAACGTCACCAAAAAGAATGTCGCAAACAGCACTTCCGCCTGCCTGACCTGTAAGGAACATATTAAGAATTGCGGGAACTTTGTCTGCCCAAGGCATTTCAATTGATGCACCGCCTGAAAGCACAACAACTGTGTTGGGATTAACCTTTGCAACTTCTTCAACAAGAGTGATGTGCATTGGTGGGATTGAAAGGTGATGTCTGTCAGCACCCTCTGTTTCATATTCATCAGTAAGACCAATGAATACAACTGCAACATCTGCATTTCTTGCTCTTTCTTTTGCTTCAAGAATAAGCTCCATTGATTTTTTAGCCTTGCACTTCTTGAGCTCGTAACCCTTTGAGAAGGTGAAGTCAACGCCCATTTCTTTCATTGTAGCATACGCATTGTCAAGCTTGATTGGGTTAATAAGTGATGAGCCTGCACCCTGATAACGAGGTGTGTGTGCCATTTCACCGATAAGAGCAATTTTAGCATCCTTTTTAAGCGGAAGAACATTGTTGTCGTTCTTCATAAGTACCATACACTGACCTGCGATTTCGCGTGCTAAGTTGTGATGCTCGTCACTGTCATATGTATATGACTTACCAAGCATTGGTTCAGCTTTCTTTGTAAGCTCGATAATCTTATCACAAGCCGCATCAAGAATAGCCTCATCAAGCTCGCCGTTGTTTACGGCATCAATAATAAGCTTTGTGCCAATACCTGTTGATGTTGGCATTTCGATTTCCTGACCTGCAATAAGTCCGGGAACTCTTTCATTTTCTGCGCCCCAGTCAGTAATAACAACACCTTCATAACCGAAATCACCACGAAGAACATCGGTAAGCAACCATTTGTTTTCAGCGGCATAAGTGCCGTTAAGTCTGTTGTATGAGTTCATAACAGTCCAAGGCTGAGCCTTTTTAACTGCAATTTCAAAGGGAAGAAGATATGTCTCACGAAGAGTTCTTTCGTCAACAACTGCGTTAACTGTCATTCTGCGTGTTTCTTGGTTGTTAGCTGCATAGTGCTTGAGAGAAGTACCAATACCTTTGCTCTGAACACCGTTAATAAATGCAGCAGCCATTTCACCGGCAAGCACGCCGTCCTCTGAAAAATATTCAAAGTTTCTTCCGCAAAGGGGAGAGCGCTTAATGTTTGTGCCGGGGCCGAGAAGAACCGAAACCTGTTCTTTGCGACATTCGTCACCAAGAGCCTCACCCATTTTGTAAATAAGGTCAGTATCCCATGAACAAGCAGTAGCAGATGCTGTGGGGAAGCAGATTGCGGGAACACCCTTCAAAATGTCTTTGTTTTCTTCGGGGTTGCCTTTTTTACGGATACCGTGAGGTCCGTCGTTGAGCGCAATTGATTTAATACCAACTCTGTCAACAGGTTGGCTGTGCCAGTAATCAAGACCGTCGCACATACTTGCTTTTTCTTCAAGTGTCATCTGTGCGATAAGGTCAGCGTGTTTAAGAGCCATAATATTTTCTCCTTCTCATAAAGTTTATGATAGTTTATTAATACCAAATTATATAATACAATAAATTGGCAATTCTTTCAAGTATTATTCGTCGGTTTCTTCTGTTAAACTGTCAAATAAAAGCTTGTCTGCAGAAGACGCGTCAATTTCTTCAACGTTTTTAAGCTTTCTGCGAATGTAAAGATTTTTGCGTTCTGCATCTTCAAGAGTTTTTCCTGCTTCGTCAACCTTTTTCTTCGCCTTGCTGAGCAAATCACCGAATTTTTCATACTGCACCTTTGCTGCACCCAAAAGCTGACGAACTTCGTTTGCTTTTTCGTTGATTGCAACAGTTTTGAAGCCCATTGAAAGCGAATTTAGAAGTGCGGTAACAGTAGTAGGACCTGCAATCATAATGTTATAGTCATTCTGCAATTTTTCGGGTAAGCCCGTGCGTGATGATGCAATTTCGGCATAAAGCCCCTCGGTTGCCAAGTACATAATTGCAAACGGAGTTGTGTTAGGTACATTGATGTATTTTGCAATTGATTTTGCCTCGCCAAGCACTCTGTTTTCAAGCTCTTTGCGGGCGATTTTTACTGCTTCTGCATCTGCGCGGTCAGCGGCATCGCAAAGTCGCACATAGTCTTCCATGGGGAATTTTGAGTCAACGGGAAGAAGAATATCCTTTTCGCCTTTTTCAGAAGAGGGGATACGAATTGCAAATTCAACCCTGTCATTTGAGCCGGGCACGGTTGCCACATTCTTTTCAAACATATTGGGGATTGTCTGGTTAAGAATACCCTCTAACTGCACCTCCGCCCAAGTACCCCTTGCCTTAACATTGGTAAGCACGCGGTTGAGAGCGGTAACATTCTCGGTAACTCCCGTTGAAAGCTTTTGCATTTCGCCCAAGGATTTATACAAGTTTTCAAGCTGGTCAGAAACAGTTTTGAATGAAGAATTAAGCCTTGTTGTAAGTGTTGCGGTGAGCTTTTCGTCAACTGTAACTCGCATTTGCTCAAGCTTTTCTTCGTTTGATTTTTGCATTTTTTCAATTGAACTTTCAAGCACCTTGTTCTGCTTTTCACTCTGTTGAGCATTCTTTTCGCCCATAGAGACCAGCATTTCGCTCATCTTTTCGCGGTGCTCAAAATTGCCCTTGTTCATATTGTCAATTCGGGTTGACATATCGTCAAGGCTCTTTTTCACATCTTCGCGAATTTCTTTGTTAGAATTCTGATTTTCAACGCGGATACGGTGAAACTCATCACCCATATTTTTGTTTATGTAATCAAGCTTTTGTTCAAGTATCTGAACTTTGTTATTCTTTTTTGTGTTGTTAAGTGTTACAAGCACAATAATGAGAATTATAAGTGAAACCACCGGAATTATGCTGCAAATAAGCATTAAAATTGAAGAATCCATAGTTTTCTCCTTTATGATATTTAAATATATACCTTATTATATCAAAAAGATATAATAAAAGCGAGATTTTTATAAAAATTTTTATGAAAATGTAGCCTTAATCTAAAAATTTTGTTATACTGTTATACGGTGAATAAAATGTTAAAGAAAATTCTTTGTGTTTTCATATCAATATTATTAATTACTACCTGCCTTTCTGCTTGCACAGATGATGAAGAGGGCGGGACTTTCAACCTTGCCGTGAACGAACTCCCTGAGCATTTTGACCCGCAGATTGCCGATAGCGTGGCAGAGCGAGCAATTGCGGTAAATATTTTTGACGGACTTTTTAAGCTCGACGAAAACGGCACTCCACAAAAATGTGCAGTTAAAGATTATAAAATTTCTGACGACGGACTTACATACACATTCACACTTCACGAAAATATGAAATATTTTGTTCCCTCATCGGCTAAAAGCTTTGCAGAGGACAAAGAGGTGACAATTACCGCTGATGTAACTGCCGAGGATTTCGCTTTTGGTATTACCCGCGGTATTCTGCCCGAAACTCAAGCTCCCGATTATGAGCTTTTAAGCGTAATCAAAAATGCCGAAAAGGTGCATAAGGGTGAAATGGGTAAAGAAAATCTTGGAATTCGTGTGGTTGATACACATACCCTTGAAATTACCCTTGAAAGAAAAACTGACGGTTTTCTATATGCCCTCACGCAACCCGTTTCTTATCCCTGCGACGAAGAATTTTTCAATCTTACCGCGGGTAGATACGGTCTTGAACGAAAATACATAATTTCAAATGGCGCATTTTATCTTTCTGCCGTTAACGAGGGAAAAAGTGTCCGCATATGGAATAATAGCGAATACAATGGGACATTTTCGGCACTTCCGCAGTCTGTGGGCTTTTATTTGAATACCGACGAGGTTGCTGTTGCTAAATCTGTTCGTAAAGGCGATTATGATTTGGGATTTTTCTCATCTGCAGAAGCCATTGAAGAATTGGGAAGAAAGCCAACACAACAGATACTCGAAAATATCGGAGTTTCACTTGTGTTCAATATGGCAGACGAAACTCTTAAAAATAATGATTTAAGAACAGGACTTGTTTCTTGTATCGACATTTCAACAGTCACCGAAAATCCTTTGAAAACTGTTGTGCCGTCATATTATAAGGTGAATGGAAAACCTGTTGATGCGTCAGCGGTTGAAAGCCTTTCATATAATATTGACACCGCAAGAAATAAAATGATTAAAGCCTTTGACGAGTTGAAGATTGATAATCTCACAGTTGATATTCTCTGTACAGAAGAGTATGAGGCTTATGCTAAGGCGGTAGTCAGCTGTTGGCAGAAAAATATCGGTGTTGAGCTTAACGGTACAGTAACAGCCTGTGAAGAAGCTGATTTTAGCAAGAAGCTTTATTCGGGTGAATTCGACACCGCAATCTGCTCAATGACACTTGACAGTGACAATGCCACAGAATACCTTTCAATGTTCACAAAAGACAGTAGTTATAATGTGCTTAATTACAATTCTGCCGAATATGACAGAATTATAAAGGATTTGAAAGCAAACCCAACCGCAGAAAAAGCGGCTTATGCCGAGAGCTATCTGCTTAAAAACGCGGTGCTTTTGCCAATCAGCACCGAAAATTCTGTTTTTGCTTTTGCCAAAGATGTTAATGGAATATATTTTGTAGGCGACAGCTCAAATATCTACTTTTACAAAGGACAGAAATAATGACAAAAGGCAGAAAAATTTATGTAGTTATTTCGTGGGCTCTTGTAATAATCTGTATGGGAGTAATTTACTATCTCTCTGCACAGGTTGCAGAGGAGTCACAAGAATTAAGTGATTCTCTTATAAATAATTTTTTTGAATGGTTGGGCATTGCGTTTGCAAGTGATTTTATTCGCACACTTGCCCATTGCCTTGAGTTTATGGGACTGTCGGTGCTTATTTTTAATGCGGTTTATGTAAGTTGGGAATTAAAGCTTACTCCCGTAATCGCATTTGCGGGAACAGTCATTTATGCAATAACTGACGAAATTCACCAGCTTTTTGTTCCGGGCAGAGCATTTCAATTTAGCGATATTTTAGTTGACAGTATGGGCGCATTAATAGGTGCGATTGCATCTTTAATCATATTAAAAATTATACTTACCATAAAGGAAAGAAGGAATAAAAATGGCAGTACTTAAGCCCTTTAAGGCAGTAAGACCAAAGAACGAATACGCTTCATTAGTGGGTGCGTTGCCTTATGACGTTATGAATTCAGAAGAAGCACGCGAAATGGTAAAGGGTAAACCATATTCGTTCTTGCACGTTGACAAGGCAGAGGTTGATTTGCCACAGGGAATTGATATTTATTCACCTGAAGTATATGCAAAAGCAAAGGAAAATCTTGATGCTTTAAGCGAAAATGGCATCTGCAAACAAGACGACAAACCAATGCTTTATATCTATCGTCAGATTATGAACGGTCGTGAGCAGACAGGTATTGTTGGCTGTACCGCCGTTGACGATTATCTTAATAATATCATTAAAAAGCACGAATTTACACGTGCCGACAAAGAGGCTGACAGAATTCGCCACGTTGACACTCTCGATGCTAACACAGGACCAATTTTCCTCACACACCGTGAGAATAAAACAGTTTCAGATATTACAGAGAATTGGAAAAACACTCACACACCCGCATATGACTTTGTAAGTGACGACGGTGTTTCACAAACTGTATGGGTAGTTGATGACGATGCAGTTATTGATACTCTTGTTAAAGAATTTGCAGAAATTCCTTATCTCTATATTGCCGACGGTCACCACAGATGTGCGTCAGCAGTACGCGTAGGTGAGAGAAGACGTGGTGAGGGCGAATATGATAAAAATGCAGAGTTTAACTTCTTCTTGTCAGTAATTTTCCCCTGCGACCAGCTTAAAATTATGGACTACAACCGCGTAATCGCAGACCTCAACGGCAATACAAGTGAAGAATTTATTGCAAAAATGGGCGAAAAGTTCATTGTTGAAGAGACAAGCGAAAGCCCCTATGCACCCAAAGAACGCCATACATTCGGTATGTATCTTGATAACAAATGGTACAAGGTAACCGCAAAAGCAGAGTTTATCAATGAAAATGACCCCGTTGAGTGCCTTGACGTTTCAATTCTTCAAAACAACCTTATCACTCCAATTCTCAATATCACAGACCCAAGAACAGATAAGAGAATTGACTTTGTCGGTGGTATCCGCGGTCTCCAAGAATTAGAGAGAAGATGTGCAGAGGGTATGCGCCTTGCATTTGCAATGTACCCCACATCTCTCGGCGAGCTTATGGACATTGCCGATGCAGGAAAGGTTATGCCACCCAAATCAACTTGGTTTGAACCGAAACTTTTGTCAGGATTATTCATCCATAAACTTTCGTAATTTTGTTTCTTTTTCCGCAATACTTCGTGGCATTCGGCTCGCGGTATACCCGATACAGCTTCGCCTCTGCCACATTGTCTTGCGAAAAAATAAAACAAAATTTAAAAGCCTCCCTTGTCAAAGGGTCGCGGGTCTCCGGTGGAGACCTCTGCGAAGCAGAAGCGATGTCTGAGCCGGCAGGCGAGTAATAGGGAAACCGCGGTACGCGGTGGAGGGATTCAAAAAAGCAAATATTAGGATTATAAAGAATAGATTCATGCAATAAAAAGACCGTATTCCTTGGTTGGAATACGGTCTTTTTTGTTTTATATTTATTTGTGTGCGTTGCAGTTTGCACAATTGCCTGTGCAACCGCCGAATTGTGCTTTACCCTCGGGTGTGTCTCGATAATACTGTGTGTGAGTGTCCTTGTGCGGAAGAGTTGTCCAAAGTTCCTCTGCTACGGGTTTCCAGTTCTTTGCATATTCGTCACATTTACTGCAAAGCTCGTCGGCACTTTCTTGACGCTCAAGGTCAGAACTCTTTGCTCCCGTTTCTTTAATCATCTCACGAAGTCTTTCGGGATTTTCAAGCATTGGGCAAGGTCTTAAATGGTTATCATTAAATGGCTGATTGTGATAATAAGCCATAAACAACGGATTTTGAAGTGCCTCTAAAAGAGTGTGTGTTCTGATGTTTGAGTCAGAGAAATGAATGAACACGCAGGGCTCAATGTCGCCTGCAGAGTTAATGTGGAAGTAGTTTCTTCCGCCTGCAATACAACCGCCAACATATTCGCCGTCATTTTGGAAATCCATAATGAAGATGGGCTTGCCGGTTTTGCCGTTACGCATTTTCTTGTTCCACATATAGAGCTCTTTTCTCTGCTCTGGTGTGGGAATAAGGCTTACATCAGCACCGTGACCAACGGGCATATAATTGAAGTTAAGCATATATTTTGCGCCTTTGCCGATAATCATATCAACAAATTCGTCACTTGTGACAACGGGCAAATTCTTGCTTGTGTAACAAACTGACACACCGAAGATGCACTTGTTTTTGCGGAGCAAATCCATAGCCTTAATGGTTGTGGCATATGCACCCTCACCGCGTCGCCAGTCGTTAGATTCTTCACTGCCCTCAATACTGAGAGCTAATGTGATATTACCACACTCGTTCATAGCTTTACAGAATTCTTCATCAACAAGTGTTGCATTTGTAAAGATTAAGAATATGCAATCTTTATTGTTACGGCAAATTTCGAGCACTTCTTTTTTCTTAATAAGGGGCTCGCCACCTGTAAGCCAATAGAAATGACAACCTAATTCTTTGCCTTGGGTCACAATGCTCTGCATTTCTTCGAGGCTTAAATTCTGCTTGTGGCCGTATTCAGCCGCCCAACAGCCCTTGCAGTTTAAGTTGCAGGCACTTGTGGGGTCAAACAAAATGTTAAAGGGAATATTGCACTTGTATTTCTCGCGGTTTGCACGCACAGCCTTTGTGCCGTAATAACCCGCATCAATACCGAAAGAAAGAAGCATCTGCTTGATTACACTGTGGTCAATATCATTGATAATTCCAAGTGCAAACTGTGTCCACACATTGTCTTTATCTTTGGCAATCTCTTTTATTTTTTTGAAGTTTTCGGGTGGGAAGATTTTGCTGAAAATAGGCTCAATGCGATTTGCAAGCTTAATGATATTCGCCTGAGGGTCTTTGTCGATATACTTTAAAAGTCTATCAACAACTATGCTCATTCCCGCCTTTTGAATGTTGTAAACTAACTTCATTTGATTACACCTGATTAGTAAAAATATTAAAAAACAAATATCTTATTTATTTTATTGTAAATTCATTTCAAAGTCAATAAGTTTCTTGTGCCGTTAACAAAAATTTAACACGCTTATTGTTTATTTTGCTCACAAAAAGGGAAAAATAAACAGAAAATAATTGAAGTTTCTAAAATAGTGCTTTTAATTATAAGAAAAATGTGGTAAAATATTTGTCTGTATTTAATATAATCTTTATTTTGGAGGATTTGTAATGAACTATACCGAAATTGCAAAAGGCGTAAAGCTTTTGTGCATAAACAGCGATAAATTCAAAACAAACTGTATCAGAATTGATTTTTGTATGCCTATAACAGAATACCTTGCGGCACAAAATGTGCTTTCATCATTTATGAGCCATACTTCAAAGAAATATAACACCGTAAAAGAGTTTAACTCAAAGGTTGAAGGTCTTTATGGCGCAGATTTCGATTCGGGAATTATGTGCGCGGGCGAAGATGTGAAAATGCGTTTTTCTATCGAAGTGCCCGATGACCGCTTTTCGCTTGACGGCGCATCAATTTCAGAAGAAGCAGTTGATTTTCTTGTTGAAATCATTTCTAATCCCAATGCAGAAAACGGCAGATTTGAAGAAGAAAACACAGCCCGCGAAATCCGTTTCACTCTTGAAAATCTTGATGCTGAAAAGAATGATAAGAGAAGTTACGCAATCTCTCGTCTTCGTCAGCTTATGTGTAAAGATGAGCCCTACGGAATTGACCGCGAAAAGCTTTATGAAGATGTAAAAGCACTTGACAGTAAAGCACTTTTTGAAGCTTATGAGAATATGCTGAGCACCGCAACAATCGTTATTACTGCCTGCGGTAGTCTTGACGGCGAAATGCTTAAAAATAAAATTACAGAATTCGTAAATAAAATCCCAAATCGCGAGCCCGCTAAGATTCAGTCAATTTTCGTTGAAAAAGCAGACGAAATTCGCTATTTCAAAGAAACAATGGATATCACTCAGGCAAAGCTTGTTATGGGACTTCGTACAGGTATGAAGGACGCTGACGACAACTACTTTGCTTATCGTGTAATGACCGATATTTTCGGTGGCGGACCATATTCACGACTTTTTATGAATGTGCGTGAAAAAATGAGCCTTTGCTATTACTGTAACTCAAGAATTGTACGTGATAAGGGTATTATCTTTATTCAGAGCGGTATTGAATGTGAGAATTACGAAAAAGCAAAGAACGAGATTTTAAATCAGCTTGATGTTATGAAAAAGGGCGAATTCACAGACGAGGAATTTGACTCATCAATTTCTGCTCTTTGCGATTCATTCAAGGGTGTTGAGGATTCTCCCTCGGCTGTTTGCACATTCTACGGCTCACAGGCTCTTGACGATACTCTTGTCAGCGGTAAGGAATATGCAGAACTTATCTCACAGGTTACTCGCGAGCAGGTAACAGAATGTGCAAAGCGTGTTACTGTTGACACAATTTATCTTCTCACAGGGGAGGAAAACGGCAATGAATAATATTAAAGAAATAAAAAATGAATTACTCGGCGAGCGTTATTTTGAGATTGACCATAGCTCAGGACTTAAAATTTTTGTTTATCCAAAAGAAAACTACGCTTCAACCTATGCGATTTTCGGCACAAAATACGGCTCAATTGACACTTGCTTCAAATTAGAGGGCGAAAAGGAATTCACCGAAGTGCCCGAGGGTATTGCTCACTTTTTAGAGCATAAGCTTTTTGAAAGCGAAGAGCTTGACGCCTTTGCACGCTATGCAAAAACAGGCGCAAATGCAAATGCTTACACTTCATTTGATAAAACCTGCTATCTTTTTCAGTGCAGTGACAATTTAGAGGCTTCTCTTGAAATTCTTTTAGATTTCGTGCAAAATCCTTATTTTACCGAGAAAACCGTTCAGAAAGAGCAGGGAATTATCGGTCAGGAAATCAATATGTATCAGGATGAACCCGGCTGGCGCTCACATTTTGAGCTTCTTCGCGCGCTTTATCATAAGCATCCCGTAAGAATTGATATTGCGGGCACGGTTGAATCAATCAGTCACATTACTGCTGATTTGCTTTATGAGTGCTATGAAACATTCTATAACCCTGCAAATATGGCGCTTGCAGTTGCGGGTAATGTAACAGTCGAGCAGGTGCTCTCTCTTGCCGACAAAATGATTAAACCCAAAGAGTGCAAAAAGATTGAGCGTAAGTTTATGGTTGAGCCCGCAGAGGTTGTGGCTGATAAGGTTGAGCACAAGCTCAGCGTTGCAATGCCTATTTTTGCAATCGGCTTTAAAGAGGATATCAAAACTCCCGAAAGAACTCTCAAAGAGTCACTTGAAAGCACAATTCTTATGGATATTGTTGCGGGTAAAACATCACCTCTTTATGAGTCACTTCTCAATGAGGGACTTATAAACACAACCTTTGACGCAGAATATTTTGAGGGCTACGGCTATTCAGCACACCTTTTCAACGGCGAAAGCAATGATTATGACACAGTTCGCGAAAAAATTACCGCAGAGCTTCGTCGAGTAATGGACGAGGGTGTTGACCGCGAGGCATTTGACCGTATTAAGAAAAAGCATTACGGTAACTTCATTATGAATTTCAACGATGTTGATTCACTTGCAAACGCACTCGTTGGCGAATATTTCAACGGTGACGGACTTTTCGACCAACTCAGCGTTCTTGAAAGCATTACGGCTGAAGATATTGACAACAGACTTCGCAGTGCAATCAATCTTGAGAATTCAGCAATGTCAGTAATTCTTCCTAACTAAAGAGGTTATTTTTATGAAATGGTTAACAGGCTATACCGAGGTGCTCTTCCCCGGTCTTGGCTGGGAATTTGACGTGTATGACACACTTGTTGAAATTCCCTTTGGCGACAATGTGATTTCAATTAAATTTTACGGAGCAATTATCGCATTTGGCTTTACTCTTGCGGTGCTTTTCGGCGGAAGAAAGGCTTATGTCTGGAAAATGAGCATCGACAAAATGCTCGATGTTCTCATTTGGGGTACAATCGGCGGAATTATCGGTGCACGTGCATATTATGTAATCTTTGAGTGGGATTATTTTAAAAACCATCTTGACGAAATAATACAGATTTGGAACGGTGGACTTGCCATTTACGGCGGAATTATCGGCGCTCTCATTGCCGCATATTTCGTATGTAAAAAGGTGGATTTAAGCTTTTTAAAGCTCCTCGATTTAGCGGGTATGAGCTTGCTTATCGGTCAGGGAATTGGTCGTTGGGGCAACTACACAAACCAAGAGGCGTTCGGAACAAACACAACACTCCCTTGGGGTATGACAAGCGACAAGGTGGTGGCTTACATAAACAGCCATCAGGCAGAATTCGCGCAAAACGGCATTGAAATGAACCCCGATTTGCCCGTTCACCCCACATTCCTTTATGAGTCACTTTGGTGTCTTTTCGGATTTTTAATCCTCTTTATTGTGTGTCAGAAATTCCATAAGTTTGACGGTCAGTTATTCTTGGGCTACGGCATAATTTACGGAACTGAAAGAGCAATCGTTGAGGGGCTTCGTACAGACAGTCTTTATATCGGTGACACAAATCTTCGCGTTTCACAGGTGTTGTCACTTGCAATTGCGGTGGTTTGTATTGTAATTACGATTTATAAATTTGCAAAGCTTAGCAAAGAGAAAAAATTAACCGCGGAGGTGCCCGAAAATGTATAAAATAATCGACGGTAAAGAGGTTTCAGCGGCAGTCCGCGAAGAAATTAAGGCAGAGGTTGAAATCCTTAAAAATCAAGGCAAATCAACAGGCCTTGCAGTTGTAATTGTGGGCAATAACCCTGCATCACGTGTTTATGTAAACAATAAGAAAAAAGGCTGTGCCGAGGTGGGTATGGAGTCTTTTGAATACGCACTCCCCGAAGAAACCACAACTGACGAACTCCTCGCATTAGTTGAAAAACTTAACAATGACGATGCGGTTGACGGAATTCTCTGTCAGTTGCCATTGCCAAAGCAGATTGACGAGAAAAAAGTTCTCAACGCAATCGCACCTCATAAAGATGTTGACGCATTCCACCCTGTAAATACAGGTCATATTATGATTGGTGACCACTCATTTCTTCCTTGCACACCTGCAGGAATTATGGAAATGCTTAAATACTATAACATTTCTGTTGAGGGTAAAGAGTGCGTTGTAATCGGCAGAAGCAATATTGTTGGCAAGCCTATGGCAATGTTGCTTTTAGGTCAGAATGGTACGGTTACAATCTGTCATTCAAGAACAATAGACCTTGCAGAAGTAACAAAACGTGCTGACATTCTTGTTGCAGCAGTTGGTAAGGCATATTTTGTAACACCTGATATGGTTAAAGACGGCGCAGTTGTAATTGACGTTGGTATGAACAGAAACGCAGAGGGTAAGCTTTGCGGTGACGTTGATTTTGACGCAGTAAAAGACAAATGCTCATTCATAACTCCCGTCCCCGGCGGTGTAGGACCAATGACGATAACAATGTTACTTAAAAATACATTGACCGCATCAAAAGAACATTTTAATAAATAGTGCAAAATGTAGGGGCGATTCACGAATCACCCTTTTATGAATGAAGGTGAGAGAATGACACAATTTAATGTTACGGGAATGAGCTGTGCTGCTTGCGTTGCGCGTGTTGAAAAAGCAGTAAACGCGGTTGATGGCGTAAACTCTTGTTCCGTCAGCTTGCTCACCAACTCAATGGGTGTTGAGGGCTCGGCAGACCCGCAAAAAATTATTTCTGCTGTGACCGAAGCAGGTTACGGAGCAACTCTTAAAGACAGCAAAAAAGCACAGTTAAAGCCAAACGATGAAGATGCCTTAAAAGATACCGAAACACCAAAATTAAAGAAAAGATTAATCGCATCATTGGGATTTTTAATAATCTTAATGTATATCTCAATGGGGCACGTTATGTGGGGCTGGCCCTTACCCGAAGTCCTCGCTTCAAATCCACTTGCAATTGGTATTTCGCAGTTGCTTTTGACCGCAATTGTAATGGTAATCAATCAAAAATTCTTTATAAACGGAGCCCGCGGATTACTCCACCGTTCACCTAATATGGACACTTTGGTAGCTCTCGGCTCGGGTGCGTCATTTGTTTATAGCGTTTATGCACTTTTCAAAATGACCGCTAATGTAGAAATGGCTCACCATTGGCTTCACGAGTTCTATTTTGAGTCAGCGGCAATGATTTTAACTCTTATCACCGTCGGCAAAATGCTTGAAGCTCGTTCAAAAGGTAAAACTACAAATGCGCTTAAATCTTTGATGAAATTAGCACCAAAAACGGCTGTGATTATCAAAGACGGCATCGAAACCGAAGTGCCAATAGACCAAGTGCAGATTGGCGACATATTCGTTGTCCGTCCGGGTGAACAGATTTCAGTTGACGGCGAAATTATTGAGGGCTCAACGGCAGTTGACGAATCCGCCCTCACGGGTGAGAGTATTCCCGTTGATAAATCGGTTGGTGACAGAGTTTCTGCCGCAACGCTCAATCAGTCGGGCTATATCAAATGCAGAGCCTTGCGCGTAGGCGAGGACACAACTTTATCTCAAATCATTAAAATGGTAAGTGATGCCGCCGCCACAAAAGCACCTATTGCCAAAATTGCTGATAAGGTGTCGGGTGTTTTCGTTCCCGCAGTAATCACAATCGCGGTAATTACAATTATCATTTGGTTGCTTGTTGGTCAAAGCGTTGGCTATGCACTTGCTCGCGGAATTTCAGTTCTTGTAATTAGTTGCCCCTGTGCTTTGGGACTTGCAACTCCTGTTGCAATTATGGTCGGCAACGGCGTGGGCGCAAAAAACGGAATTCTTTTTAAAACCGCAGTTTCCCTTGAAGAAACAGGCAGAGTAAATACGGTTGTGCTCGACAAAACGGGTACAATCACCCAAGGTCAACCAAAGGTTACTGATATAGTTCCCGCCGAAAATATTACCGAAGAACAGCTTCTTAATTTTGCGTATTCTCTTGAAGTCAAGAGCGAGCACCCACTTGCAAAGGCAATTACTCAAAAGGGCGAAGAAATGAGCCTTGCACTCACAGATGTGCAGAATTTCAAGGCACTTTCGGGCAACGGAGTAACCGCAGAAATCAATGAAAAAGTTTTGTATGGCGGAAGTCTTAAGTTTATCAGCGAAAAGCTTGAGGTTGACGAAAATACAATCAAAACTGCCGAAAAGCTTGCCGACGAGGGTAAAACTCCACTGCTTTTCAGCATAGAAAACAGACTTTTGGGCATAATTGCAGTAGCCGACGTTATAAAAGAAGATAGCCCGCAGGCAATCAAAGAATTGCAGAATATGGGAATTCGCGTGGTAATGCTTACGGGTGATAATGAAAAAACCGCCAACGCAATCGGCAAAACAGCAGGCGTTGACGAGGTTATTGCAGGCGTATTGCCTGACGGTAAAGAAAAAGTTATCCGCCGTCTTAAAGACAAGGGCAAGGTTGCAATGGTGGGTGACGGCATAAACGATGCTCCCGCACTTACTCGTGCTGACATCGGCATCGCAATCGGCGCGGGTGCAGACATCGCAATTGACGCGGCAGATATTGTTCTTATGAAAAGCCGACTTTCTGACGTGCCTGCTGCAATCAGACTTAGCCGTGCAACGCTTCGCAATATTCACGAAAATCTGTTCTGGGCATTTTTCTACAACGCAATCGGAATACCCCTTGCCGCAGGTGCATTTATAAGCTTATTCGGGTGGGAACTCAACCCAATGTTCGGCGCGGCGGCAATGAGCCTTTCTTCGTTCTGTGTAGTATCAAACGCTTTGCGACTTAATTTCAAGGATATCCGCAATGCTGAAAAAGATAGAAAAATAAAGCTTAAAATAAAGGAGAAAAAACCAATGAAAATTACAATGAAAATTGAAGGTATGATGTGCCCTCACTGTGAAGCACACGTTAAAAAGGCACTTGAAGGTGTGGCAGAAGTCAGAGAGGCAATCGTAAGCCATAAAGACGGCACAGCAATTGTTACTCTTGATGCCGACGCAGCACCTGTTACTCTCAAAAAAGCAGTTGAGGAGCAGGGTTACAAGGTGATTGAATAAAACTTATAGGGGACGTCGACTCGGCGTCCCGTTTTTTTCGCAACAAATTATTGCTTGACAAAAAATCTTTTTTGTGCAATTATAAAATTGTAATAAAACATTTTCTATTACAAAATTTTAAAATAAGAGGTGACACAATATGACTAAAAAAGAATATTTTAAATTATTCTTTTCCAACAGTTTGTGGGGCATTTTTGGTTGGTGTGTTTTTAATTTGATTTTTTTCATTACATATTTTATCGTAGGAGATTTGAATGGCCCTTTTGAACGACCAAAGGGACCAGAATTATATGAGTGCTGGATTATTTATATTACTATTTATATTGTGGCACTGGTTCCATCATTTTTGATGGGTTTTTTCTGGATGAAAAAAACAGGAAATGCTATATCAGATTTTGTTTCCTTATTGCCAATAAGATTTTTAACAGTAGTTTTTTCTTTAGGCATGGCTAGTTATCACGGCTATTATATTTTTGCAAACTTTTCTGTTGCAACACTTGACACTATGCTCAGAGACGCTTATGAGTATAGATATTATGCCGAAGAACTTTTTATGTATCCAGACAGTTCTCCATTTTCACCTTTCGATTTTGACCCTATATTGTATTATCTTGCGAGTATAATTCCGTTTGTAATAATGTTTATAGGTTTCCAATTTGGTAAAAGGAGAAGGAAAAAATGAAAAATAAAGTATATAAGTTTTTTCTGTTATAAGTTTGCTAGTTACTGCATTTTATTGCTTGGCGAATTTGTGTGTTATTGTGTTATTAAAAACACATCCAGAAAATAATATAATAGATACAATTTTTTCTATTGATATGTTGACTTGGCACATCTACGGAATATTTGTAATAGCAACACTCATAATAAAATATACTAAGGATAAAAAATACAATGTAAATACAATATTACATATAGTATTTATGCTTATTAGTTACATTAAAATCTGCATCGCAAACTCTTAATTTTGTATTTTGCGTTTTGCATTCATACCGACAAACCCCAATTTGTCAAACTTGTTCTACAAAAAAACAAACCGAACAGATTAATTTCTGTTCGGTCTTTTTATGTTTTTACTTAATTTCATTCACATCATACGGTGTTTTTTGATACACAAAGTAGTTAAGCCAATTTTGGAATAAAAGACTTCCTGCGCCGCGCCATGTAAGTGGCGGGGTTAAACGCGTATCGTCATTGGGGAAATAGTTGTAGGGGAGTTTAATATCAAGCCCCTTATGTAAATCGCGGAAATATTCGCGTGCGAGAGTGTCGCTGTCATATTCTGAGTGACCTGTGCAATAGAAATTTCTGCACTCCATATCAGCCACAAGGTGAACACCTGAAATTTCAGAATAAGAGAGGATTTGCAAATCTTTAACGAGTGCTATATCCTCTTTTTTTGTTTCTGTGTGTCGAGAATGTGGCACATAGAAAAGGTCACTAAAACCACGAAGCAAGGGGTGATACATATCAAGTGGCTTGTGCGGAAAAATACCGAACATCTTTTCAGGTAATTTGTATTTTGGAATACCGTAATGGTAATAAAGTGCCGCCTGTGCACCCCAACAGATGTGAAAGGATGAGTAAACATTGCTCTTTGCCCACTCGAAAATTCTGCAAAGCTCTTCCCAATAGTCAACCTCTTCAAAGGGCATCATTTCAACGGGAGCACCGGTGACAATCATACCGTCAAATTTTTCATTTTTAATATCATCAAAAGTCTTGTAAAACTTGAGCATATGCTCTTTAGAGGTGTTCTTGCTCTCGTGAGTAGCAACCTGCAAAAGCTCAATTTCAACCTGCAAAGGCGAATTACTGAGAAGTCGTAAAATCTGAGTTTCGGTCTCGATTTTGGTGGGCATTAAGTTGAGAAGTATAATTTTAAGCGGACGAATGTCCTGAACACTTGCTCGTTGCTCTGTCATAACGAAAATATTCTCAAGCTCAAGATTGTGTCTTGCGGGCAATTGGTTATCAATTTTTATGGGCATTCTGTCCACCTCAATTCTTTTAAATATTTGTGCAATGCACGGTTAAATATTCTATCACAATTAAAATAGAATGTCAATGTAGGGGCGATTCACGAATCGCCCGTCAATAACTATCAAATCTCATCTTCGGGGTAAACATCTTCTTCAATAACGTCTGTGGGTACTGAAATACTGTCAAAAATTCCGTTGACTGTTCGCATAAAAACATCCCAAGGGACATCTGAAAAAGAACTTAAAGGAATATTATAAGTAAAACAATTGCCAGTAAGTTTTGCGTTAAGACGTTCCCAAGCGCTTTCACTTCCGTCGCCTTCAATTAATATAATTTGCAATACTTTTGATGAAACATTTTTTACTGTTGGACCATTAGTGATTTCCATATATTTTATGTTTTGCCATCTTATACTTTTCTTTACAGATAATGTGTGTATGTGTATTCCGTAATTGTCAATTTCAACTGTACCCAGGCGAAAAACGCCAAAATAAAGCCAATTGATAATAGAAAAAATCACCAAAAATCCTGCACATATTACAAGAAAAATATCTCTTGCTGTAGGGCTTTTGTACTCGGGAACAAAAATAATAGCAATAGTGAAAAACACAATCATAAATAAGTGAAGAATATGCATAGAAAGAGCCATTGATGATTGGAATTTTGCAGGGAGATAGTATCTTCCTGTGTCACCGTCAATCTTTCTCATTTATAACACCTCATTATAGATGGAACGTATATTCAACATCCGTCCATTCATGTTTTGCGAAATCGCGCACTCGAATTGCAATTTCATCCTCATAAACCTCAACCTGCTGACCTGTGCCGTTTTGCTGATTGTCGGCATCGCCAACATCATTGTCAACGCCAAAGCCTGCAACGTTTATAAATGTAATGTTATCGTCACAAACTACTTCGCGCCTGTCTTCATAAAAGCCCATATGTAAGTGACCTGAAAAGTATAAAATCTTGTTGTCACAGTTCTTTAAAAGCTCGTAAAGAGTATCGCTGTCTTCACCTATATGACCCTCTGCCCATACATCTTCCCAGACATTGTTAAGAGGGTAGTGGTTAAATAAGAAAACGGGCTTATCATTTTCTTCAGCGGATTCAAGCTCGTTTTCAAGCCACTCAAATTGCTCTTCAGAGATATTTTCCTGTATTCCCGCGTCAGATTCCGAACCGAGCACAATAAATTTATATCCGTTCATATTATAGCTGTAATACACTCGGTCGTCATGTTGAGTATTTAAAAATGCGTTTTTATATTTGAAAAATCTGTCTCTTAAATCTTCATAGTCGCCGACATTATAGTCACTTGGGCAAAGGTCGTGATTACCCGTAACCATAAGAACATTTTCAATAGAGTTGTAATCGTCAAGAATACTGTAAAATGCACTGAGCTCTACAACCTGACCGTTCATTGTGTTGTCGCCAAGAAACACAAGGGCATAGTTATCAGCATTTGAATTTATATCGCGAATTCCCTCGCCAAAAAGCTCAAAACGCTCTTCGTTGTTGCCCTCAAGGTGCACATCGGAAAGTATTGTGAATGTGAGTTTCGGATTTTCTTTGCTAACAGAATATGTAGCAATTTCACTTGTAGGCGAATAAATAAACAATGCCAAAATCACCGCAATTAACTTGTAAAACCAGGTCATAAACTCACACCCTTATTATTTGTATTCCTTTAACGCATTGTACTCAATATAATTCCAATGATATTCAAAATCCTGCTGATTGCGGATGATATGGTCATTATATCGACTTTGCCATAATACACCATTTTTGTCACCGCATATTTCCCAATACTTTTTTGTTGTATAAGACTTTAGGTTTCTTATCACATCTTGTAGGGGCAGGTCTCCGTGCCTGCCCGTGTATCGAGCCTCAATATTATCAATCGTGATAAGAAGATGAATATGATTTGGCATTACAATTGAATTTTCCACATCAACATTTTCATAATGTGTATTGATATACCCTATGGCTTTTTCTACCTCTCTACCCAACGGAGTCAAAGCAATTGCTTCTCGCGGGCAGGCACGGAGACCTGCCCCTACAATGTCTGTTCTTGATTTATAATGTGCTAACAAATGTCGTTTGTCTTTTACACATACGGTAACAAAATAACAACCGTTTTGGGAATAATCATACTCTTTTAATCTTAAATTCTTTCGTTTTGGTAATTTTTTATCACTCATAATTATAATATCTCTGCCAAAATGCTATTTGACAATAAAAATCCTTTTCGGGTTAGGGCTAAACCGTTTTTGTTTGCGGTCATATACCCATTATCTGCAAAAATTTTGGATTTTTCATATAAATCTTTCGGGATTGAGTGGCCAAATCGCTCAAGAACTTTATTCTCTTGCAAGCCCTCTGTCAATCTCAGAGCGAGCATTGCGTATTCGGTGAAATCTCCGCCGTCGCCGTCGGGGATAGGGGAATTACCGTTTAAAAACGCATTGAAATCGCGGTCATAATAAAAACGTTTGCCATTTAAAAACGAATGTGCTGACGGACCAAGTCCTAAATATTCTTCACAATGCCAATATTTGAGATTATGTTGACTTTCAAAACCTTTTTTCGCAAAGTTTGAAATTTCATATTGCATAATACCGTTATTTTCAAGGGCTTCACACATTTGTAAATACAAATCTGCTGTTAAATCATCATCGGGGAAGTTGTATTTCTCGCGATTTTTATAAAAATGAGTATTTTCTTCAAGTTTGAGTATGTAAGCACTTATGTGTGGCACACCAAGAGAAATGCACAAGTCAAGAGTTTCGTTTAAACTCTTTTCTGTTTGCTCGGGCACACCTAACATTACATCAAGAGTAATGTTTTCAAAGCCTACTTTTTGAGCAGTTTTAACGGCATTTTCAACCTGTTTTCTGCCACTTAATCTGCCTAAAATTCGTCTTTCTCTATCAATTGCAGATTGAAGTCCCATTGAAATTCTGTTAACACCTGAGTTGTGCAGAATTTTGAAAAAATCTTCGTCCAATCCATATGGATTGCACTCAATGGTGATTTCTGCATCATCTGTTAAAAATCCCGAATTGCACGCATTTACAAGGGTTGCGAGGCTTTTTGTCCCCAATACTGACGGGGTTCCGCCACCGATGTAAAGCGTATCGCCTTTACAATCGCAATCAATCTGTAAAGTAGAAATACTTGACAGAATTTTACCCTGTAAAGCCGTTACATATTCGTCTTTTTGAGCATCTTTACCCGAAAATGAGTAAAAATCACAGTAGGGGCATTTTGAACGGCAAAAGGGAATGTGTAAATACAGTCCTATATTTTTCATACTTTAATGTAAGTGATTGTGTGACCGCAAGATTTTATGTATTTCACAAGGTCACTGAATTTCAAAAATACTGTTGCGTGGTTGTCATTGGGGTGACAACCAACAATATCTTCGTTCTTCAAATCAGCATCAAAATAGATTTCAAGCTCGCGCTCGGTGTCATAAATTACACCGAAAGGAGAAACCGAGCCTTTTTCAACCTTTAAGTATTTCTCTAACCTTTCGTCAGAGGCAAAGCTGAGTTTAGTAGAGTCGATTTCTGCGCGGATTAACTGTAAATTTGCCCTTTTGTCACCGTGAAGAACAACAAGCATATTTCTTGTACCCTTAACATCGCGAAGCACAAGGTTTTTAGGAATATGACCGTGAGAGTGCAGGTCATATTCTGCAATTTCCTCCATTGTGAATGCGGCAGGGTGCTCAATTTTTTTGTATTCAATTTCCAATTCTGCTAATTTTTCAAAAATTTCTTTATTCATCATCAAGC
>CALFTO010000123.1 GCA_937916195.1 uncultured Clostridia bacterium
TCTACCATAGGAGGTGCTTTTTTTCTATTGTCCGTTTTTACTGGACTTGTTCAAACCCTCTACCGCTTTTGTATTATTAATATTTTGAAAGGTATTCGTCGATTTCCCACTGTGAAACGCGGGTGCTGTAATCTGCCCATTCTTTCTTTTTACCTGCAAGGTATTTTGTAAAGATGTGCTCACCGAGAACTTCTTTTGCAAATTCACTCTTTTCAAATTCTCTTGTCGCTTCTTGAAGAGTGCTTGGGAGATTTTCAATACCCTTTTCTTTGCGCTCTTCGGCACTCATATCATAGATATTTGTTGTAATTCCCTCAGGGGCACGCATACCCTTTTTAATTCCGTCAAGACCTGCGGCAATGCAAAGTGCCATTTCAAGATAAGGGTTACAAGATGGGTCTGCAGAACGAAGCTCAACACGTGTTGCCATACCGCGAGCAGCGGGAACGCGAATAAGTGCTGAACGGTTTGATGCTGACCAAGATATGTAAACTGGAGCTTCAAAGCCTGGAACAAGTCTCTTATATGAGTTTACAAGAGGATTTGCAACGCAAGTGATTGCCTTTACGTGATGAAGAACACCTGCGATAAACTGATAAGCGGTATCTGAAAGACCATATTTATCATCGGGATTATAAAAAGCATTTTTGCCGTCTTTCATAAGTGAAAGATTGGTGTGCATACCATTACCTGCTGCACCATAAACAGGCTTGGGCATAAAGGTTGCGTGAAGTCCGTTACGTCTTGCATAAGTTTTTACAACGTGCTTAAAGGTTACAACCTTATCGGCTGCTTCAAGAGCCTCGGCGAACTTAAAGTCGATTTCGTGCTGACCCTCTGCACATTCGTGGTGAGAAGCCTCGATTTCGTAATCCATCTGCTGAAGTGCAATACAGATGTCGTTGCGGCACTGCTCGCCATCGTCAGCAGGACCGATATCGAAATAGCCAACTGCGTCATTTGTTTTTGTTGTTGCTCTGCCATACTCGTCAAGCTTGAAAAGGAAGAACTCACATTCAGGACCAACATTGATTGAATAGCCCATTTCTGCGGCTTCTTCGATAACTGTACGAAGAACATGACGGGGGTCACCTGTGAATGGGGTTTCTTTATCTGCACCGTAAACATCGCAGATAACTCTTGCTGTGCCCTCTTTCCAAGGTAAAATTGTAAAAGTATCAAGGTCGGGCTTTAAATACATATCTGACTCGTCAATACGAACAAAGCCTTCGATTGAAGAACCGTCAAACATTTGACCCTCGCTGAGCACCTTTTCAAACATATTTTCAGTGATTGCAATGTTTTTCATCTGACCGAAAATGTCAGTAAACTGCAATCTTATAAACTTAATTTTTTTCTCTTTTGCTATGCGAAGAATATCTTCTACTGTGTAGCTCATGGGAGTTACCACCTTTCAATATGAATACTTATACAAATAAATACCCACTTTAATGGTTATATTATACCATTGTTTTTGAAGATGTCAATTATAAATACAAAATGCAAAGTGTAAAATGCAAAGTAAAGGCGGGGTCAAGACCCCGCCATAGATTGTAAATATTTAATTACATAAGTGAAAGATAGAGCTCTTTGATTTCTGCTACGCTTGTATCTCTTGGGTTACCTGGACGGCAAGCATCGTCAAATGCAGACTGTGAAAGGAAGTCGATATCTTCTGCCTTAACGATTTCTTTAAGGTCTGCAGGAATACCAACATCAACTGAAAGTTGCTTAACTGCGTCAATTGCAGCTTTTCTTGCATCTGCAAGGCTCATTGCATCAACACCTTCTACACCCATAGCCTTTGCGATGTCTCTGTACTTCTCGCCTGTTGCTTCTGCGTTATACTCCATAACTGTTGGAAGAATAATAGCATTTGCAACACCGTGAGGTGTGTCATAAAGAGCACCAAGAGGATGAGCCATTGAGTGAACAATACCAAGGCCTACATTACTGAAGCCCATACCTGCGATATACTGACCAAGAGCCATACCCTCTCTGCCCTCGTCTGTGTTATCAACTGCACCGCGAAGTGATTTTGCGATGATTTCGATTGCTTTGATATGGAAGATATCTGAAAGCTCCCAAGCACCCTTTGTGATGTAGCCTTCAATAGCGTGAGTAAGAGCGTCCATACCTGTTGCGGCTGTAAGTCCCTTAGGCATTGTTGACATCATATCGGGGTCAACGACTGCTACAACGGGGATATCGTGGACGTCTACGCACACCATTTTTCTGTCTTTTTCTGCATCAGTAATAACATAGTTGATTGTAACTTCTGCTGCTGTACCTGCTGTTGTGGGAACTGCGATAATTGGCACACAGGGATTCTTTGTGGGAGCAACACCCTCAAGTGAACGAACATCAGCGAATTCGGGGTTTGTGATGATTATACCGATTGCCTTTGCTGTGTCCATTGAAGAACCGCCACCGATTGCTACAATGCAATCTGCCTCTGCCTTTTTGATTGCCTCAACACCGTTCTTAACATTTTCAATTGTGGGGTTGGGTTTGATATCTGAATAGATTTCGTATGCGATATTTGCATTATCAAGAATATCGGTCACCTTTTTAGTAACACCAAACTTGATAAGGTCGGGGTCTGAGCACACGAAAGCTTTTTTGAAGCCTCTTGCTTTAATCTCGGTTTCAATTTCATTGATTGCGCCCTTGCCGTGATAAGATGTTTCGTTAAGCACAAAACGGTTTGCCATAATAATATACCTCCATAGTCAGAATTCTGACAAAATTTTAACAATGATATTATACAATATAATCACTAATATTTCAACTGAAACATGTAGAATTTAGAAATAATTTTCAGCAAAAAACGGTGAAGGAATCCCTCCACCGTCTTCGACGGTCCCCCTCCCTTTGACAAGGGAGGCTAAACACTATATTAGATTTTTAATTTCGTTTGGTTTGATTATACCTTTTTCGGTGATAAATGCGGTGATAAGGCTATGGTCGGTCACGTCAAATGCAGGGTTTAAGGTTTTTGCAGTTTCGGGTATCATTGTTTTTTCATACCACATATCCCCTATTTCTGCGCCGTTACGCAATTCGATTACTATATCGTCACCTGTTGCAATATTTTTATCAAAGGTTGAAAATGGCATACACACATAAAAAGGAATACCGTAATGCTTTGCAAGAATTGCCACTCCGCTTGTGCCGATTTTATTTGCAGTATCACCGTTGAGTGCAACTCTGTCGCAACCCACAAGAACAGCGTCTACAAGGTGATTTTTCATAACGAAAGAAGCCATATTATCACAAATGACGGTGGTATCAACACCTGCATCGCAAAGCTCAAAGGCAGTAAGTCTTGCTCCTTGCAAAAGTGGGCGAGTTTCATCAGCATAAACCTTCAAATTATGACCTTGCTCTTTTGCTATATACACGGGTGAAAGTGCTGTGCCGTATTTTACGGTTGCAAGACGGCCTGCATTACAATGAGTTAAAACTGAATTGCAGTTTTCAAGAATTCCTGCGCCGTATTCACCGATTCTTCGGCATACTGCGATATCCTCTTCAATCATTTTAAGTGCTTGATTTGTAAGGTTTTCTTTGAAACTCTCTGCGTTGCATTTTTCAGCAATTTCAAGCATTTCTTCTGTCGCCCATTTGAGATTTACGGCTGTGGGACGGCATTTAACAAGGCTTTCAGCGTAATTTTTAAGTTCTGCGAAAAATTCTTCATATGTATTAGCAGTGCTTTTATTCATAAGCACCGCGAGAGAAATTGCGGTAAATACACCGATAGCGGGTGCTCCGCGCACCTTTAAAAGCTTGATTGCCTCATACATTTCGCTGAAATCGTCTGTAAAAACCTCTTTATATTCATTTGGCAAAAGTGTCTGGTCAATAAACACCGCTTTATTTTTTACGGTGTCAAAGCCTACGGTTGCGCCGTTTAAGAATGACATTAAAATTCACCTAAAATCTTCATAATAAGAGTTTGCATTTCTTCACTCTTCTGCTTGCCGATTGTGAGCACTTCTTCTTCAGTTAAACGCTCGCCCGAAAGTCCTGCTGCTTTATTTGAAACAAGAGAAAAGCCCAAAACCTGCATACCACAATGATTGGCGGCTATTACCTCTTGCACGGTTGACATACCAACCGTATCTGCACCCATTACACGAAATGCTCGGATTTCTGCGGGAGTTTCATAAGAAGGACCTGTACAACCGATATAAACACCCTGCTGTAAATTCATATTTAATTCTTTTGCACAGCTCAATGCAATTTCACGAAGCTCGGGGGCATAAGCAAAGCTCATATCGGGGAAACGAACGCCGAATTCAGCATCGTTTTCACCCATAAGGCAATTACGACCCGTAAAGTTGATATGGTCAGTAATAAGCATAATATCACCGACTGCAAAGCTTTCATTTATTCCGCCTGCGGCATTGGTAACGATTAATTTTTCAACACCCATTTTACGCATAACGCGGATTGGCATTACTACGCTTTCTACGGGATAGCCCTCATACAAATGAATTCTGCCCTGCATACACATAACCTTTTTTCCGTTAAGTGTGCCAAACACAAATCTGCCGACATGACCGGGTGCTGTGGACACGGGGAAATTGGGGATATCTGCATAATCAACATACTCGGGATTTTCAATTTTTTCACCGAGTGAGCCCAAGCCACTGCCGAGTATTATGCCTATTTCATATTTTCCGCTGATTTTTGACTGAATATATTCTACTGCTTTTGTAATCATACTCTTTGCACCTCTTTTTCAACCTCGCGAACAAGACGGCTTACTTCTGCGCCCATCTTTTCAACATCAATTGTGGTGAATTCGCCGTTTTTATAAAGCACCTTGCCGTCAACCATAGTGAGCACAACATCGCTCTTGTTTGCTGAATAAACAAGGTTATTGAGCACATCAAAATCGGGGTACATATTAGGTTTGTCAAGGTCAAGGACAATTAAATCTGCCTTATACCCCTCTTTGATTAAACCGCAATCGTTTCTGCCCTGTGCCTTATAGCCGTTGACAGTTGCCATTTTATAAATTTCTTGAGGAGTGATAATGTCTGCACGTTTTTGAATACCTTTGGGGAGAATTGCTGCTAAATAAATTTCGCGCATTATATCAAGCCCGTTATTGCTTGCGGCGGAGTCTGTGCCGATACCGATATTCACGCCCTTTTGGAGCATTTCATATGTGTTGCAGACACCACTGCCAAGCTTTAAGTTACTTGCGGGGCAATGGGCAACTGTTGCGCCTTTTTCGGCAAAAATGTCTAAATCTTCATCTTCAACCCATACGCAATGCGCAAGAACTGAGGGGCTGTCAAGCACACCTGCATCTGCAAAAAGACGAGCGGGAGTTTTGCCGTATTTTTCTTTGCAGGCTTCGTGCTCGGATTTTGTTTCGGAGAGATGGATATGATTAATCTGCCCCCTGCCCTTTGTGTATTCACCAAACTGCTCAATAATTGAAAGTCGGTTTGTGTATTCAGCGTGAAGGCTCATATCAATTTTAATTCTGCCGTTCTGGGTATTGTGATATTTTTCAGTTAAATATACGCCCTCTTGAAAACGGTCATTTTTAGTGATATCTTCATCGACAAATGAAACAATTGAACGGCCGAAATTGGTTTTTGCACCACTTTCAATAACGGCTTTCATTACGCCGTCGCCAAAGAAATACATATCGGTAAATGAAGTAGTTCCGCAAGCCAACATTTCAGCAATTGAAAGCATTGTGCCGTAATATGCACGGTCACAGTTCAGACGGTCTTCAAAGGGGAAAACGCGGTCGTTAAGCCAGCGGTCAAGTGGCAGATTTTCAGCGTAACCGCGAAGAAGTGTCATTGGTGAATGGGTATGAAGATTTACAAAGCCCGCTGACAACAGTTTTTTATTGCCGTCGTATTCTTCACCGTAGTTTTTCTGCGGTTTTTCAATTCCTACATAGTCGATTTTATCGCCCTCAATACCAACGAACATATTGTTCTGGATTTCAAGGTTTGGGGTGATGATTGAGATGTTTTTAAAGAGCATAAAAGAATCCCTCCACCGTCTTTGACGGTCCCCCTCCCTTTGACAAGGGAGGCTTTATAAGGTTTTATTCTATAAAAATTGTTTCGATTATTACATCGTTTTTGGGTTTATTGTTAAAATAGTCAGCAGGGACTTTTGCGATTGCGTCAACAACATCCATACCCTCGAAAACCTGACCGAACACGGTGTGACGGAAATCGAGCCAAGGAGTACCGCCTACTTCTTCATATGCTTCGATACACTCTGTTGGGAATACTCTTTCATCTGCCATTCTCATTTGGTCAAGCAAATCTTCGGGGCATTCTTTAGCCTGAACAATAAAGAACTGACTGCCGTTTGTGTTTGGTCCTGCATTTGCCATTGAAAGTGCACCGCGAAGGTTATGAAGCTCGCCTGTAAATTCGTCTTCAAACGAATGTCCCCAGATACTCTCTCCGCCTGTACCTGTGCCCAATGGGTCACCGCCCTGAATCATAAAATCGTTGATAACACGATGGAAGATAAGACCATTATAATAGCCGTTTTTTGCGTGAGTTGTGAAATTCTCAACTGCCTTTGGTGCATATTCAGGGAAAAGCTTAATTTTGATTTCGCCCATATTTGTTTTAATTGTTGCGATTGTGTCGTTTGCTGTGGGTTTGTTTAATTGATGGAACATTTTAATTTCTCCTATTTTTATTTTAAGTTTGGAATCCCTCCACCGCTTACGCGGTCCCCCTCCCAATGACCAAGGGAGGCTATCATTCTACTGATTTAAGTGATTCTATCATATTTACTTTCTTGAGTTTAAAGTACATAATCGAGTTGACAATCATTGCGAAAATGATTGTAAGTACGGCGGCGATTACAATGCTCAATGGCTCTAATTCTCTGCCGAACATATAAACATCCGTTTCAACAGTTACCATTACAAATTGGTGAAGTACGATACCTAATCCCACACCAAGCAATGTGCCGAGCAATGTAAGAATAACATTCTCGCGGTAGACATACTGTGCTAATTCGCCATTATAGAAGCCTAAAAGCTTGAGTGTTGCCAATTCTCTGCGACGCTCGCTGATATTGATATTATTAAGGTTATAAATAACGACAAAGGCAAGAATTGTGGCGGCGATAATCATAACAATAACTATGAAATAAAGGTTATTTATTACTGTGTTGAGCTCGCCTAACTCATTTTCATTCATTGTAACTGAATTCACGCCGTTGATACTTAAAAGTCTTGTGCTTATATCTTCGGTATTCGCATTATTTGCGGTTTTAAACATAAGAATATTTATTTCTGCCGCTGAGCCGTATATTGACTGATAAAGATTAGGCGTCATATAGATATAATTGAAAATATAATTTTCGGTTATACCTGTTACTTTGACTTCTTTTGAATATGCGTCAGCTTCACCAAGTCTTATGAAAATACTGTCACCAACGCTGACACCAAGTAAATCGGCATATTTTTCGGTGATTATTACGCCCTCGTCGGTGAGTGGTGTAATAAGACCTGCCCGCTCTTGAAGTCTTACATATGACGGGAAGCCGTCAACATCACGCGGAACAACCAAATAAGCGTTCTTTTCGTTCTGGAGATTTTTTGCGCTCTCGCCTGTTCCGTAAACCATTGTACGAGTTGCCTGTGTATATTCGGTAATATCTGAAATATCAGAAATATTTGAAAGAAGTGTTCTGCGCTGTGCTCTTGTAAGGGTTGTGTCAACGCTGACAATACCGCTATAATTGAATACCTCGCCGTACTGTTTATCTGCCATAGCAGAAACTGAATCGCGAACACCAAATCCCACAAGCAAAAGTGCCATACAACCGCCGACGCCGAAAAGTGTCATAAGAAAACGCTTTTTATAACGGAAGAGATTTCGCATTGCAGATTTCTGACCGAAATTAAGTCTATCCCAAATAAATGAAATTCTTTCAATCAGAGTACGCTTACCTGCTCTTGGTGCTTCGGGACGCATAAGCTGTGCCGGAACACTCTTGAGTTCTTTATAGCAAGCGGCAAAGGCTGCGAATGTTGTGCAGAAAATTGCGATAACAGCAGCGGTTACACCGTGCTCTGCATTAAGAGTAATAACTGCGTTACCAAGATTATAATAAACAAGCTTATATGCCCATACCATAAGGGACGGAATTGTATATTCACCCGCGAACACACCGATTACGCTACCTATTACACTGGCAAGGGCGGCATAGCGAAGATATTTGCTGACAATTGAAAATTTGCTGTAACCCAGAGCTTTCAAAGTACCGATTTGTGTTCTTTGCTCTTCTACCATACGGGTCATTGTTGTAAGAGAAACGAGAGCTGCGACAAGGAAGAAGATTATTGGGAACACCGTTCCGATTGCGCCGATACTCTGTGCATCGTTTTTATAGCTTAAATAAGATTCAACACTGTCTCGGTTGAGCACATACCAAACGGGAACTTCCATATTAGTAATTTCACGCTCTGCAGTTTCAAGTTTTACCTCTGCATCTGCAAGCTCATCAGTGGCATCCTGCTTTGAAATTTCATACTGTTCCTCAGCACGCTTAAGCTCTTCTTCAGCCTTAACTAACTGTTGCTGTGCACTTGCCAACTGACCGCTCTCCACAGCGGCGCGGAGTGCTTCAACCTCTGCTTTTTTGCTTTCGTATTCTTTTTTGCCCTCTTCAAGCTTTTGCTGTTCGGTAATCATTGTTGCCTGATAAGCGGCGACTGCACTTTCAGTAAGCTTATATACGGTTTCAACATCTTTAATGTCTTGTTCGGTTGCAGCGGGATTATTTTTAATTTCTTCAAGCTGTGCTTTTGCAACCTCAAGCTCTGCTTTGGCCTTTTCAAGAGCTGCGAGAGTAGCAGTAACTGATTTTTCAGCTTTTTCTAACTCAGCCTTTGCAGTTGCAAGCTCTTTTTCATAAATGGGAAGATTTGTTGCCGCGTTATTGAGAATTTCGGCATTCTGCTCAACCCAGAGTTTTTGTTCTTCGTAAAGCTGTCTGCCCTCAAGAATTTTCTGATAAGCCTCGGCAAGCTCGGTCTGAACAGTTATTTCTGCCGCTTCAAAATCAGTACGTGCTTTTTCTAAAAGCTCGTTACTTGTTGAACGGACCTCACTATAACGAATATCACAACGGCGGTCTGAAATAGCCTTGATTTTGTTCATCATATTTTCAATGAGTTTTGTGTATTCCTCACCATAGCAATCAAGCTCTTTTGCCCCCTCAACCTGCACATAGATTGAAGTATAGACATTTGTAACGTAAGCCTCTTGAGGAATTACCACATAGCCGTCAACAGTACCGTCGCCAATAGTTGCCGTTCCCATATCACCGTTAAGGAAATATGAAGATGAGCCCACGCCGACGATTTCATATGTTTCTGCGGCTAAAGTATCGAAAATGCTTTTGTCAGTTCCTGTTTTAAGGGTTACAAACTCACCGATTGAAAGACCTGACGCGTCAAGAAATTCTTTACTTACAACACATTCATTGAACTTTTCGGGGTATCTGCCCTCGCTAACTCTTACATCGTTAAGCTTTTCGGGTGTGGCAATTACCTTTGTTACAAGCTCTTTTGAGTTTACAAGGCAAAGAAAATCGGTGGTATAAGCACCCTCAGCGAATTCAACGCCCTCAATTTCGTTTATGGCTTTAAGGTCGTTTTCGGTAAGTCCTAAAGTACCGACAACGCGAATATCCATAAGGTTTTCTTTATCATAAATACTGTCCGCAGTCATCTGCATAGCGGGCATTGAGGAGCGTATGCCCGAATAAAAGGCAACACCCAATGTAACTATGAGCAGAATTGAGATAAATCGGCTGAAGCTTTTCTTTATCTCTCTGCGGAAATCTTTTCTCAATGATTTAGTCATATCTGCCGTTCTCTTCCTTTACCATTCAATCTGCTCAACGGGTGTGGGGTTGGAATTGAGAAGAATTCTGTCAACCTGTCCGTTTTTGATTTTAATGATTTTATCTGCCATAGGAGTAAGGGCAGAGTTATGTGTAATTACAATTACAGTCATACCCTTTTCGCGACAGGTATCCTGCAAAAGCTTTAAGATTGATTTACCTGTAATGTAGTCAAGCGCACCCGTGGGCTCATCGCAAAGCAAGAGCTTTGGATTTTTAGCAAGGGCACGTGCAATTGAAACGCGCTGTTGCTCACCACCCGAAAGCTGTGACGGGAAGTTATCAAGACGAGCGCTCAAACCCACTTCTCCGAGCACCTGCTCTGCATCAATGGGATTTTTGCAGATTTGTGCAGCTAACTCAACATTTTCAAGTGCTGTGAGATTCTGAACAAGATTATAAAACTGAAAAACAAAGCCCACATCGTCACGGCGATATTTTGTTAATTCTTTTTCGCTGAATTTTGAAATATCAGTTCCGTCAACGATGACCTCACCCGATGTGGCTTTATCCATTCCGCCCAAAATATTGAGCACAGTTGTTTTACCTGCACCCGAAGGACCTACAACAACAACGAACTCGCCTTTTTCTATCGGAAAGCTGATATTATCAACAGCTTTAATTTCTACCTCACCCATTTTATAGGTTTTAACAACATCTCTTAATTCAATAAATGACATTTTTTACGCCCCTTATTATTACACAAAATAATACATTGTACATTGTACCACAAATTTTGTAATAATGCTACATATATTTTAATTTATGTTCATTATTTTTTTGTGTATTTTTGTAATATCAAAAACAAAACAAAGTGTTGATTATTGAACATAAAAGTAGTATAATGACAAGTATCATAATATAGGAGGACATAAAAATGCCTGTAAATGATAATGACAGTCGCGTAAAGCGCACAAAAAAACTCATAAGAAACGGTCTTGCTGAGCTTTCAAAGACAAAAAGTATTACAAAAGTTACTGTTAAAGAGCTTACTGACCTGATTGAAATAAACAGAGGCACATTTTATCTTCATTACAAGGATATTTACGAGCTTGTTGAGGCGCTTGAAAATGAGTTATACGATGAATTCAACAAAATAATATCTTCAATAACCTCTGACAACATTTTGAAAACCCCTATTGATGTCTGCGAAATCTTCTGCGAGCATTTTCGCGAAAATATGGATACATATTCTATGCTTATGGGTGAGCACGGTGATGCGCAGTTCACTTATAAAATCGGCGAGCTTATGAACGAAAAGGTATATAAACTTTTTAAAGGAATTTTTCCGAATATGGATGACACAAAATATGATTTTGCGTATAATTACGGTAAATTCGGCTTTATTGGTCTTGTTAATTGTTGGTGTACAATGCACCCGGAATGGACATCGCGTCAGGTTGCTGAAATGTGGTTAAATCTTACTGTTGCAGGTCTTTGGGGTATTATCGGTGATGAGGCAAAAGGGGTTCTTTTAAATGCACACAATTCTCGTTAAATTATTCATACGCGACAGTGAAAACATCAAGGATATCCGCGTGCGCACTGCTTACGGCACATTAGGCAGCGTTACAGGAATAGTTGTAAATCTTATTTTGGCTGTTGCAAAATACATTGCCGGAGTTATTTCCGGCAGTATTTCTGTTACGGCAGATGCAATCAACAATTTGTCGGACGCAGGCTCTTCAATAGTTTCTCTTTTCGGTGTTAAACTTTCTGCAAAGCCCGCTGACAAGGGGCACCCCTACGGTCACGGCAGAATTGAATATATTTCAGCATCTATTGTGGCTTTTCTTGTTCTTCTTATGGGTGTTGAATTGCTTAAAAGTTCAATTGAAAAGATTGCAAATCCTGTGCCCGTTCAGTTTAATTGGGTATCACTCATAATTCTTGTATTGAGCATTTTGGCAAAGCTTTGGCTTGGTCTTTTCAATAAAAGATTAGGCAAAAAAATCAACTCTGCACCTATGATGGCAGTTATGAAAGACAGCTTCAGCGATTGCCTTGCAACTGCGGTAGCTGCAGCAGCGATTATCATTTCTGCTTTTTCTGACATCAATGTTGACGGATATTTAGGCATATTTGTTGCAGGCTTCATTCTTCTTGCAGGCTTTAATATTCTTCGCGACACAATGGCAGAGCTTTTGGGAAAAGCACCCGAAAAGGAATTTGTTGAGGCCATTGAGCAAAAAATATTATCATACGACTTTGTTGTGGGCGTTCACGATATGATTATTCACGATTACGGCCCTCAAAGACGTTTTGCATCAGCTCACGCAGAAGTTCCCGCAAATGCGGATATGATGGAATGTCACGACATTATTGACCTTATTGAACGTGATATTTTCGCGGAATTCGGGCTTCTTATCTCAATTCATATGGACCCTATTATTGTTGATGATGAAAGAATTAACGAATTACGACGAATGACATCGCAAACAGTTAAAGAAATCTGCGAAGAAATGTCAATTCACGATTTTAGAGTTGTTGACGGTCCTACACATACGAACTTAATTTTTGATTTGATTGTTCCTCATAAATACGAAATGAGTAACGATGAAATTTGCAGGCTGATTGATAATAAATTGAGCAAAATAGACGAAAGATATTTCACAGTAATCACAGTTGAACACGCTTTTAACTAAAAATAAATTTTTTGTCGATTTGGGCTTGAAAAAGACACAAAATATAGTAGAATATATATGTTAAATATCAATATAAACTTTTGCGGAGGTTAAATTATGGCAGACAGAGAAATCACCACAATACCCAACGGGCCTCTCGGTATTATTGCATTACCGGGTTGCGAGGAAATGGCAGAAAAAATTGACCGTTACCTTGTAAAATGGCGCAAACAGCAGGATTCAGAGCACAAATCAACAATCGCTTTTTCAGGCTATGAAAGAGACACTTACATTCTCAATGCCACATTCCCCCGTTTTGGTACAGGTGAAGGCAAATGCTCACTTCACGAATCTGTTCGTGGTTATGACATTTACATTCTTATTGACGCTTTCAACCACGGTGTTACCTATAAAATGTATGGTCAAACAGTTCCTATGAGTCCCGATGACCACTATGCAAACCTTAAGCGTGCAATCTCTGCTATTGAGGGCAAGGCAAAGACAATCACAGTTATTATGCCAATGCTTTATGAGGGCAGACAGCACAAGCGCTCTTCAAGAGAGTCTCTTGACTGTGCAGTTATGCTTCAAGAGCTTTGTCTTGATATGGGTGTTGATAACGTCATCACCTTTGACGCTCACGATGCACGTGTTCAGAACGCTATTCCTCTTAACGGATTTGAAAATGTATCACCTGCTTATCAGATGATTAAGGCTCTTGTTAACAATGTTGAAGACCTTCATCTTGATAAAGAGCACACAATGATTATTTCTCCCGACGAGGGCGGAATGAGCCGTTGTATGTTATATTCAAACTATTTAGGTCTTGACCTTGGTATGTTCTACAAGCGTCGCGATTATTCAAGAATTGTTGACGGCAGAAACCCAATTCTTGAGCATCAGTTCCTCGGCTCAAACATTGAGGGCAAGGACGTTATGATTATTGACGATATGATTTCTTCAGGCGAGTCAATGCTTGACGTTTCAACAAAGCTTAAAGAGCTTGGTGCAAACAGAGTTTTCATTTTCTCTGCTTTTGGTCTTTTCAATGCAGGTCTTGAAAACTTTGACAAGGCTTACCGTGACGGACTTTTCGACAAGGTATTCACAACAAATCTTGTTTACCGTATGCCAGAACTCAAGAAGCGTGATTGGTATTGCGAGGTTGACCTTTCAAAGTATCTTTCATACATTATTGATACTCTCAACCATGACAAGTCAGTCAGCAAGCTTCTTAACCCCGCTGAAAAGATTGATGCAATTCTTACAAGCAAGGGATATAAATAAAAAAATCAAAGCACCCTGCGGGGTGCTTTTTTAGTGCAGAATTAAGGGGCTGCGACGCGGATTACAAAAGCAATGGCGGGAGCAAGCCCCCGCCACACTATTGGATTTTAAACTGAATCCCTCCACCGCTGACGCGGTCCCCCTCCCTTTAACAAGGGAGGCTTTATTGAGTTATTTTTCTACTTTTATTGTTACAATTTCATAAGGTTTGAAGTCTATGGAGATTGTGTTGTTCACAACTTTTAATTCTTCAACATTATTTTCGAGCATATCGCAGAGATATGCTTTTTTTATGTCTAAACCAAATGAAATCTTGGCGGTTGTGCGCTTATTATAATATTCACATCCGCGAAGAATAAGACAGTCACCGTCTTCTGCTTTCTTTGCAGTTTCAAATATTACATTTTCTTTATCAACTGTAAAAAGTGAATATTCTGTTGGGAGATTACCTTCGCCACCCTTGACTGCAAGCATTGGAATATTAAGGTCATAAGCCTTTTGAATTGTGCCTGCTTCGCGGTAGTCGCCTGCGTGTGGATAAAGTGAATATGTAAAGCGGTGCTCACATTTATCGGCATCTGGGTCGGGGAAAGTTCCGCACTTGAGCATTGTGAGGCTCATAACACCGTCGTGGATTGCGTGACCGTATTTGCAATCGTTCATAAGGCTTACGCCGTAGCCGTACTCTGACAAATCGCAATACTTATGAGCACAAACCTCAAAGCGAGCTGCATCCCAGCTTGTATTTTTATGAGTTGGGCGCTCAACTGAACCGAACTGAATATCATAAATTGCTTTATTTGTATTCACATCAACGGGAAATGCAGTTTTGAGAATTAAGTGTGACTCTTTCCAATCAATGAAATTCTCAAAATCGATTTTGTCGATATTGTTATAGAGATAGATACTCTGCACAATTGTGCTGTTTTTAAATTCCTTGGTAATTTTAAGACCTGCACGCTCACCTTCGTTAAGAATTTCAACAGATTTAACGTCATCTGCTTCCCAATGCTTTTCGGTATAATAACTGCTCATTTCCCAGTTATCGTACTCTCTTGGGTAATCCTCATAAGCAGTGAGCACATTACCACGCTGACCGTTTTTGAGGACTTCGCGGTTATTTCTTTTATCAAAAATGCTTGTGAATGTGCCTTTTTCGTCAAGAGTGAGACGGAAGAAATCATTTTCGATTGAATTTTCTGTTACAGCAACTCTTGAGGGCTCTTCTTTAAGTGTTACTGCCTTATAGCCTTTAGGGGCAACATTCTCAACATAATACCACTTGCCGTCAACCTCAACTGCACCGCTGTTTGCGAATGAATGGGGGTTGAAAACAACGTAATCGGCACTTACATTTTCTGCGATTGACTTTGTTGCACCATCAATTGCGCCGTTGCCGACTTTTGCAATTTCAGCGTAATCTTTATCGGAAACCTCATAAACCTCGTGGATTGACGAGCCGGGAATAATATCGTGGAATTGATTAAGAAGCACGGTTTCCCAAGCATTCTGCAAATCTTCTTTGCAATATTTATATCCGTTCAGGTGCTCGGCAATAAGTGAAAGACTTTCTGCACGCTGAAGCATAAATTCAGATTTGCGGTTATTCTTTTTATTCTTCGCCTGTGAAGTATATGTTCCGCGATGGAATTCGAGATAAAGCTCACCGTTCCAATGTGGAATTTTGGGGTTATTCTCGGTCTTTGACTTGATATCATCAAAGAACTCTCCCGCAAATGCCATTTTTGGTGTTGAAGTGCCGGGGATACCGTATTTCAAACGGTCAAAGCTTTCCAAATCTTTACGGATTGGTCCGCCGCCACCATCACCAAAGCCAAATGTAATTAAAACATTATCATAAAGGTCTTTTTGTTGATAACGGTCATAAGCTCCGCGAAGCTGATTTGCGTTAAGCTTTGCGTTATATGTAACATTGGTTGCAGGCTCTTGCCCTCTCACCTTATCTTGTGCGGTCATAAAGTGAGTGAAAACGGGAGTGTTGTCAATGCCGTGCCAAATAAATGTGTCATAGGGCATTTTATTCATTTCGTTCCAGCCGATTTTTGAGGTTACGAATTTATCAACACCGCATTTCTGTAAAATCTGCGGGAGTGCCGCTGAATAACCGAAAACGTCGGGCAACCACAAAATCTTACTGTCAACGCCGAATTCCTCTTTCATAAAGCGTTTGCCGTAAAGGAACTGACGGACAAGGCTTTCACCACTGCAAAGGTTACAGTCGGCTTCAACCCACATTCCGCCCTCGACTTCCCAACGACCCTGCTTAACCATTTCTTTAACCTCGCTGTATAGCTCGGGGCTTTCTTCTTTGAGGTATTTATAAAGCTGTGGCTGGCTTGACATAAATTTATATTCGGGGTATTTCTTCATAAGTGCCAACACAGTTGAGAAAGAACGAAGCACTTTTTCGCGGGTCTGTGCAAGAGTCCATTCCCACGCAACGTCAATATGAGTATGTCCTATACAGAATGCGTGCACCTCGCCCTCGCGACAATATTTGCCATAGAACTCATTCTGAAGATACTCCCCTGCTTTGTCAAGTGAAGCATAGTATTCCGCTGAATACGGCTCACGCATATCAATAAAATTAAGAGCATTATTGAGATGCTTTTTAATTTCAAAATAATTGCGTGAATTCTCGTCTTCAAATGCTAAAATTTCAAAGGGAACTTTAATATCATAGAAAATCTTGCGGGTTTTCTCGTCAACCAACTGAAGATTTGTAAGAAAATCCACCCATTCATCGTGAATACTGCCCGAATAAGCATAGAGATAAATCTTATGTGTGCCCTCTGTTAAGAAAACCTCGCGGTGATTTTTGTCGATACCCTGCTGAAGCTTGCCGTCAACATAGGCGATAAACTGCGGGTTGATATCGCACCAGCCAAGGCGGGCATCAGAGGCAACGGAGAGCTGAATTTCACCATCGCTAAAATCGGCAGGCACTTCAATCTCATTATAAAACCACGCGTGCTTATCCTTTTTTCCGCCCCAACGGTCTTTATATGGTGTGAAAACGCGGAATGTGTCGTCAATTTCGGGCAAATCGTTGCCCACCTTATAATCACATTCCTTATAAAGAAAGTCAGTTATTGGAACATTCTTTTTAATAATAAGCTTCTCGAATTCTTCAAGAAACACATTGATTCTGTCTTCAATAAAATCTTTATACATTATGTTGCCCCTTTCTTATTCGCCAAAAATATCTGACATCATATAGAATGAGCCACAGACTAAAATTGTTTCGTCTTTTTCGGTGTTTGAAAGAATATATTTATAAGCCTCTTTTGAGTTGCTTATAGATTTTACATTTTCACAGTACTTTTCTGTGATTTTTTTAAGGTCTTCGCTATTTAATGCTCTTGGATTTGACGGTGTCACGGTGACAACAGATTTGCAAAGAGGTGCGATTTTGCTCACATACCCTTCAACATCTTTATCCGCCATAAGACCTATTAACATATTGATGTTTTTCACATTGTATTTGATAAGAAAATCGTGAAGTGCATTTGCACAGCCCTCATTGTGACCGCCGTCGCGGATAATAAGCGGATTTTCGTTTATTATCTCCATTCTGGCAAGCATTTTTGTGTTTTCAATGCCCTTTGCGATTGCGTTTTGACTAATGCCCAGCACCTTTGCACACTCAACAGCATTTACCGTGTTTTCAATCTGATGGTTACCCGTAAGCCTTGTTTTATAAGGCTCGTTTTTATAATCAAACTCTGTACCGAAAATTGTATCTGCGATGATTTTTGCAGATTTGGGGTTGGTGAAAACAAGTCTTGCACCTTTGTCTTCGCAAGTTTTACGAATTACATTAAAGGCATCAATTGTCTGATTAAGTGAAGTCACAACCCTTGTGCCGTTTTTTATAACTCCGCATTTTTCAAAGGCAATTTGTGAAATAGTATCACCTAAAATTTTGGTGTGGTCGAGGGAAATTGAGGTTATAACTACCGCTTCGGGCTTTGTGAGTACATTTGTAGCATCAAAACGACCACCGAGACCCACCTCGATTACTGCCCATTCACAGCCCTGCTCATAAAAGCACAAAAATGCGGCGGCGGTAATAGCCTCAAACTCGGTAATTATTATATCTTGACTATTAAGTTCTTCAATTTTTTCGCGAACCTTTGTAACACTTTCGGCAAGAATGTCTTTATTGATATTTTCGCCGTCGATTTGTATACGCTCGCAGAAATCAATAACATATGGTGAAGTGAAAAGTCCTGTTTTTTTACCCTCGGCAATGAGCATATTTGAAAGCATTGTTGAGGTTGAGCCCTTGCCGTTGGTACCCGCAATATGTACGGTTTTGATTTTCTCTTGCGGGTTACCGAGAAGCTCTAAAAGTTTTGAAATTCTCTCAAGCCCCGGCTGAATACCAAATGTTAAAAGTGAATGGATATATTCTACTGATTCGTTAAAATTCATAGTTTATTTCATTTTCATTGAGATATCGAATGCTTTTACAGAGTGAGTAAGAGCACCAAGAGAAATAATATCAACACCTGTTTTTGCAACTTCGGCGATATTATCGAGTGTGATATTGCCCGATGCCTCTGTTTTTGCTCTTCCGTCAATGTATTCAACACATTCTTTCATTTGTGCATTTGTCATATTGTCGAGCATAATGATATCTGCACCTGCTTCAACTGCTTCTTTTACTTCGTCGAAATTGCGGGTTTCAACCTCAATTTTAACCATATGACCGAGCTTTGAGCGAAGAATATTAACTGCTTTTGTAATTCCGCCACCTGCATCGATATGATTATCTTTGAGCATTGCACCGTCAGAAAGGTTATAACGGTGATTTTTACCGCCACCACAAACTACTGCATATTTCTGCAATGCGCGAAGTCCGGGGAGTGTTTTTCTTGTGTCAGTAACAGATGCATTTGTACCCTCACAGAGCTTCACCGCCTTATTTGTAGCGGTTGCAATGCCTGACATATGCTGAATAATATTGAGTGCTGTTCGCTCACCTTTTAAAAGGCAAGCGGTTTTGCCGTTGAATTCAACAATCAAATCCCCTGTCTTAACTTCGTCACCGTCGTTTTTATGAGCTGTGTATGTGAAAGTATCGTCAAGGAGAGTGAACACGCGCATTGCGATGTCAAGACCGCAAAGCACACCTTCTGCCTTTGCAACGAAATATGAGTCGTTACGCTGATTTTCGGGGATTAAGTAATCGGCTGAAACATCGATATAGTTAATATCTTCGCTGATTGCTTCTTTAATAAGATTGTCAACATAAAACTGGTTTAATTTCATTGGTCATTTGCCTCCTTGAGAATTATATAAGCCACAGTTGCAAGGCTTAAAGCCTCACAGTAATCATTTGTAATTTTGAATTTACCGTTTTTAAGACGGGTGAGAATTTCACGGACACGTTTGTAGCCGTTTCGCACTGCATCTTCATTGGCGGGCATTACGAAATATGAGCGTTGCATAATATTACGGATTTCTGTACGGACACCCTTTAAAAGTGGTGCACCGTCGAGGTCTATTTTTTCGATTGGGGTTTCTTTTACTTGCGGGTAACCCATTTCTATGCAACGTACAATATCATCTGCACAGCGTTTACCAAACACGAGAGCTTCCAAGAGTGAGTTACTTGCAAGTCGGTTTTTACCGTGTACGCCCGTATTTGAGCACTCGCCAACTGCATAAAGTCGCGAAACTGTTGTTCTGGAATTAAGGTCAACCTCAATTCCGCCCATTAAATAATGCTGACACGGGAAAATTGGAATTAAATCCTTTGTGATATCAACATTGTACTTTAAGCAACCTTGATAAATACCGGGGAAACGGTTGAGAAGATACTCGCGGTCGCGATGTGTTATATCAAGATAAAAATTATTGCTACCTGTTCGGCGGGACTCAATTATAATCGACTTTGAAACAACATCACGTGGGGCAAGCTCTAATCGTTCATCATAACGGTGCATAAAGCGTTCTTTATTGCAATTGAGAAGATATGCACCCTCACCGCGAACAGCTTCGCTTATAAGGAACTGCTCATTTTCGTCAGAATTAAATGCTGTGGGGTGGAACTGAACATAATGCAAATCCTTAATGCGTGCGCCAAGTTCAAATGCAAGGCGAACACCGTCACCCGTTGCAACCTTTGGGTTAGTTGTGTACTTGTAAACTCGACCTATACCGCCCGTTGCCAATACGCAATAGCTTGAAAATATCTCGTCTTGTCCGTCATTGGTGAGAATATGGGCACAGATACCGCTTTTTACTCTTGTGAGTTTGAATACGGGTGCATTTTCGATTATTGTGATATTTTTGCGGGTTTTTGCCTCTGCCACCATTGCGCGCACCATTTCGGCACCTGTTGTGTCTTTATGGTGAACAATTCTGCGACGGCTGTGACCGCCCTCAAGGGTCATATTAAGCTCACCGTCGGGGCGTTTATCGAATTCGACACCGTATTCGATAATTTTGCGTACCTCGGCAGGCCCTTCCTCAACAAGAGTTGTAACCGCGTCAATATCGTTAGCGTGCTTGCCTGCAATCATAGTATCGTTGATGTGCAGTTCGTAGCTGTCATTCTCCAAATCAAGAACTGCTGCAACACCGCCCTGCGCAAGTGAGGAGTTAGAGTCAGTATTGCTCTTTTTCGCAAGCATTATAATATTCAAATTTTCGGGTAATGAAAGTGCTGTATTAAGCCCTGCGACACCGCAACCGACTATAAGCACATCACATTTTTTTGACATTCAACTTCATCTTCTTTCAAAAACGGAAAGCATTTGAGTAAACATAGTTATACATTTAATATCATATCATATATTTTGTGAAAATAACAGAGGTTTTTTTAGATTTTTGATATGATTTTGCGATGTGTTAGGAACACCGAACCTTACGAAATGAAAATAGCGGGAGATAAACTCCCGCCGTTGTGTTGTTATTTAGTTTTGTGCATTATATGGAATATAGTATTCTTGATAATATTCTGAATGAATTTTGCGAAGCTTAATCAATGAAGTATTGTTTTCGGGCACTTCGTATCGCTGACCGTCAAGCCAGAAATTCGCATTTGTGCCAAATTCTATTATTGTTCCGTCAGTTTTTTCTAAACGGAATTCGCGGTCAAATCCACCACAATATAATTGATTATCTTCTTTGCCTATTGCGATACCGTTAAGAAGCTTCACTATTTCTTCACGCTCTTCATCGTCGAAGGTATATATAATCTCTTGTGTTACATTTTGAGAATAAAGTGAAATGCTTTTGACTTCGTCTACGGTCAGGTTTTCAAAAGGTCTTTCACCTTGCAGGGAATTATGATAAATCAACGCCCCTGCAACTATTAAAATGCTTAAAACTATTACCGAAAAAATGAGTATTAATTTTCTATTGTTGGACTTGGTTTTCATCATAATTTCACCTCTTTCTATGTATAAGAGTATTTGAAAACGTATTTTGTTTCAAAGATTTTACAGTTTTATTATATAATTCTTGTAGCCGAATGTCAACGACGGGAGCAAGCCCCTGCCCTACAAATTGAATAATATCTCTTGACAGTAAAAATGGCTTGTGATATACTTTCTTTGTAAATATTTGATACTATTCAGTTAGGAGATATTCAAATGGAAAGAATTAAGACTATTGAAACAAGAGATTTAAAAGAAAGCGCAGTTAAAGGCGGTTGTGGCGAATGCCAGACATCTTGCCAGTCAGCTTGCAAAACATCTTGCGGTGTTGCTAATCAGCAGTGCGAAAACGTTGAAAGCAAATAATTTTTAAAAAATCTATGCTAAAGGCAGGTAATGCGTTTGTATTACCTGTTTTTTATTGAGAAGGATAATTTATGGTACATCAATATAAATTAAACGGATATAATATTGTGCTGGATACCTGTTCAGGTTCAGTCCATGTAGTTGACGAGGTTGCTTACGACATTATTGCAATGTATAAGGAAAAATCTCCTGAAGAAATCACAGAATATATCCTTGATACATATAAAGACGAAAATTTAAGTGAAAATGATGTTCTCGAGTGCATTGAAGATGTAAAATCCCTTGAAAATGCAGGTAAGCTCTATACTCCCGACACATATGAGGGAATGGCATTTGATTTCAAGAACAGAAACACCGTAATCAAAGCACTTTGTCTTCACGTGGCACATACTTGTAACTTAAACTGCGAATACTGCTTTGCAAGTCAGGGAAAATATCACGGTGAGCGTGCTTTAATGAGTTTTGAGGTTGGTAAACGTGCACTTGACTTCCTCATTGAAAATTCGGGCACTCGCCGTAATCTTGAAGTTGACTTTTTTGGCGGTGAGCCACTTATGAACTGGGATGTTGTGAAAGAGCTTGTATCCTATGCACGAGTTCAAGAAAAAATTCACAACAAAAATTTCCGCTTTACTCTTACCACCAACGGTATTTTGATTGACGATGATGTTATTGATTTCTGTAACAGAGAAATGAGTAATGTGGTTTTAAGTCTTGACGGACGTAAAGAAGTTCACGACAGACTTCGCAAGGATTACCAAGGTCGCGGAAGTTACGACATTATTGTTCCTAAATTTCAAGAATTTGTTAAACGACGTGAGGGAAAAAACTACTATATGCGCGGTACTTTCACCCATAACAATGTTGATTTTACAAATGATATTTTCCATATGGCAGATTTAGGCTTTACCGAGCTTAGCATGGAGCCTGTTGTCTGCTCACCCGATGATGCTTCTGCTTTGACAGAAAGTGATTTGCCGATTCTTTTTGAGCAATACGAAATCCTTGCAAAAGAAATGATTAAGCGTAAAAAAGCAGGTAATGGTTTCACATTCTATCACTATATGCTTGACTTAACTCATGGGCCTTGCATTTACAAGAGAATTTCAGGTTGTGGCTCAGGTACTGAATATATGGCGGTTACTCCAACAGGTGAGCTTTACCCCTGCCATCAGTTTGTTGGTGACACAAAGTATCTTTTGGGTAACATTTGGGACGGAGTAACCAACAAGGAAATTCAGAACGAATTCAAACTCTGCAACGCTTATGCAAGACCTGAATGTGACGACTGCTGGGCAAAGCTTTATTGTTCAGGCGGTTGTGCGGCTAACTCTTACCACGCTTCAGGTAAAATCACAGGCATTTATGAATATGGTTGTGAACTCTTTAAAAAGAGAATTGAATGTGCTGTGATGATACAGGTAGCAGAAAACTACGACAAATAAGGAAAATTAAAATGGACACACCAATTTTTGACTTTGTGCAGAATTACATCAAAAGTAATACTGCCCGACTTCACATGCCGGGTCATAAGGGTGTGTCTTTTTTAG
>CALFTO010000124.1 GCA_937916195.1 uncultured Clostridia bacterium
TTCAGCGAGCTTATCGCAGAAGCTGGAACGACTATGCAATGTCACTTAATCAGTTTACAAACGAATATGAGGGTGCAGTAAAAAATATCGCTTCACTTATTGACACCTCGGCAGTTAAGGGAATTCCTGTTGTAATCAACAACCCGATGGAATATGAGAGAACCGGCGTTGTGAAAATTACAATTCCTGCAAAGCTTCGCTATAAGAATATGGCGGCTTTTGACAGTGACGGCAACGAATTGCCCACACAGGTTATTGGAAACACTGCCACTCATTCGGTTGTTCTCGTTTATGTAACAGTTGCACCGATGGGTTACAAGCTTCTTGACATTCAAAGCAAGCGTGCAAGAGTTTCAACTCCGCTGAAGGCTTCAATTCACGGACTTGAAAACGAGAAATATAAGGTTACATTCAACAGTAACGGTGATATCCGTTCAATTTTCGATAAAGAATTAAAGAAAGAAATTCTCAAAAAGCCGATTTATACAGGTATTTTTGACTACAACGGCAGTAAGGATTGGCCCGCTTGGGAATTAAATTATGAAGAATTAAACCGCGAGCCACAGCACGCACTAAAAGTAAAATCAATTGAAGTAATTGAAGAGGGTGTTTGCCGTGTTGCAATGAAGATTGTAAAGACCTATAAAGACAGCACATTTACTTCAATTGTAGCACTTTCACGCGGTGGCAATGTTGTTGAGATTTATGACGAAACCGAATGGCGAAGCACCTGCTCTGCCGCAAAAGAGATTTTCTGCTTCACCGCCGAAAGTCCCGTTGCTACATACGATTTGGGGCTTGGTGCAATCAAGCGAGGAAATATGACTGAAAAGCTTTTTGAAGTGCCCGCACAAAAATGGGCTGACATCACTGACGAAAGCGGTGAATTCGGAGTTTCGGTAATCAGCGAATGCAAATACGGTTGGGATAAATTTGACAACAACACTCTCCGTTTAACCCTTATGCACACTCCCCTTAAAAATTATCGCGTTGACAGTATGCAGTCAATGATGGAATTGGGTCTTAACCGTTATTCTTATGCAATTTATTCACACAGCGGTGCGGTTGGTCACGCAACACAATGTGAGGCAAGAAATTTTGTAATGCCAATGGCGGCGTTTATCTGTTCAAAGCACGATGGAGCTAAAATAGGCGAGCTTTCATTCGCAAGTCTTTCGGGTAACGCAATACTTCGTGCAATGAAAAAGGCTGAAAACAGCGACGAAATTGTTATCCGTATTGGCGAGGGCGAGAAAAAAGCACAGAAAAATGTTGAATTCTCACTTTGCACACCGATTTTGAGTGCAAGAGAAATTTATGCTTCAGAAGAACATATTGACGATATTGAAATCCAAAACGGCAAGTTGATTTTTGATTTGAAGCCCTATGAAACCCGTTCATTTGCACTTACAGTTAAGTCTGCTGACATCAAAGAGACTTCAAAATCGGTTGATTTTGCGGGCAATATTGACGCTTATTCAACAAACGATACACCAAAGGCAACACTTCCCGTAATCAACAAGACAATCCCTGCAGAAATTCGTCCCGATACAGTTTATGTGAGCGGAGTGAAGTTCACGCTCAGCGACAAGGCTATTCTTTGCGGAGGACAGACCTTAAATCTCCCCGAAAGCACAAAGAAAATCAATCTTCTTGTTGCCTCACTCAACGGTGATAAGTATATTACAATCGGCGGAAAATCTGCAAAGGTAAACGACATTCGTGAATACTACGCAGGTTGGGATTTATACGATTTTAAAGAAGTTGCATTCACAAAAGACGGCAAATTAGGTTATGAATTCACACATTCGCACAACGAAAACGGTGACGCAAAATGTCAGCAGTTATTCTTCTGGAATGTTGAATTTGAAACTGAGGGCGATACAGTAACTCTGCCCGTTGACCGCGATATTCTTATTCTTGCAATCACAGCAAGTAGTGATGACCGCAACTGCGTACTTGCAACAGAGCTTTATGACAACATAAAGGGCAGATATTTTGATTACAAAATGAGTGTTCGCGAAAAGCTCACATACATAAACAGCAAGCGCGTGCACCGTCTTAACGACAAGGGCGGAGCACTCCGCGACAGAAATAAGGGAAGGAGATAAATCGTTATGGCTGAAAATAAAGGCGATATCCGTTATGTAGGTGTCAAAGAAACCTTGGCTTACGGCATTGCAAACGCAGGTCAATGCTTTGGATATAACATTATTGCAGGCAGTTACCTTTCACTTTTCTTTACAAAGGTTTTCGGTGTACCCCCTGAAGCAGTTGCGGCGATGATGCTGTTTTTGGGGCTTTGGGACACAATCAACGACCCGCTTATGGGGTCACTTATTGACCGAACAAGAACACGATATGGCAAGCTTCGTCCATTTCTTTTAATTGTTCCCATTCCTTTGGGTATTGCAACAATTATGCTTTTCGCAGATCCTGCACTTTTAGGTGACAAAACAGAAGATGTTGCAAAAATCATTTATATGTTCATCACCTATTTTATCTGGGAATTGTTCTATACCCTTGGTGACGTGCCATTTTGGGGAATGAGTGCAGCAATAAGCCCCTCACCCTCTGACCGCACGAGAGTAATTTCTTCTGCCCGCTTTATTTCGGGACTTATTGGCGGACTTTCAACAACAATTCTCGTTGTGCTTATGGATTTGAGCAATAATGGGTCAATTCCCCTTTCACTTTCACAAGTTTTCTTGCTTATGGCGATTATTTCGGGCACATTGGGTATGGCATTGTTCTCACTTTCGGGCATTTGCACTAAAGAAAGAGTTGTGCAGACAATTAAAGAGCCAAGCGTACTTGACGGCTTCAAGGCTCTCGTAAAAAATAAGCCTTTGCTTTTGATTGTTATTGGTAATGTACTCGCGGCTGTAAGTGGTATTGGTGGCTTCTTCCAAGCATATTACTACTCAGAAGTTGTGCAGATGAACTCGCTGACAATTGTTATTGCACTCCCCGGTACAATTTTAGGCTTTGTTACATATTTGCTTATTCCCAAAATCAAGCAGAAATTTGACAACCGTCAGATTATCTTCTTGAACGGCTTTGCAAGACTTATTATGGGCACAATCGTATTCCTCGTAGGTTTCAAGTGCTTTACAAATCTTTGGGTTGTTGTACCTTTACTTATGGTACAAAATCTTTTATTCAGCTTCTTTAACACAATCAATATGGTTATCCCCACCGAAATGATTGGCGACACCATTGACTATATGGAGTGGAAAACGGGTGAGCGAAACGAGGGCATTTCATTCTCGGTTCTCACATTTGTGGGCAAGCTTACAGGCTCAATTTCGGGCACAATCGGTAATGCACTTCTTCCCGTTATCGGTCTTTCATTTGTAACAATGGGCACAGAGACCGTCACTGTTAAGGCATATGAACAAACTGACCTTATCATTTGGGGAATGTTCACATTAGCACCCGCTATTTTAGGGCTTCTTCCGCTTATTCCATATATCTGGTATGACCTTACAGGCGAAAAGCTTCGCCAAGTTCGTGAGGAAATGGCAGAACGCAGAGCCACTCTTTCAGAAAGAGTTTCGGGAGGTGCTACTAATGAGTAATAAATGTCCAAAATGCAACGAAAAATTATCCCCTCTTTATATGAAACAAACCTGTCCGAAATGCAACACAAATCTTGTGTATTACGACCTTGACAAAAGGCTTCAAGAAGACCACGAGAAAGCAATGAGAGAACAGGAAGCAGTTGACAGAGTGTTAAACAATATCAAAACCTCTGCATTCGGCGGTAAAGAACAGATTTTCCGTTTTGTGCTGATGTTCTCGCCACTTCTCTGGATGTGCTTACCAATATACACACAAATGAACCGCGAGACTTTAGAAATCACTAATATTTCATTGATTACACTTATAAAGTCAATAATTGCAACTGTGACAAATGCTGATAACGGTATGAATTTAGATATGTGGTTGTCAGACAAAGCGTATTTTTGCACACTCGTTTTAATTGCTTGTATAATTATATTTTCTCTGGCTGAAAATATATCTTCACTATTTTCAGTTGGCAAAAACGCATTAATGCGAAACAGAATATTCCACTATGTAAATTTAATTGTTTGCTTTGCGTTAAGTTGTCTGCCCATAGTAAATGGTTTTAGCCATTCGATTGGTATAACTTTAGTTTTGACAACATATATGTCAGTTGGTGGTCTACATAAATATGTTGACAAAAAGTTAAACCCTAAAGACGAAAAAGAAGAATAAAAGAAAGCGGAAATGTTTGAAAAATCCAAATGTTTCCGTTTTTCTATTGCAATTTTTTCATAATATGATAAAATAAAATCTCAATAAGTTTGAAATCAGCAATGAGGTGTGAAAAATGATTCTTCATATTTTTGATAATGCAGAGCAAATCGGTGCAGCAGTTGCCAACATGATTGTTGAGCAGGTTAACGAAAAGCCAAATTCAGTTTTGGGCTTTGCAACAGGTGCTTCACCAATCCCTACATACAATCATCTTGTTAAGGCATACAATAATGACAAGGTAAGCTTTAAGGATATTACAACCTTTAACCTTGATGAATACTGCGATTTGCCACAGAGCGATAAAAACAGCTATTACACATTTATGCACGAAAATCTTTTCAATCATATTGACGTTAAAGAAGAAAATGTAAACTTCTTGAACGGCAATGCAGAAGATGCAGACGCAGAATGTCAGCGTTATGACGACCTTCTTACTGAAAAGAAAATTGATATTCAGCTTTTGGGTGTTGGCAGAAACGGTCACATCGGCTTTAACGAGCCCGCAAACAAATTCACAAAGGGCACATTTAAAGTTCGCCTTACACAGAGCACAATCGACGCAAACTCTGTTTATTTTGACGAGGACACAATGCCTCACTATGCGCTCACAATGGGTACAGTTTCAATTATGAAGTCAAAGCAGATTATTATGATTGCAACCGGCAGAAGCAAGCAAGACGCAATTTACGGTATGGTAAACGGTGATATTTCACCCTCATGCCCCGCATCAGTTCTTCAGCTTCACCCCAATGTGCACGTATTCCTCGACAAAGCTGCCGCAGGAAGACTTTAATCTTAATAGAAAAAATCAAGACCGAGCAGAAGTTTCTGTTCGGTCTTTTATTTATGGTTGTTGTAATTAAAATGCATATTGAATAACTTCTTGCATTTGCGAACTATTTTACTGCGTATTCTTTCAAAAGCATTATCTACTTCGGTATATATTGCCTTATTACTATCAACTATTTCCCTGTTTATTCTATTGATTTTTCTTTTGTACTTTTTGGAGTATTCCACATTACACTCTTTTATTCTCTCAAATTCTTTTATTTGTCTTTTACTATTCTCAATGCACGCTTGTTTTAAAACAGAATATTTTTCTGTCATAATAATCATCTCCAATACAAATAATAACCCATATGGAGCAATATTGTCAACCCCATTCGGAGTATTTGTTACAATCCATTTTGGTGATGTATATGGATACAAGATTAAAAGATTTAAGAACTGACCATGATTTGACACAAGATGAATGTGCAAAAATTGCGTTTATTTCAAAGAACTCATATATAAGATATGAAAAAGGCGAGAGAACACCTCCACTTGATACAATTAAACTCTTTTCAGATTATTATGATGTATCAATTGATTATATTGCAAAACGCACAAATAATCCCAAAACAAATAAGTAAAGATTAACATTAAAAAACGCGAGGTTTACACCTCGCATTTTTTATATTTCTATACCTATTGTTATAATCTCAAATGGCTTATAGTGGACGGTCTCGGTTTCTTCAATTACATCTTCAAGGAAGTTGAGAAGCTTAACCTTACCGCCCAATTTAATTTTACCGCGTCTGCCGTTTTGCTCGGACAGACGAATAACAATCATATTGCCTTTTTCACTCATTTTCATTGTCTGCATATAGAGCTCGCCGAAAGAGTTTTCGCAGGTGAGGTCTGCTTTGCCGAGTGGAACGTTATATTCGTAAGCAATATTATTGATTTCTGCCTTAACAAAATCGTCAGAGTGAGGGTAAATCATATAAGCGAATTCGTGGTGTCCGCGGTCGCTTGTGACGTCGGGGCGGACTGTTGCACGAAGAAGGCTTAAGCTAATTGAATTTTCAAGAAGTCCTACGCCGTATTTTGAATCGTTAATAAGGGCAATACCGCCGTCGGTTTCTGCCATATCAACCCACTTGTGATGGCAAACCTCAAAGCGAGCCTGTTGCCAAGTAGTATTGCGGTGAGTTTCACGCTCAACAAAGCCTGCACTTGTGTCGCAAACTGCCTTACGAGTGAGCACATTACAATCGAACTGTGCTTTTGCGAGAACGTGCTTTTCATTCCAGTCAACGATATTTTCAACCTCTATGCCTCTTGACTGACGGAACACACGGATAATTCTCTTCCAAGTGCTCTTGTCTGTGCCGAGAATACACTCAAATGAGGCAACCTCTGAATTCTTTTCTATAGTTTTAAGAGGTGAAATGATTTTGACTTCAACTTCTCTGTCCTTATAATTCGGCAGAATATCCCAAGCGTCATAAACACCGGGGTTATCCTTATAAAATTTAAGCTTATTGAATTCTCCGTTTGTCCATTCGCGGTCGAGTTCTTTGTCATAAAGGCTCTTTATACTGCCGTCGTATTCAAACTCGATTTCATAGAATGGTGTAATAATCTTGTTGCCGATTTCACACCACTCGCCCGCATAGGTGCGCCACGGAATTTCACCGCAAGAGAGGGGCTCAAGGTTGGGGATTACCCAATTACCCTGCTTGCCGTAGCGAATACTCTTACCGTTTTCGTCCTCAATAAATGTGAGATGCTTTCGCGGGAAGTTAAGCGAATTAAAATACTTTTCACCTGAGCCGATAATTTTGTTAAGTCTTGCGTCGATTTCTTCATAATCAGCCATTGCGTCGCGATAAACAGGCGCAATGTGGCTACCGGGAAGAATATCGTGGAACTGATTTATAAGAAGCTTTTTATAAATGTCGCGAATTTCTTCGTGAGGGTACTCTGCACCCTTTAAATGACGGAGAGTTGAAACGATTTCAGCCTCGCGAAGCTTATATTCAAGCTGACGGTTATAACGCTTCATCTTTGATTTTGTGGTAAATGTACCGCGGTGCATTTCGAGATAAAGCTCGCCGTCCCACTTTGCAAGATTTTTGTTATCCTTTAAATTCTTTTCAAGGAATTCCTGACCGCCAACGTGCTCGGTTTTCGGCATAATTGAAAGCTTATTGAAACGGTGCATAACCTCAATCATTTCTTCGGTGCAACCGCTACCGCCGTCACCGTAGCCGAACATTGACATTGTTTGTCCGCCTTGGTTTTTGTCCTGATAAGCCTCCCAATTCTCTTGAATTTGTGATGGCATATTCCAAGTTATAAAATGGGTTGGAGGTACACAGGCATAAACCTCACTGCCGTCAATACCTTTCCAGATAAAGTTGTTATGGGGAAAACGGTTTGTGTCGTTCCAAGTTGACATTTTGTTTGATACAAAATAGTCAACGCCACTCTTTTTGAGAATTTGAGGTAAAATCCAGCTATTGCCGAAAACATCGGGCAACCAACAATTTTTGATTGTCTTGCCGAACTTTTCGCGGAAATAGTGCTGACCGTACATAAACTGACGAATAAGACTTTCAGCACAAGGGATATTGCAATCGGGCTCAACATACATAGCACCCACGGGCTCAAACTGACCATTTGCAATTTTCTCTTTTAATTCTTCAAACACATCGGGATAATACTTTTCGAGCATTTCATAAGTAAAAGCCTGAGTATGAGTGTATTTGAAATCGGGATAACGGTCCATTAAACGCAACTGAATGAGAATTGTTCTTAAATTCTTCTGAACAGAGTGAATTCTGCGCCAATAGTACGCGATATCAAGGTGTGAGTGAGCCACAAGAGCCACATCACCGTTGCCCTTGTAATCGTCATTTGCATAAATTACATCGTCAACATATTTCTTTGCCGCCGCAACATCTTCATTTTTCAAATCATCAAAATCAATAAGATTAAGGGCATTATTGATTTCGCGATTTAAGAAGTTACGGTAATCTTCATTGAAAAGGTCACTTTTTGCAATATCTAAAAGCAGTTCAAGGTCATAAACCAAGTCGAGAACTGTATGGTTGATTGTTGCAAGATAAGCACCCTCGAAAATCTGACGACAACCGCGAACTGACAAGGATTCGGGGTTTCGCTCGTCATCAGGCTTTGAACGGTTATAGCCCTCCATTTCAAAATGGAGAAAATCGCTGTCGATATAAGGGGTTAAAAGAATTCTGTCGCGGTTTGGGTCAACACCACCGACATATTTACCGTTTACTTTGACAATAATTTCTGCCGCAGTTTTAAGTGAAAACCACAATTCTTTACCGCGAAGCTTTTCGGGGATAACCACGTCTGCCTCGAAAAATGCAGTTCCGTCGGGGGTGAAGTACATATCGCCCTTTTGAAGCGAACGCCAACCCTCAGGGTAATATTCATATTGCATTTCGGCTGTTTGTCGGGCATCGCGCACGCGAAGTGTGGTTATTTCAAACTTTTCACCGTATATGTATCTTTTAAGCCAGCCGAAGCGTAAGTCTGTCCATTCTTCAGGACGCATACTTCTTCTTACAACTTTTATATGAGCCATAAATCACTTCACCGCCTTAGTCTTTATCCCAGAAGAATGGTTTTTTCTTCTGTGCTACAATTTTTACGCTTTCACCCATATCGCGAAAAACTTCGCTCTCTATCCATGAAAGGCAACGGTCAACTATAAGACATTTTGAACATTCACCCTGCAAAAGCACGGTGAGAATTCCGTCGTCGTATGATACAAAATCAATTTCGCCGCCGTCACCTTGGAGCTTAGGTTTGATTATATTATTTATGTAGTCTTTCATAATTTAACCTTCAATTTCTTTTTTGAGAATTGTACGGACATTTTCAAGCTTTTCTGTTGCAAGTTCTTTTGTTTCGCCGCGCATTGAATAATAAACCTTAAGCTTTGGCTCTGTACCTGATGGACGGATTGCAATCCAGCTACCGTCTGTAAATGTGTATTTAAGCACATTTTCTTTTGGTAAATCATCGATACCCTTTGAGTAATCAAGAACATCTTTAATACTATCAAATAATGACTTACCGTTTTCACGCATATTTGTCATTATGCTCTGAATTTTTTCGGCACCGTCTTTACCTTTAAGCACGAAAGTATCAAGCGCATCAAGATAATAACCGTATTTTGCATAGATTTCATTAAGTGCGTCAATTAAAGTTCTGCCGTTGTTCTTGTGATATGCCGCCATCTGACAAATGAGCATTGAAGAAACAACCGCATCCTTATCGCGAGCGTGAGTGCCCACAAGATAACCGTAGGACTCTTCATAGCCGATTACAAACTCTTTATCGCCGTTAATCTCGTATCTGCCAATCTGGTCACCGATATATTTAAAGCCTGTGAGGGTGTCAACAATATTAAGTCCGTAACTTCTTGCAATATTTGCACCAAGTTCACTTGTAACGATAGTCTTTACAAGCGTTGATTTTGAGTTGAGCTCATTCTTTTTATTTGAAAGAACAAAATCAACAAGCAACGCACCGATTTGATTGCCTGTTACGAGCACATATTCGCCGTTGTGAAGAACTGCAGTTCCCACACGGTCACAGTCGGGGTCTGTGCCGAGAACGATGTCTGCATTTTCAAGTTTTGCCTGCTCAATACCCAAAGTGAGAGCATCTTTTTCTTCGGGATTGGGTGAACGAACTGTGCTGAAATTACCGTCGGGTAATTCCTGTGATTTTACTATTGAAACGTTCATACCCTCAAGCACTTTTCTGACAGGAATATTACCTGTGCCGTGAAGTGCGGTATAAACGATTTTAAGGTCGGATTTTTCTTCGTAAATTGACTGTTTTTTAACTTCTGTCAAGAAATCAGCAAGAACTTCTTCACCGATTACAACGATTTCGCCGGTTTTAACGCCCTCGTCGAAAGTCATAACCTCAACAGATTTTAAATCGGTTACCGCATTTACAAAGCCGATTACCTGACTTGCGAATTGGGGAACTAACTGACAACCCTTTTCGTCATAGATTTTATAGCCGTTATATTCCTTGGGATTATGGCTTGCGGTGAGTACAATACCGCCGTTACAACCAAGGTGCTTTGCAGTGAATGAAAGCACGGGAGTGGGCATAAGTGTGTCATATATGTAAACCTTTATTCCGTTAGCGGCAAGCACTCCTGCTGCAACTTGAGAAAAATATTTTGAGTTGTTTCGTGAATCGTAGGCAATAGCCACACTTATGTTACCGTCAAAACGGCTCTTTAAATAATCAGCATAGCCCTTTGTTGCCTTTGCGATTGTATATCTGTTCATTCGATTAGGACCTGCACCCATAATTCCGCGAAGTCCGCCTGTGCCGAATTCAAGTTCTTTATAAAATCTGTCTTCAATATCCTTTTCGTCGGTGATTGCAAGAAGCTCTGCTTTAGTTTCTTCATCAAAAGAACACCAAAGGTCAAATTTTTCTTTAATTGTCATATTAAACTACCTCTTTTCAGGCATATTTTCATACCATAATATTACAACAAAATAATATAAAATACAAGTTGTGAAAGAAAAATTCAACCATCAAATTATTGAAAACTCGACACATATATGTTAACATAACATTGAAAATATCATTGGAGGGTTGAAAGTGAATAAAATATTGAGTTTAATCATAGCTTTTGTTTTGATTTTTGGTATGAATATATCAGCATTTGCCTCACCTACGCCTTTTGTTACCAACCCATTAACCGACGAAGAACAGACAAGTTTTATTGAAAATATGCCCATAAAAAAGATTGATAATATAGATTGGACTAATCCCATACATTTTTTTGATGTTAATGAAGACGAAATGATACTTGTGCTATTCAGTCGTGCTGATGACTATGCTGTATGCGTTTATAATTCAGATTTTGAGTTCCAATATGGTTTTTTGTTTGATGCCTATGGTACGGTTGCTTGTGAATGGTCGGGCAACGACATAATGGTTTATTTTGTGCGTGGTGATATTTATGCAAAATTAGACCAAAACGGACAATGGACGGAGATAAATGAAGTTCCGTATTCTTATGAAAATGATAAGTTGAAAAATAGTAATTTGTATGGTAAAAGAGAAATAATAGTTAATGACACAACATATAAAATTCAAAACGATATGGGAATATTGAATTATGTTCAAAGCGCTGACCGTTATTCTCAACTTATAAAAATTGATAAAAACGATAATGCAACTATTTTGTATGATGTTAGTACTGAACAAGCTATAAGAACTATAATGTTTTTGACTTTCTTTATAGGGTTCGTATCAACAGTGTTTTATAAGATATTAAAACCGATTATAGATGATGCAAAAAAGAAAAAGAATAAATAGCACAAGCCCGTCCTCAATATGAGGGCGGGTAGTTTTATATAAAAGCGGACAGACAAGGATGTCTGTCCCTACGCGATATTAGGGAATGATGCTCACATCGTCCCCTACATTTTGCACTTTGCGTTTTGCATTTATAATTCTATAAACTCGTGACCTATTCGGCGGATATTGATTTCACATTCGATTTCATAAATGCTGTTTTTCATTACCTCGTCAATTTTCTTCTCGTTTTTGCGGTAGAAATCTTGCTCACAGATATAGAGAAGTCGTGCAAGCCCAGACACATCACTTTCGTAACGGTTATGCAGGGTTGAAATGACATTTTTAACTTGCTTTTCAACATATTCTTCACCGCGTTTTTTGAATTCTTCAATATCCGAATTTTTCATTAAAGACGATACTCCTCCGCTGATTTCAGAAATATCCGCGTTCATAGTCACCATAATTTTAAAGGTTGGCTTGCCGTTACGTAGACTTACGGTTCTTTTTGTTTTACTTTTCACCACATTCAGCGAAATTCGGGTGTTATCCTCCATTGAATATGAAAGAGCAGTATTATAAACCTCGTTGTTGATGATATTGAGATAAATTGTATCGTCCTTTGAGATTTTCTCACGATATTTTGTATTACTGAAAACTGCCGTTCCGCTGATTTCAACATTTTTCTCCCCGTTTTGCTCTTTTACCGATAATAACGGCATTGCAAAATCCTTTGACGCAGAGTTATATCTGCTAATCAGTTCATAAAGCGAGGTGGCAAAAATCCGCGCATCGTATTCATAAGAATCAATACTGTTTTTTAGGTTTCGTGCACTTACATATTCATTACCGTTTTTAGTCTGTAAGATTTCAGCGGCAGTTTTTTCAGCGGCGGCAACATAAACTGACGAGCTGTTTTCAACATCGCGAACAAAAAAGTCAATTACATTGTCCATATTTTCTTCTGTTATGCTTTTACCGAGAATTATTATTCTGTTCTGCGAATAAAGTGGGGTTTTACCCTCGCTTTCGGTAACAGTTTTAATGGCAGTATAAATTGAGTCACCTTTTACCGTGTAAACCTGCAAGGGCGGTTGAGATGCACCGTCTGACGAAGCGGCGGCAGAAGAATTTGTGTCGATTGCCTGAAGTGTCACCTTATATGAATTATCCTTTTCAATGTCAATGCCAATCCCTTGAATTACAAGACGGTTGCGAATATCCTTTTTATAGATTTCTTCGTCGTTAAAAGCAAAAATCGCAAGAATAATTGCCAAAAGAATTATTGATGCTCGTCGCACTTTTTACCCCTCCCCTTTTTGCAGAAAATAAGAATAATCAAAGGAATTACGAACGCGGTTATGCCCGTTACAATAATCTTTATTATTGAACTGTCAATTACGTTAAACCGCTGAATTCCACCTGCAATGATAAGGTTTACTATTATTGCAAGCACACCGATAAATACAAGAATTTGTGTTGCTTTGAGCTTCGGAAATTCTTTTTTGAGAATATCTGCTTGCAACCAGATGAGAAGTGCGGCTTTGATAAAAGCACACATAATCCACACACCTGTAAAAATTGCGTCAAGGCGGTCAAACATTGCAAATTCTGCAAGACTTGCGAGGGTGTGAAAGGGGAAAAGCTGTGTGCCCGCGTAATTTCCCATAACCGTTGCGGCGAAGAAGAACATAATTGCCATAATGAGTGTTTGGGCAATCAGCCAGAAGAAAAATCCGTTTTTCACCTTACCGTTGACACGTGGAAGTGCAATTGCAATTATAGCGTATTCCACAGTTTGCCCCACTGAATCAATTGCGGTTTTCACTACGGGCATAACTCCGTTATAGAACACAGGGGTTAAATTCAGCAAATCTATTTTGCTCACCAACGCGGCAAGAATGAAAATTATTGCGGGTATTACAAGCACCGCAGAGAGCACTGAGCTTCTGCCCAAGGCTTCAAAGCCCAAAGCCGCACCGTAGCAACAGAAGATAATCACAAAAATCAGCATATAGTCAACATCGGTTTCGGGAAATACAACTGTGCCTGCAAAAAGGTCAAGGCGGGCAATTGTCACAACTGTAAAATAGAAAAATGTGAGAATATAAACTATTGAAAGTCCCTTTGAAAGCTTTGTACTGCGTTCACGTGCTAAATCGAGAACATTTTTGTCCCTATGCTTTTTATAAAGCAGATACACAGGCACCATTATGGCAATTCCTATTGTAATTCTGAAAACGGGCTGAACAAGCATATCTGAAAGCCGAATATCCTTGGTGTATGACGAAACATAGGTCACCGTGGTTAACATTCGGCTTAAAAAAAGCATTACAAAAAACTGAAAAGCACTGATTTTTCCTATTGTCTTTTCCATTCTATTTCTCCAATTTATCAACTAACATATTCCGCTTTGCCATTTTTCGCCAATCGGAGCGAAGAATAAAGTCACGCCACGCACCCGCCTTGGTTGGTGATACGGGCGAAGTAAAGGGCACACCGTAAGGATTGATTGCCGCGGCATTTATAAGCACCACCGCAAAACCAAGCATAATACCGTAAATTCCCGAAAGACCACCAATCACAATAAAGGCAAAACGAAGCACCGCAACGGGCTCGTAAAGTGTAGAAACGACAAAGGCACTCACGGCGGTAAGTCCTACAACAATGACCATCGGGGCTGAAATTATGCCCGCGGTTACGGCGGATTCACCAATTACCAACGCACCGACAATTGAAATCGCGTGACCCACATTTTTTGGCATACGAAGCCCTGCCTCACGCACAATCTCATAAACAAGATGAATAAAAAGTGCTTCAATCATAATGGGCAAGGGCGTTCGGCTTTCTTGCCCCGTTATACCGAAAATCATAGTTTCGGGAATAATCTCTTGGTGAAATGTGCAAATTGCCACATAAATCCCCGGTAAAAACACGCTGAACAAAAAGGAAATAATTTTGAGCACTCGAATAAATGTAGCATAATAAGGTCTTTTAAGATAATCGTCAAGTGAATGAAAATGCTCAATAAAAAGATATGGCACAATTATGGCGTTGGGTGTGCCGTCAACGATTATGCAGATTTTACCCTCTGCCATTTTTGCGGTGAACACATCGGGGCGCTCGGTAAAACCCACTCCGCTGAAAAGGGACGGGTGCTTTGCATCAAGAAAAGATTGTAAATATCCTGAGCCGAGAACTGTATCAATTTCAGAGCTTTTAAGTCGTTCAATAACGTTTTGAAGCATTTTTTGATTGACACGGTCGGACATATAGCACACGCAGGCGCGGGTTTTGGTGGTTGTGCCAACCTCAATAGTCTGTATTTTAAAAACAGGACTTCGCACGCGACGGCGAATCATTGTTATATTATCCTTAAAGCTTTCAACAAAAGCCTCACGTGAGCCTCGCTCCTGCATTTCGGTGCTGGGCTCAAGAACTGCTCTTTTGGGAAAGCCCTGAACACCGAAAAGTACCGCGGAATGACAGCCCTCGGCGAACATTACAAGATTACCTGAAATAAGCTCGGCAACTGCTTTATCCATATCATTTGTAATTGATTTATCAATACTTGCAGATACTCTGTCAGCGGCGGCAAAAATTACTCGGTCCTCTTTATCTTCGCTGAAATCCGCATTGATTATAGGGTTCATAATCTGTTCGGTAATAAGCAAATTATTACACATTCCGTCAATCATAATAAAGACAAAATTCTTGTCACCTACGGTACAGTTGCGATATTTCACATCAAAGCTTTCGCCCAACTGTTCTTTGAAATAAGCAACATTTTTTTGCAGGGTTGTATCCACTCTTACAGTCTGTTTATTTTCATTTTTATTTTCAAATGTTATTTCTTCAATTTTTCGCTGAAACCAATTATTTTTCATAATATCACCTGATTTTAGCATTTACCTTTATTTACAGAATATTACTTTATTTTAGGGTAAACATAAAAACGGTGATTTTATGTTTGTTACGCTTATCAGAACAGTTATTCTTTATATTGTTGCAATAACAAGTGTGAGAATTATGGGTAAAAGACAAATCGGAGAGCTTCAGCCCTCCGACCTTGTTATAACTCTGCTTATTTCACAGATTATTTCAATTCCCATACAGGATACGGATATTCCCCTTGTAAACACGCTTATTCCGATATTCTTGCTTGTGGGTTTTGAAATTCTGACATCTGTTTTCAATATGAAAAGTATTAAATTCCGTACATTTATGCAGGGAAACCCGATAATCATTATTAACGACGGTGTGCTTAATCAAAAACTACTCAAAGAATTACGATTTACCGTTGACGATTTACTTGAGGCACTAAGGCAAAAAGATGTATTTGATATCTCACAGGTGCAATATGCCATTGTGGAAACCAACGGACAAATCAGCGTTCTTTTGAAACCCGACCACGACACCGTTACCCGTCAGGATTTAAATCTCGAAGCTGAGCCTCAGGGATATAAATGCCCTGTAGTGATTGACGGTAAAATCATTGAGCAGGATTTTGCAGTTTGCAATATGACAACAAGCAAGGTGCAAAATATTGCCAAAAAAGAAAAAATGCAGATTAAAGATATTATGCTGATGACCGTTGATGCGGCGGGCAATCACACCATTATCAGAAAGGACAACCAATGAAAAGAATTATAATTGCTGTGGGTGCAATTGCTATGGCACTTGCCATTTCATTTATAGGATATTTTGCAGTTGACCGTGCCTGTAAAAAGCTTGAAAATCACCTTGAAAGCATCTGCAAGGTTGCACAAGATAACGAAACTGCCGCAGCCGTTGAAATGTCAGACAACGCTGTTGTGCTTTGGGAGGATGTTCACGACCTTATTGAAAGCTTTATCCGTCACGAAGAAACCGACAAGCTTGAAGAATTAATAAAAAGCCTACCCGTATATGCCCAACAGGACAATATGGATAGGCTTGAGCAACAAGCTGATTTGGCTATTGACGAATTGCATCATTTAATTCGTAACGAAAGGCCATTGGTCAGTAATATATTTTAATTTATCACTATTTCTTATATATTGCTCAACAAATTGGGGTTTGTCGGGATAAACGCAAAGTGCAAAACGCAAAATGCAAAGTGTCGGGTCTGCGACGCAATTATAATCGGCTCACTCTGACGAGGGTGGTAAGGGCGCATAATCAAATCATCTTATATTTACAACATAAAAACTGCCGATTGTTTTATAACCGACAGTTCTTTTTTTGTTTTATTAACTTTTCAACATCGCTGAGTTTAATACGCTTTGAAACGATAAAGGTTTTGCGTTTTTGCTTGCCTTTATCAGTATCGTACTTACCTTTTTCTTTTTCCTCAGGTGAGAAAACACCGTAAGAAGAAGTAACAATTGTGCCGTCTTTGAGAACTACATTTCCGCAATAGCCTGTATCTGCATTTGCGCTGAGTGACGGTTTGTTCTGGTGGTCGAGATATGTATGGGCAATTTTAATTCTGTACTGACCCTCGTTTTGACTTTTAAGGTCGTCATAAGTACCTACCCAAGCAACCCAGCCCTCAGAATACCAAGTTTTCTGCCCTCCGTCTTTTCGCATTTTCTTAACCATCTGGCGATTACGCTCAATTGAACGGAAGGTGATAAAAAGTCTGCCGTCATCGGTATATTCTGCCTTATGGCGTTCACCATTAAGGCTTGCAGAAGCCTCAACGGGCTTTGACCAGGTTTCGCCCTCGTCCTGCGAGAAGATAAGAAGGCTTGTATTTCTCTTTTTATTACAACGGGCAATAAGACAAAGCTCGTCACCCTTGCCACAGTCTGAACGTACACACTCAACCTCGCAAATACCCGCATAAAGCTCAATATCGCGATACTGCGAAAGATAGGGCTCAGGCTTTGACCAGTTATATTCGCCATTCTCATCAAAAGTGAGAATGGTTTTATAGTTTATAAAGCTACTGTCGTGAAAAATGCCCATCCACTTGTCAACAAACTCGCCGTTTTCTTTAAGGCGGGTTAAAGAAGCCATTGCAACAATGGGTATTAATGGCGTTTCGCTGTCGTTATCCCAAAAACGCTTAAATTCCGTCCAAGTCTTACCCTCATCAAGAGAAATCGAGCTGTTAAATCCGCCGGGAGAAGACATACCGGGCCATTTTGAGTTTGCAGAAATGAGAATAAGCTTTTCTTCGCCGTTTTTTAACTGCAAGCGATAAACTGTGGGAGTTTCAAGAGATTTTTCCCAAGATGCAGGCTGATTTTCAATGGCTTTATTATATGTTTTTCCGCCGTCATCACTGATTTTTGAGATTATTGCACCCTTGCCGTGACCCTTTGGATAAAGAGTGAGAATATCACCGTTATTGAGAAGCACCGAATCGGGATGTCCGAGATATGCACTGTGGTCATCAACAATTGTGTACTCATAGAGATATTCAAGTTCTTCGGGTGTATTTTCGGGCTTAACGCTTAAATCAACAAGAGGAATACTATAATAATCGCATTTTTTAGGGAAAGGCTTTTTCTTGAATAACATAATTATTTATTCCAATTCTTTAATCTTTCACTTGCAAGCCAAGCCGCGCCAAGCATACCTGCCTTATTGCGAAGCTGTGCTTTTTCAATTCTTACGTGCTTATAGTTAGGCTCAAGCTGTGCATCAACCTTTTCACGGATATGACCGATAAGTAAATCCTCAGACATAATGCCGCCGCCGAGCACAATAAGACTCGGGTTGAAGATGTAGCAAAGATTACGAAGACCCAATGCAATTTCATCTTCCCACTTATCAATTTCTTCAATAATAATGGGGTTTTTAAGATTTTCTTCTTTGAAGATTTCTCTGCCTGTCATTTTTTTACCCATACGCTCTGAAACTGAGTTTGTGAAAACTCGGCAAGCAGCATAAGCCTCATAGCAACCAATTCTGCCACAAGTACAAGGTCTGCCGTCTTTATGAGTTGCCATATGACCGAATTCGCCACCAGCATACTTTGAGCCACGATAAACATCACCGTTAATATAGATGCAACCACCTACACCTGTGCCGTAAGTAAGGCAAAGAAAATCGCTCTCGCCACGTGCCGCACCAAACTGTGCCTCACCAATTGCCGCACAGTTAACATCGTTGTCAACTGCAACCGGCACATTATATTTTTCTTCAAAAACTTCACGAAGCCTTGAATGATTATAGTTTGGAATATTTGCAACACCATCATTTATAACACCGTTTGCAAAATCAACCTGACCTGCGGTTGAAATGCCGATTGCATCATACTGACCTTTATATTCTTCGAGTTTTGCCTCGATTGCTCTCATTACCATATTGTCAGTATCTTTATATGTGTTAGTTGGAAATTCTTCTGAAAAAAGAACCTCAAAATTCTCGTCAACCAAACCAAATTTGATAGCAGTTCCGCCAACATCAAAAGCTATAATCTTCATAAAATATATCTCCTTGAATTATTGTTAGTTATTCTTTTAGATTATATAATACATTTTAATATTTTACAATAAAAATTGAAAAAAAGTTATTGAAATATAAGACTTATGACTGTAATGACAAAATAACTATCCGTATTTTGTACATTTTGTAAATTTTTAAAAATAGGCTTGTATATTTTGATAAAATAGTATAAAATAGATGCATTAATGTAAAGAAGTATGCTTATTTTTTACATTCAATCGTAAATCAATAAACAAAAGGTGGTTTTTCCCATGGAAAACAACAACAAAACTCAAGCGGAACTTTACCGCGAGGAGCGTAAAGAGAGACTTGCCAAGGCAGCTGCTAAAAAGGCAAAGAAGTCTCCCGCAGTTGAAAAGACAAAGAAAATCTTAACTAAAGTAATTGCAATCGTACTTGCAGTTGTAATCGGTTTGGGTGCAATCTTTGCAACACTCAACTTCTTCGGCATTCCTCAAAAGGCTCTTAAGGTAACAGTTGATAATACTGATTACAAATTCTCACTTGCAGAGTATAATTTCTATTATTATTCTCTTGTAATGAATTACACATCAACAGCATATCAGTATGACAGCTACTACGGAGAGGGTTCAGGTATTACATATCTCGGATATGACTACAAAAAAGCTCCCGATAAGCAGGAATATACTGATGAAATGTCTTCAATGGCAGGTTATACTCTTGAAGACCTTGGCAACCCCGAAGACCCAACTTGGGCAGACGTTTTCAGAGTTTCTGCTGTTAACCAGATTATTCAGGTTAAATTCGCTTCATCAAAGGCTAAAGAAATGGGCTTAAAGCTTACTGAAGAAGAAGAGAAAGATATCGATGAACAAATCGACTCATTGCGTACAACAGCAAAGAACAACGACTTTTCTCTTGACCGTTATCTTCGCTCACAGTATGGTAACGGTATTACAGAAAAGCTCTTGAAGCAAATGTATGTTGAGCAGACTCTTGCTACAAATTACTTCACTACTATTCAGGAAGATACTCTTGAAGCAATTACAGACGAGCAGGTTAACACAAGATACAATGAAAACAAAGATGATTATGATATTGCTTCAGCAAGAATCTATGCATTTGAATTTGATGCTGATGTAGCTGACGACGCAACAGAAGAAGAAAAGAAAGCCGCTGAAGAAAAGGCTAAAAAAGAAGCAAAATCGAAGGCAGACGCATTTATCGCAGAAGTAACTGACGAAACATCTTTCCTTAAGCAAGCAGAGCTTACATTAAAACTTGAAGGTAAAGATAAAGACGATGATAGCGATAGCGAGGATAAAACTGACCTTAGCACAAAAGCTGACAAAAACACAAAAGCTGAAGATATGACTTTCGCTGATTTTGATAGCGTTTGCGGTGATATTTCAAATTGGATTTTTGACGACACAAGAAAAGCAGGCGACAAAGAAGTTGTTTATTGTGATGACGGAGCTTACTATGCTGTTCTTATGCTTGAGCCCGCTCACAAAGACACAACAATCGTTTCAAACGATGTAAGACACATTCTTGTTCAGTTCCCTGAAAAGAATACCGATGGTAGTGACACAACAACAAAAGACGAAGACGGAAATACAAAGACAAACATCACAAAAGAAACAAAGGCTGAAACAAAAGCTGAAGCTCAGAAAATTCTTGACGAATACCTCAAGAATCCAACAGAAGAAAACTTCATTGCTCTCACAAAGAAGCACACTGATGATGTTGATTCAGAAGGAAACCCCAACAACGACGGTCTTTACGAAGATGTTGCTGATAACGGACAGTATGTTGAAGCATTCACTAAATGGGCAGTAGACGCAAAACGCAAGCCCGGTGACACAGGTATTGTTGAAACAGAATATGGCTATCATATTATGTACTATGTAAGTGCAGGCAACCAGACATGGTTTGAAACTGTAAAGAATGAAATTTACGAAGAGAACTACACCGCTGCTACTGATGCACTTCTTGAAGAGTATTATAAAGCAGTAAACAATGATTCGCTTATTATTAACTGGGCAACAAAAGACCAGAATGAGCTTATCTCAACAATGATTGCTTACAACTTCTCATAAGAAAAAGATTAACCGCTCTGCTGAAAAGCAGGGCGGTTATTTTTTACCTTTTATTATTTCTTTTTCTTAATTATTTTATATGCTGCCACGGTTGTGCCGACTGCGGCGGCTATTGGAAGCACCTTTGTTTTTGCGAGGTGTTTAACCGAATCAACACTTGTAGGGGCATAGGTGTAAAAGCCGTGCTTTAATTTACTGCCGATATCAAAGTTCTCTAAATCTTCAACCGTGAGAGTTGTAGTTGTGAAATCGGCGGGGTTATTCTCGTCAAAGTCGAAAAGGCGCACTCCCCTTTTCTTGCCGGGACCATAAACATTAAAGCCACAGCCTTGGGTATATCCCATTTTCATTCCGTTATATTCGCCTACAAAAGAGTTATTATGGTCGTGACCGAAGAACATCGCGAATACATCGCCTTTTTCGTTCATAACCTCAAACTGACCGCCATTTTCTTTTGGAATACTCGGTGTTTCACCGCAGAATGAGCGTTCATCAATTGTAACTCTTTCGGGGTTCATTACGTAATATTTACCTGCATATTGGCGGAAACCTTGCGCTGCACCCTCAGTACCCTTGGGAACTTCAATAAGTAATTCATAAATTTCGGGTACGGGAATATGCTGAAATACGATTGATGGAACATAATCGCCATTTTCTTTTTTAAGCTTGTCCCTTGTATTTTTATACCATTCAAGCTGATTTTCATGCACATGGTCGCAAGTGCCGTCAAGAGTAGCAGTAAGACTGTCAACAAGATAAACATTAAGCTTTGTTTTACCGTCTTCGCCCTTAATTTCAAGGTTATGATTGCAATAGCCCTCTATTTCGTCATCAGCGTTATATGCTACACAATTTGAGTGTGATTTATAAATCTCAAACTGCTCTTGTTTAGAGATTGAAAACGCCTGGTCATCGTGATTACCGAAAACAAATGTAAAGGGAATTCCCGTCTCGGCAAGAGGCGCTAAAAAGGAATTGATGCAAGTCATAACCTTATTCTTTGCATCACCGCCGTAAAGATAAAAGCCATAGCCTTTAATCTGGTCGCCCGTGAAAACAACAAGGTCGGGCTTTGCTACCTTTAAAGCCTCGCGGATAAAACGCACCGTTGCATCAGAGGTTTTCTGTGTATCCTGAACATCGGCAATCTGCATTATGCGGAATTTACCATTATTGAATTTCAAATCCATAATCATCACCAATATTAGTATAACAAAAAGAACCGCCTTTTTCAAGACGGTTCTTTTTATTATTTAATATTTATTTAAGGTTTGCTTTGAGTGTTTCAAGCTCGTCTTTAAGTGTTTCGGGAAGTCTGTCGCCAAACTTAGCGTAGAATTCGCCAATACCCTCTGCTTCCTGAGCCCAAAGAGCCTTGTCAACGTCAAGAATGCTCTCAAGTGACTCAACAGTTACTTCGTCCTCAAGACCTTCAAGGTTGATGTCCTTAGCATAGGGAAGATAACCGATAGCTGTTTCCTGAGCGTCAACTTCGCCCTCGCAACGCTTGATAATCCATTCAAGAACACGAAGGTTGTCACCGAAGCCCGGCCACATAAAGTTGCCTTCGTCATCTTTTCTAAACCAGTTAACGTTGAAGATTTTAGGAGCTTTATCAGCATCAAGTGTCTTACCGATGTCAATCCAGTGCTGCCAATAGTCACCCATATTGTAACCACAGAATGGAAGCATAGCCATTGGGTCACGACGAACAACACCAACTGCACCCGCTGCAGCAGCTGTTGTTTCAGAAGCCATAATTGAGCCTACGAATACACCGTGGTTCCAGTCACGTGACTGATATACAAGTGGAGCAAGCTTTGCACGTCTGCCACCGAATACGAAAGCAGAAATGGGAACACCTGCGGGATTTTCAAATTCTGAGCTGATGCAGGGGCAGTTTACAGCGGGAGCTGTGAAACGGCTGTTGGGGTGAGCAAGGTTTTTGCCCTCTGCCTTCCATTCTACACCGTTTGTCTTAATTCCTGTCCACTCTTCTGCATTAACGGGAGGATTCTTGTCAAGACCTTCCCACCAAACTGTGTTGTCGTCAAGGTTACGAGCAACGTTTGTAAAGATTGTGCCCTTCTTAGTTGAAGCAAGAGCATTGGGATTTGACTTAACGTTTGTACCGGGAGCAACACCGAAGAATCCGTTTTCAGGGTTGATAGCATAAAGTCTGCCGTCAGGACCTTTTCTAATCCAAGAAATATCGTCGCCTACGCACCATACTTTGTAGCCTTTTGCAAGGTATCCTTCAGGTGGAATAAGCATAGCAAGGTTTGTTTTACCGCAAGCTGAGGGGAATGCAGCACAGATGTACTTAACCTCGCCCTTGGGGTTTTCAATACCGAGAATGAGCATATGCTCTGCCTGCCAGCCTTCGTTCTTACCCTGATATGAAGCAATACGAAGAGCGAAGCACTTTTTACCGAGAAGAACGTTTCCGCCGTAACCTGAGTTTACTGAAATGATTGTGTTATCTTCGGGGAACTGGCAAATCCATCTCTTTTCGGGGTCAATGTCACACTTGCAGTGAAGACCACGTACCCAGTCGTTACTCTCGTCGCCAAAAGCTTCCATAACCTTTGTGCCAACACGAGTCATAATAAGCATATTGAGTACAACATAGATTGAGTCTGTAAGCTCAATACCTACTTTTGCAAGAGGTGAGCCAACGGGGCCCATTGAATAAGGGATAACATACATTGTTCTGCCCTTGTAGCTGTCTTTTGCAATATCATAAAGCATTGCGTATGCTTTTTCGGGGTCCATCCAGTGATTTGTTGGGCCTGCATCTTCCTCTTTCTTTGAGCAGATGAGAGTTCTGTCTTCAACACGAGCAACGTCTGTTGGGTGTGTTCTGTGATAGTAGCAATCGGGAAGAAGCTCCTGATTAAGCTTTACCATTTCACCTGTTGCGCAAGCCTCTGCACGAAGAGCCTCTGTCTGCTCTTCTGAGCCGTCAATCCAAACAACCTTGTCGGGATTTACAAGTGCAATCTGCTTGTCAATCCACTCAAGAATTGACTTGTTCTTTGTAAGTGCCATAATACCTTACTCCTTTATTAAAATTTCAATTTTTTGAAAAAATTACCAAACTACCCAATTTAACTTTGGTATGAATAATTATATCCTAAATCTTGCATTTTTTCAATGGTTAAAATGTTAACATTTTATCAAATAAATATTACCAAATTCTGTATATTATATATACAATTAATAGAAAGATTTAATTTTTGTATTCTTCACGGATATCTGCGGTAGCTTTACCATTCAAATCCATTTGGGCAATTGTACCCTTTAAAAATTCAAAATAGCCCTGTGCACCAACCATTGCGCCGTTGTCACCGCAAAGGGATAAATCGGGTAAATACAAATCCCAGCCCTTTTCTTTTGCGAGTTTTTCCACACGGGCACGAAGCACAGAATTCGCAGAAACACCGCCTGCCAATACGAGTGTTTTTTCATTATGAATTTCCATTGCCTTTTCGGTATTTTCGGCAAGTGAATTTACAACCGCATTGATAAATGATGCACCAACATCTGCGGGGTTTAGCTCCTCGCCCTTTTGCTCTGCATTGTGAACAAGGTTGATAACCGAGGTTTTAAGTCCCGAAAAGCTGAAATCAAGTGGACTGCCGTCAACACGTGGTTTTGGGAATTTATATTTTGTATTATCCCCATTTTTTGCAATTTTATCAAGATTTACACCACCCGGATACGGAAGTCCGAGAGTGCGTGCGGCTTTATCCATCGCCTCGCCTGCCGCATCATCGCGAGTACGCCCGATGACCTCAAAATCGGTGTAATCATTCACCTTGCAAAGCAGAGTGTTACCACCCGACACAACAAGACACATAAATGGTGGTTTCAAATCTTTATGAGTGATATAATTAGCCGCAATATGCGAGCGAAGATGATGAACGGGAACAAGAGGTTTTCCGCTTGCAAGTGCGAGACCTTTTGCATAATTCACGCCAACAAGCAACGCACCGATAAGACCTGGTGCATAGGTTACAGCGATTGCGTCAACATCTTGAAGTGTGCAGTTTGCATCACCGAGCGCCTTTTCAACCACCCAAGAGATATTTTCGGTATGTAAGCGTGAAGCGATTTCGGGCACAACGCCTCCGAATATCTTATGCTTTTCAATTTGAGTTGACACCACATTTGACAAAATTTCGCGACCGTTTTCAATTACGGCAGCGGCAGTTTCGTCACAGGAGCTTTCAATTGCTAAAATTTTCATAATTAAAATTCCTTTAAATAAAGAGTATATATGAGTGCATCTTCGGTAGGCTTTGAATAAAAGCTTTTACGCTCGCCCACCATTTTAAATCCGCATTTTTCATAAAGTGCGATTGCATTTTCGTTGGATTTTCGCACTTCAAGTGTCACAAAAAGTGCATTTTCGGCTTCGCATTGCTTAATCAGATGATTTACTAATCTTTTGCCGTAGCCTTTACCACGAGCATTTTCATTCACCGCAACATTGGTAATATAAACCTCATCGCAGATATTGTTAGCACCGATATAGCCAAGCAAATTTTCACTATCGCGAAGCACATAAAAACGTGCAGTTTCGTTGGTGAGTTCTTCTCTTAATGAATTCTCACTCCACGGCTCGGAAAAACACATTTTTTCAAGCTCGGCAATATCAGAAATGTCACTTTCACTCATTGGTGAAATTGTGGGAATAGTTCTTATTCTTTCAAGAATTTGTGGGAATTCCTTTTCAATACTGTCGGCACATTTTTCATAAGCCTCAATAGGCTGACAATAGGGGTCAGGAATATTAAGTGTCATTATTTGTGACGGAAAGCAATATCTTGAAAGTGCGTTAGCGTGTGAGGGTGTCATACAAACAAACAAATCAGTTTCAGCAAAATGCTCTAAATTAACCCGCCTTGCACGGTGCAGAGAGATATTAACTCCCCTGTTCATTGCAACAAGGGCAGAGTTTATGCTGACCTCGTCACCGGGGAACACGCTTAATCCCGCACTGCCGACCTCAATATCAGTAATATTATTTTCTTGAAGATATTTTTTGAATAATCCCTCTGCTAAGGGACTTCTGCAAGTGTTACCACTGCATATAAACATTATTTTTTTCATAATTAACCTTTTGCGTCATACCAAGTCTTACCTGTATTTACATCTGCTCTTAAACGGACTTTCATTTTACAAGCGTTTTCCATTTCTTCGCCCAAGATTTTTGAAGCTTTTTCGATTTCGCTTTCGGGGGCTTCGACAATCAATTCGTCGTGTACCTGAAGAATAAGCTTTGCGTCCATTTTTTCTTCTTTAAGACGGTTATAAACTCGCACCATTGCGATTTTGATAATATCTGCCGCTGTGCCCTGAATTGGCATATTTCTTGCAACACGCTCACCGAATGCACGCAACATTCCGTTTGATGCGGTAAGCTCGGGCAGATATCTGCGTCTTCCCCAAAGCGTTGCAACATAGCCCTTTTCCTTGGCATCTGCAACAACCGTTTCCATATATTTATCAACACCTGAATAGTGACGAAGATAGCCCTTGATATACTCGTCAGCCTCTTTTCTTGTAACACCGATATCCTTTGCGAGCGAGAATGCGCCGATACCGTAAACAATACCGAAGTTAACGGCTTTTGCTCTGCTACGCATTAAGGGTGTCACGAGTTCAAGTGGCATATTGAACACCTGTGAGGCAGTAACGGTATGAATATCAACCTCATTATTAAAGGCTTTGAGCATTTCTTCGTCGTCGGCAATGTGGGCGAGAACTCTAAGCTCAATTTGTGAATAGTCGGCATCAGCGAGCAGACAGCCATCTTTTGCCATAAAGAATTTGCGCATTTCTCTGCCGATTTCTTTACGAACGGGGATATTTTGAAGATTTGGCTCGGTTGACGAAATTCTGCCTGTGCGGGTTTCGGTTTGAATGAATGATGAATGAATTCTGCCGTCCTCACCTATTACCTTTAAAAGTCCCTCGCAATAGGTTGAGTACAATTTTGAAAGAGTTCTAAACCACAATATTTTTTCGATTATGGGGCTTTCATCCTGCAGGCTTTCAAGCACATCTGCATTGGTTGAATATCCGCTTTTTGTCTTTTTGCGTGCGGGAAGTCCCATTTTTTCAAAGAGAATTAAACCCAACTGCTTGGGTGAGTTAATGTTGAATTCTTCGCCTGCAAGCTCATAAATTTCGGTTTGAATTTGTTGGAGCTCACCGCTGATTTTTTGTGAGAATTCAGCAATACCCTTTTTGTCTACCATAAAGCCCAAATGCTCCATAGATGCGAGCACTTCTGCGAGAGGCATTTCAACCTCATAGAGCAGATATTCCTGACCATTTGCCTCGATTTCAGTTTTAATTCTTGTTGAAACAGAGCGCATAACGGCACAATCAACCGCCAAAGGCATTTCGGAATTCACCTTTGGGATTGGTGCTTTGTACTCCTCACAAAGTCGCAAGGGAGCATATCCGTTGGCTGACGGATTAAGAATATAGCCCGCAAGTGAGGTGTCGAGAGCCACATTTTTAATATCTATCTTATTTAAAAATGCAAAACGATATAAAAGCTTTGAATTATCAGTATATTTCGCGATATTTTCGTCTTCTAAAAGAGCCTTTACAAAGTCAAAATAGCCGAGGTGCATTGGCTCAAGGTGATAAACTGTGTTATCGCAGAGAATACAGAATTGAGGATTGTCCAAATCTTTATAATCAGCAGTAAAATAAGCCTCTTTTTCTGCCTTGATTTTAGTTAAAAGCTCGTTTGTGTCAAAATCGGCGGTAAAGCCCAATTCCTTAACCTTTTCTTCTGCCTTTTCGGTTGAAGTTGGCACTGCGAAGTTGAGTTTTTCAATAAGCTTGAACATTTCCAAATCGGCAAGCATTGCGCGGGCGTGTGCTTCATCAGCCTGCTTCGGTGTTAAATCGGCAAGCGAGCACTGGAGTGGCACATTGTTGATAATTGTGCCGAGAGTATAGCTCAAAAATGCCTTTTCCTTATCGGTTAAAAGCTTGTTTTTAAGATTTTCTTTAATGTCAAGAGTGTCAATATTATCATATATATATTGTACAGAGCCGTATTTTTGAATTAAATCCCCTGCTGTTTTAGGACCAACACCCGCAACACCGGGAATATTGTCGGAGCTGTCACCCTGCAAAGCTTTAATATCAATCATCTGCAAGGGAGTAACGCCGTATTCCGTGTGAAGTCGGGCTTCGTCATACACTTCGGTCTGTGTTCTGCCCATTTTTGTATGGGGCAAAAGCACCGTTACATTGTTGCGGATAAGCTGAAAAGAGTCACGGTCACCCGTTGCAATATAGCACTCGTCGTTTTCACCGCACATACCTGCAACTGTGCCGAGAATATCGTCAGCCTCATAGCCCTCAAGCTGAATAATTTTATAACCCAACGCGCCCAAAAGCTCTTTGAGTACGGGAAATTGCTGTGCAAGCTCAGGTGGCATACCGTGGCGGTTAGCCTTGTAGCCGTCATACATTTTATGGCGGAAGGTCGGTGCTTTAAGGTCGAAAGCCACAGCCACACCGTCGGGCTCTACCTCTTCAAAAAGCTTATAAAAAATGCTCATAAAGCCGTAAATTCCGTTAGTAAAACGACCGTCCTTTGTTGTCAACTGTTTAATGCCGTAAAAGGCGCGGTTTACTATGCTGTTGCCGTCAATAGCTAAAATTTTCATAATGACGCTCCAAATAATCAAAATCATAATTATTGTATCACATTTTATATATAAATTCCATACAATTGGTAAAATTTTAAAATTTCAAAAACCTATTGACATTATTACTTTAGAGTGCTAAAATTCATATAAATTAATATTTAACCAATAAACCGATGATAAAGAGTAGTAATTGATTGTTTTTCGTTTATAGAGAGCCGATGATGGTGGGATTTCGGTAACGAGAATTTCAATGAATGGACTTTTGAGGGCAATCCGATATGTAGGTGCGACGGAGGGCAACCGTTACAGTGCTGAGTGTATATTTTGTACACGGTGAGTGCGTATCTTTGATACGAATTTGGGTGGTACCGCAGATTTTTAGTCTGTCCCATAATTTTTGGGGCAGATTTTATTTTTATAAAGGATTGATTTTAATGCTTTTAACTAAACGATGGCGATTTTAAAATTCATAACGTAAAGTGAAAAATGCAAAATGAAATTGATTTTAAGGAGTTTTTACTATGACACTAAATAACGTAAATTTTGACACATATTTTAACAATTATCCCGACAAAAACGGTTACTTCGGCAAATACGGCGGAGTTTATGTTGACGACAAATTAAAGGCTGCTATGGCTGAAATTACACAAGCCTATTTCACAATTTGCCAGTCAAGAAAATTCATTGCAGAGCTTCGCAGAATTCGTAAAGAGTTCCAAGGCAGACCCACCCCCGTTTCACATCTTGAAAGACTTTCAGATGCTATGGGTGGCAGAGTTCAGCTTTATGCAAAGCGTGAGGATTTAAACCATTCAGGTGCTCACAAGCTTAATCACTGTATGGGCGAGGCACTTCTTGCAAAATATATGGGCAAAACAAAGGTTATCGCAGAAACAGGTGCAGGTCAGCACGGTGTTGCTCTGGCTACTGCGGCGGCATATTTCGGACTTGAATGCGACATTTATATGGGCGCAGTTGACATTAAAAAGCAAGCTCCCAATGTGGCAAGAATGAAGATTTTAGGCGCAAATGTTATTGAGGTTACTCACGGCCTTCAAACTCTTAAAGAGGCAGTTGACGCGGCATTTGACGCATACAGCAAGGAATATGAACATTCAATTTACTGCATCGGCTCAGTTCTTGGCCCTCACCCATTTCCAATGATGGTGCGCGATTTCCAGAGCGTTGTTGGTATTGAGGCAAGAGAGCAGTTTATTGATATGACAGGTCATTTGCCAAACGCTATTGTTGCCTGTGTGGGCGGTGGCTCAAATGCGGCAGGACTTTTTGCAGGCTTTCTCAATGACCCCGTTGATATTTACGGCATTGAGCCTTTGGGCAGAGGTCCGAAAATGGGTGACCACGCGGCAAGTCTTAAATATGGCACAGAGGGTATTATGCACGGCTTTAACAGTATAATGCTCAAAGACGAAAACGGTGAGCCCGCTCCCGTTTATTCAGTTGCAAGCGGTCTTGATTATCCATCGTCCGGCCCTGAGCACGCATTCTTGCAAGAAATCGGCAGAGTTAAATATGATGTAATCGACGATGAAGAAACAATCGACGCATTCTATAAGCTTGCTCGCCTTGAGGGTATTATCCCCGCAATTGAAAGCTCACACGCAGTGGCATACGGTATGAAGCTTGCAAAAACTATGGACCACGGCTCAATCCTCATCAACCTTTCAGGCAGAGGCGATAAGGATATGGACTATGTAATTGAGAATTACGGAATAAGATAAAAAAAACTAAGCACCAACCAAATGGTTGGTGCTAAAATTTTGGTCGAGGTGACAGAAGTTAATTAAAATTTATATGTGGCAATATTCTCGTCAACTAATATTTTGAAATTAAACATTTCTTTAAAATCGTTGAAACACTCTTCACAAATCCAATGTTTTTTATCTTTAGTGCAGTAACCTATGTTTAAATCTCCTGAAATTTCGCTAAATTTATCCCAACAAAAAGCACAGTGGTCATGCTCCCAATTATCATTGAGAGGTTTATACAAAGATTTTCTTAATTCGGCATTCATCAAGTATTCTTGCTGATTAACTAATCTCCAATCATTTTTTTCAAGCATATATAACATCTCCTTCGTAAAACTTTGGAACTAGCGTTCCATCGGGAAAAAGTCTAAAACCATTACCACTTCCGGGATAAGTATAATCCCAGTATGGACCTATTGTGCCGGAATGGTTTAAATCAGGATGTAAAACTTCCTTTGTTTTTGGATTAACCCAACTTCCTCTACCGGATGAAGGCTCGCCTTTTCCACGCCATTCATAATCTTTACCTGGTGAAACAGAAGAATCCCAACCGGGGAATTTGGGAGAACCTATGCCTGCACCACCCATTCCTCTGGCAATATAGTCACTTGTGGAATGGAAAGTATAATCATTAAATGAAAAGTATTTTGAACTTAAATTATTTGTTTCAGCATAATCAATTGCGATAACATTGCCTGTCATTTCTTCAAATGGGGTAGAGTAACATATAATTGCTTTCGGTTCAATTCTTTTTATCATTTCTTTATATCCTTGCATAAAGAAATCTTTTTCCTTTTTTACACCTAATGTGGAAATAGCAACAATTGAACCTTTTTCGATGCCGTCAAAACAATACCAATAACTTTCTGGTGTTCCCCAAGAAACAGTTGGTATTACTTTTAATCCTTTAGATTGAAAATATGCTCCACACCACCGGGAACGAAAAGTATTAAAAATTTGCAAAGCCTGTGGCATTGTATAATAGGTACTAAATTGAGGAGCTAGCACGCCTTTACACTTATTTAATTTTGAAATTCTTGGTTCTGGGTCATTCCAAATGGATTCAAATCTGTAATCATCAATGAAGAAATGAACATAATCATTATACTTTTCAATACTGGGACTAATTTGATTATATCCAATTAATGAAATGTTTTCAATATCAATGTCTTGCCTTTTTATTTTTGGAATATCAAGTTGCCCTTCTCCATGAAATTGATTTCTTAAAAACATAGGGTTGCTTTTAAACTCTACACTTGTCAAAACATCAATCCTTTCTATAATATTATTTTACAAAGCGAACAAATGTTCTATAAAATATTGTAGATAAAAATTTTCGATTTGTCAAGTGTTATAAAAACAAAAAGAAGTCCCTATGAAAATGGAACTTCTTTTGTATCAACTACTTGATACTTAAATGGTGCGGGTGTTCATAACGGACTTGATTAAAAAGTATTGAATAACCGGCAGAAACACACATATTTTTCATCCACACATTTGTGTATTTCAAGGTTTCTTCGTAAAATAAAAATACAGAAACGAGGAAACAAGATTATGTCAAAATTTATTGAAGAATTCTATTACGGTAACATCGATCCCCAAGCAAGAAGCACAAAGCAGAACAAGACAGTTCAAAAGCAGATGGAAGTTCTAATGCTCAACGAGGAATTTCTGACTGAAGCGCTCGCGGGTGAAAACAAAAAGAAATTTCTTGATTTCGTCAATGCTTGGAGTATCGTCAACGGAGAATCGAATCTCGACAGTTTTATTATGGGATTTCGATTGGGAGCTAACTTTGCATACGATACTTTTGTATCAACCGAAGCGCCGTTTAAGGATTTACTGAAGGAGTGAAAGATATGTCAAAGAAGTATTACATAGCACTTGACAATTATGAGAGAGGAACGATTATCAACTGCCTTAATGAAAAGCGCAACAAACTTATTGCAGACGGGAAATACACCGATGCAGTTGATGAAGTATTACTCAAAATCCTTAACGCAAAACAAAAGAAATTCAAAGTGGTTTACAAGGAGGCTTAATTATGGAAAAGCGTATTTACAATGAACATACGGGTATCAGCTACACTTTACAAGGCGATTATTATTTACCTGATCTTGCCCTCCCCGAACAAGAAAATAAACCAATCGGTTCGTGGGGACATCGCCATTTGTGCTATATCAAGCGGCACAAAAAAGTTTTATACACGAATCTTCTAACAAGTGGTAAACTAAATAGCTATCTTGCTGACATAGACGAGCAAGCAGAGGATATGTTTTCTCGGCTTGTAAAACAGATAGCAGAGCGTGAGGGTGTGACTGAACAACTCAAAGCAGATAACCAAATGGAGTGGGTTGCTCAAATGAATAATATTCGTAGCCAAGCTGCAGAAATCGTAGATCACGATATAATATACAATTAATTTTCAATGGTGGCAGGGAGAAATCTCTGCCACCATTTTTGCAATTATTGATAGATTCCTCTTTTTATGATATAATTAATCGCATATTTCAAGGAGGTTTTTTCGTGGATAAGTTTAATAGCATAAATAAATTTAGATGTAAATTATGTAATAATGAATTTCTCGATGACGAGATGAGTGAAGAACATTATCCTGCTCGCAGTACAGGAAACGAAGATATTGTTGCTTTAGATTTGATAAAAATGTTTGACACGCTTCAATCAGAAAATATACATACAGAAGTTACAAAGAGGCTTAATTTAGGGGAAACACCGCAGAAAATAGTGGATGATATTTTTGATAATAGAGTGTCAAAACCGCTATATCCGAACGGAAGAACCGCCAGAACATTATGTCAACAATGTAATACTTTCTTGGGTAAATACGACGAAGCATATCTGAAGTTCTTTAATTGTGACGGAAATCCGAAAATTATAAAAGGATTTCAGTTGCTTACGAAATATCAAATTATTAAAGCAATCTTTGCGAAATTTTTATCTATTCCAGAAGCCGTTAATGAATCCTTTGATTTTGTTAGCTTTATCAAAGATAGCCAATCAATGAGTTATACAGGACCTTGGCACTTGTATTTTGTGAAACGGGATTTAAGTACCGACCTATTAGGGCTTAAAGATATTGGAACTGGAAAAGTAGAGTTTGACGAAGGTGTTGTGTACGAGCTGTCGGATGATAAATTTATCTTCAACTTAATGAATTTTCCAAAACACTCTCGTTTTAATATGACAGATATTTTTGATATATTAAATAAAAACTACAATATAGTTGAAGGCGTCGGAAAAGATGGCGGTTATCACGCACAAATACTGATGAGTCGATTGTTATCGGAAGCGTTATAATATTATAAGTTTAAGTTAAAACTATATTTTTGTGGTGGCATAGAGCATAATTCTCTATGCCACCATTTTTTCTATACAAATTGACTTTATGCATTAGATATGCTATAATGATACTATATCTTTGCAATGGAGGCGCAAAATGAGTTTTAGTAATGATATAAAAGTTATTCGTCAAAAAAGTTTGCTTAGTCAAGAAGCTTTTGCTCAAATCTTAGGAGTATCTTTTACAACCGTCAACAGATGGGAAACAGGAAAAAGTAAACCATCTTACAAAACTATGAAACTTATCGATGATTTTTGTAAATCAAACAACATTGATTTTGACATTAGCAAAGAGTTGGTGAAGGAGTAATTATGGCTTTTAATGCAATAGATTTATTTTCGGGTGCAGGCGGATTACATATCGGTTTTGAAAAAGCCGGATTCGATATTGAATTGTGCATCGACAATAATGATTTAGTAGAACGCACACATAGAAGAAATTTTCCTAACATACCGATGATAAATCGTGATATTAAGAATGTTTCTTCTGATGAAATAAGAACATATCTAAAAAATGGCGAAGTTGATGTTATAATTGGCGGTCCCCCTTGCCAAGGGTTTTCGACTATTGGAAAACGTGTATCATCTGATCCGGAAAAACGAGCAAAGCACGATCCGAGAAACGAGTTGGTATTAACATACGCAAAACTTATTCGTGAGCTTCGTCCTAAGTTCATACTTATGGAAAATGTCAAGGGAATCTTGACTCTGCAAGACGGGGCATATCTTGCGAATGTAATAAAACAACTTCGTGATGCTGGATATGAGGTAGCTTACAAACTGATAAATATGGCTGACTATGGAGTTCCCGAAATTAGAGAAAGAGTTATAATTATCGGAAATCGTGTGGGTATGCCAGTCGAATTCCCTAAGCCTGATCATTCAGATAATCCGAATGACGGTTTGCCTATGTGGAACAATTGCTGGGATGTAATTAAAGATTTAGAATCTTGTGGAGATATCCCTGAGTTCAATCACGTTGCCCTCAAACATACTGAAAAGAATATAGAAAGATATAAACTAATACCTGAAGGTGGTCGCCTTCCCGAAGATTCTTTACCGCCAGAATTGTATAGAAAGAATTTCGGAAACACCTACAAAAGACTGAGTAGAAATCGCCCTGCGTTGACAATGGTTCCTGGAAACGATGCTTTCCCAATCCATCCAACATTGCATAGAAGTCTTACTGTGAGAGAAGCAGCAAGAATTCAAACGTTCCCCGATAGTATTATTTTTGAGGGAAACCGAAGACAACAAGGGCATCAAGTCGGAAATGCCGTTCCGCCTGTCTTTTCTGAAAAGATGGCAAAATTCATTATCGAGCAAATAGAGAAAGCGAAGGAAATGGGATTATATGAATGCGATTGATTTATTTTCCGGAGCAGGAGGGTTATCCATTGCCCTTGAAGAAAGTGGTTTTAGGATTTTGATGGCAAATGAGATTAATTCAAGATTTGCAGAAACACACCGATACAATTTTCCGAATGTTCCGTTGATTGAAAAAGACATTAATGATATATCGACAAATGATTTAACTTCTGTGTTAGGCAATAACGAAGTTGATTTAATTGTTGGAGGGCCCCCTTGTCAGGGCTTTTCCGTATTTGGCAAGCGTAGGTTTATTAATACGCAGGAATATGATCCACATCAAGATCCGAGAAATTTTTTGGTATATCAATATATTAGATTGGTCAAAGAAATAAGGCCCAAATTCTTCTTTATGGAAAACGTTAAAGGCTTCACCAATCTTGACAAGGGACTTTTTGTTGAAGAAGTAAAAAAGCAATTCCAAGAATTGGGATACAACGATATTTGGTGCGAGATTATTTGTGCCGCTGATTATGGAGTTCCTCAAGAACGTTATCGAATGTTTATGATAGGAAACCGAATTGGAGTAAAATTTGAAAAACCTGAACCTACGCATTTCCCTATTGGTTCAGGTAAGTATCCTGAATATACAACCGTAGGCGATGCAATTATGGATTTAGTTGGAAAGGAAAATGAGATTCCTAATCATATTCCATTGGAACACAAGCCTCTTGTAGCCGAAAGATACGGGTATGTTAAAGAGGGATGTAAATTAAATGTTGATGATTTACCACCACATTTGGCTGTAGCTACAAGGAAAGACTCTAAGACTGGAAAAGTATCGAACTATAGTCACGTTTATAAACGTTTGGATAGAAATAAACCTTCTACTACTATGGTTCCAGGTCACAACGCTTTCCCTATACATCCTACCCTTAATAGAACTTTAACTGCACGAGAAGCTGCAAGAATACAAACATTTCCGGATACACATATTTTCTTTGGAACAAGACAAGAACAGTGCATCCAAGTTGGAAATGCAGTCCCAACAAAAATGGCTGAGCCGTTTTTGAAAAAGATTAGAGATTATTTAGAAATGCACAAGGAGGGTAAATTATGAGTCACGATACTGAAGCAGCATATGCTTCTTCGGAAGTTGCTGATTTAATAATGATTAATCAAAATAGCTACTTCGGGACGATGGGCACAAGTGGTGCGTGGTCTGTTTTCGCTGGACGTGAAGGCGGACATAAATGGCCTCTTGCTGATGGCGTTATCTGCGCTCAAAATACAACTGCTCCCGATGTGAACATAGCATTTGAATTTAAACGTCCAAATGAAGGCGTACACGGAATCCTTACTGCATTAGGTCAATCTTTTGCTTATCTTGAAAAAGGCTATGATGCTTCCGTTATGGTTATTCCTGAGTGCTATTCATCTCACTCAGCTCCCGGAAATCATATAAAGCGTGTCATTGATGCTACCTCACCTGATGTACCGATTAGCATTTATACCTACTCGACACCTAATTTGTCCGCTACTCGTCCATTTCACGGGAAATTAACTTGTGTTAGAGACATTTGCCTTCCTTCTTGTAGGGCAATTACTCGTTCTGCAACTGGCACAACTGCCACTTCCGGAAGTGTATCTACTTTGTGGGCACATATGAGAGAAGGTATGAGTCATCCTGATGCTTTCTTTAGATATTGTCAAGCGGTTAAGGTGGTTTCGGCATTAGACGAAAACCTTTCAGGTATTGTTATTCCCAAAGAATTAACAGATGCGATATCAAGGATAGATCCCTCTGCTGATGCGTTTAAATATTTATCCAATACTTCTGGTGATTCTGTTGCCGATAAAGCTTGGCGGCACGTTTGGTTTAATTTCTATTTTTGGAATGATCTGATGCCGATTTTCAACTCCAAGACACCGTACGTTGTAAATGCCCAGTCTACAAAAATTAGAATCGATGATACCAAAAATCAAAATCTGTTTTCAGGACGAAGAGATTCCATAAAATCCAAATTAGTTGACAAACTTAATGCGGGTACAATTACCGAAGATGAAGCTTGGGAAACGTATGCAAAACGTGTGAGAAGTGATGCACATAGTTATAGAGAAGTAATCGATTCGGGATTATATCATATCGGGTTCCTTTCTCCTGATGGCACATTAACTGATTTAGGATATAAATATGTCGATTCCTGTGAACGCTTCGGTTGTTCTTATGCGGGAATACCGATGGAAATACTTAGAGCATCTGTTTTGCAGAATGGTCAATATGGAGCAATGCTTCACTATTTTTACAAACTATCTGAAGAAAAATTCAATAGTGATTTATTCGCTTTTTCAGTAAAAGATGCGAGCGGAAACTACAAATTCCAAGCTGATGATTATTTGATTTGGCTTGACGATATATTTGCCAACACATTGCACTTATCTAAAAAGAGTACAATCAGAGCTGGAGGAACACGTAACCCATTCCAAGCAGAACTGGCATTTTTAAAGAAAATGGGATTTGTTAAAGAAACAAGCGGCGGTCGTACCGCTTATCGTGTTGGTGTCGGATTGGAAATTGATTGGCCTCAAGTGCAAAACAGTATGCTTTATTTTCAAAATTTATAATTCATTTTATAATGATTAAATAGACAAAGGGGGTATAGAATTGCCGAGAAAGACCGACGATAATCCAACCTATGATTATAATATATACAAGATTCCAGTAAATAGAGTTGATGAGTTTTGCGAATTCTTAGAAGAACGAAAGTATGAGGAAATACCACTCAAAGAAGACCTTATAGTAAATCCAAACGGTTTTTCTTTTAAATTAATGTTTTGTGACAAAGATAATAAGAAAGGATCTCCTTGGGTATCTCTACTATCTTCGTGTTCTGAATGGGATTTATCTCAAAACTTGAAGATATATGGTGCAGCTTTAATTTGTCAAAGTGAAACATCTTGCTATGTAATTTCATACGGTAATGCTCACTTTTATCTGAGCGATTATTGCGATTATGGTTTCGGAATTAGAATTGCCGAAAGATTAATTAACCTTGATAGTGTTAAAGCGCAACAAAATGTATCTCACGGCGGTAAATTAAGTAAAACTCATATTGACTACTTGAGTAATTCAACACTGTCTTATCGAGGGGGAGAAATACCTACATACATTAAAGGTGATAGTATTAACGAAGATGTATGGGGTAAATCCATTCATTGCGGGACATCTGCTCAATTTAAGTGGGAAGAAAAACCGTTAGAACTTGGTGAGAAGCTGGCTTTGTTAGATCAAGTATATAATTCTGAATCAACGGTATCTCTACCTCGTTTAATTGCGTTAGATAGTGATAAAGATGCAGATAAAATTGATGAGTTGTTTTCTGTTTTAGCGGAGGCAATTACTAATTATGACGATTCAGCTCAAAACACAACACTTATTAATGTGCCGTCTTTTTATATGGTGGGTACTAAACTAATTCAGAATGATTCTATTCGATTTAAGATGTCTTGTAATAGAAAAAATAAACAATATGATGGTGAATTATCTATAGAAGCCATAAAGTCTTTTCTATCGGATAAAGAACTTGATATTTCTGATTCTATTCGTAGCATTAAGTTGTCGGTAGAATATGGTAATGACCAATGGACACCATATAAGCCGCTAATAGAATACTTAGAGTTTGTAACAGAAAACAACTTTTGCTTAAGAAATGGTAAATGGTGTGTTTTCAATAATTCTTACATTGAACAGGTTCTTAGAGATGTTGGTAAAGTTGCTTTCGTTAACCACAATAGTAATGATTGGCGATTTGACAAAAGCGATCTTGTTACATATGCAAAAACAAACAACATCTATAAAGATAAAGATAAACAGCCTTATGAAACTTATTACAATCATAAATTGGCGGCAATGTTGAATGGTAATATGATTCATCCTACTACGGTTCCGGTTGATGAAACAGCAAACCGTAGATATAGGTATGAGGTGTGTGACTGTACGGTTGGCTCTGGAATGTATTTTGTAAAAATAGGCGCTCCAGCAGACTTTGCTTACGCAGTCGATCAAGCGATGTTTACACTATCAAAAATTCAGAATGGCTACGGAAAAGTAAAGTTGCCAAATGAAGAATTATTTGAACCTACTGAATTCCACTTGGTGTTAATTAATGATAAGCGCAAAACAATCATCAACGAATGGAAAGATGTTTATTCAATTAACTTCTTAATTCATCTGTCAGAATTAAAACAAAGTTTAAATTCAATGAACATTTCGCTGGTTGTGGACTTTGTATATAATTTTTAACGGTTTTAGAAAGCATCGCATTGCGGTGCTTTCGCTTTTTAAAAAAGTGTTCGTGTTGCGACAAAAACCACTTGACAAACGAATGTTCTATCGTGT
>CALFTO010000125.1 GCA_937916195.1 uncultured Clostridia bacterium
CCATAGAATGTAATGTAAGTTCAAATGGGAGGGAGGAAAAACAGAATGTGTAACTTCTTCGGTAACAACACTTGGTTGATTATCATCATTATCTTAATACTTCTCGGTGATAACAATAACAACGGCTGCTGCTATGATAACGGCTGTAACAACGGCTGTGCTCGTAAGGACTACGACTGCGGTTGCTGCTAATCAGTAAATAATAAGGAATAAAAAATTTAAGCGGGCAACAGAAATGTTGTCCGCGTTTTTAGTGCAAAATGCAAAACGCAAAGTGCAAAATTATTTTTGCGCTCTGCACTTATCACTTTGCACTTTTACGGAGTAAACTATGGAATTTTATGAAATTGACTTGTCGCCCGAAAAGGCATTACTAATCTCTGTTGACACAGGTGACTTTGATGCCGATGCCTCAATAGAAGAGCTTACGCTCCTCGCAGAAAGTGCGGGGGCAGAGGTTGTGGGCTCAATTGTTCAACGAAAAGCCACTCCCGACGGTGCAACCTATATCGGTACGGGCAGACTGCGTGAGGCAGAGCTTTTCTGCCATAACCAAGATATTGACATAATTATCTGTGACGGCGAGCTTACTCCCTCACAAATCCGCAACATTGAAAATGTGACAAAGGTGCGCGTTATTGACCGCACACAGTTAATTCTCGACATTTTCGCTCTGCGTGCCAAAACCCGTGAGGGTAAATTGCAGGTTGAGTTGGCTCAGCTTAAATATGCCCTCCCCCGACTTACAGGAAAGGGCAAGCAGATGTCGCGACTTGGCGGTGGTATCGGCACGCGCGGTCCGGGTGAAACAAAGCTCGAAAGTGACCGCCGTCACATTATGAGACGAATGCACGCACTACAAGAACAACTTGCCGAGGTTGAAAAGCGACGCGGACTACTACGCCGTAGACGAGAGAAAAACGGTGTAATTACCGTGGCACTCGTCGGCTACACCAACGCGGGCAAATCAACACTTATGAACGCTTTAACTGATGCAGGAGTTCTTGCCGAGGACAAGCTTTTTGCCACCCTTGACCCCACATCACGCAAGCTGACACTCCCAAACGGTCAAGAAGTAATGCTCATTGACACCGTTGGTTTTGTGAGCCGCCTCCCCCACGATTTAGTCAAGGCGTTTCGCTCTACTCTTGAAGAAGCCGCCGAGGCTGATATTGTGCTCAACGTGTGCGATGCCTCGGACGAGCATTGCAGTGAGCATATTGAAATCACAACGGGAATTTTAAAGGATTTGGGTTGTGCGGGCGACAACATAATCACCGTAATGAACAAATGCGACAAGGCTGAAAACATTTTTGACATAATAGCAATGGGCAAAACCGTTATGATTAGTGCCCTTAAAGGTGTTAATCTTGATTTACTCCTCCGCGAAATCGAAAAATGCCTTGCACTTCAAAGTGTGACACTTGATTTGCTAATCCCCTTTTCAAAGGGTGGAGAGCTAAACACAATTCGCAATACGGGTAAAATTCTCAATGAAGAATTCACTCCCGACGGCACGCTTATCAAAGTTGTGTTGCCCACAAGTGAAGCGGACAGATATAAAGATTATTTAGTTTAAACGCACAAACTATGTAGGGGCAGGTCTCCGTGCCTGCCCGTTGTGGTTTGATATATCACCATTTCGGGCGATTTGTGAATCGCCCCTACTATACACATAAAAAGAACGAAGAGCACTATGCCCTTCGTTCTCTTTATTACAGTTTATTAAGCACTATCGGATAACCCTCATCACCCAATGACGAACCTGTCAGAGTCAGCTTTGTGCCGTTAAGGGTAAAGGTTTCATAATAAGAATATCCATCAACTGTATAAACAAGCTTATTACCGTCAACCTCATAATTAACCCACTGGGTTTCTTGCATAGTGTCAAGCACTGCATCAGCATATTCCTCAAGATAAGCAATATCATCTTCGGTCAGTGTTCCATAAGTTGATTCCGCCTCTTTAATCATTATTGCCCTATATTCTTCTTTGACAGTGCCGATATTCTTAATGTGTACAGTCATTGCTATTGTACCATTGCTGTTAATATCATAACTATATTCAAGTCGCACGCTTGTTTTTGTGATAGTTGGGTCATAATAATCTGTATAAAATTCCTGCGGAGTCATCGTTGTTGTGCCAACCCACACACCACACAAATCTTCAACATTTATTTCACCGTTTGGTTTATCGTCGGCTTTTGTAGTTGTTTCTTTTTTCGTTGTGGTTTCCTTTTTAGTTGTAGTCTCTTTTTTGGTTGTAGTTTCTTTTTTCTTTGTTGTTGTGGGCTTTGTGGTTGTACTGCTCTTATCTTCTTCACTTGAAGCCTCTTCGCTTGACGACTCTTCTTCAGAATTTAATTCGTCAGTTGTACCCTCTTCCTCTGTGGTGGATTCTGTTGTGCTTTCGGTAGTGCTTGTTGAACTGTTATCTTTTTCGTATTTATTGTCATCCTTCTGACACGAAGCAAAAGCAAAAATAATCGATAATGCCAACACGCAAGCAATAATTCTTTGTAAAGTTTTCATAAAAATCCCCCTTATTTTGCAAAAGTTTTATAGCCTTTGTCATAATTGTACGGGATTTATCTAAATTTGTCAATATATTTCATTGAAAGATTATGACGAATGTAGTAAAATAATCTCATAACATATGAATTCTCGCAATGCGAGAGTATTTTACGGTATTCGGGGTGTGTTTTTTTGTGACGGTTTTGTAGAATTAAGATGAACAAAGCCATACAACACTAAAAACACAAAGGAGGTATTTTTATGGCAAGAAAATCAATAGGTCAGTTTATTTCCGCACTCCGCAAGGTAAACGGTATGACACAAAAACAGCTTGCAGAAAGGCTGAATGTATCTGACAAGGCAGTAAGCCGTTGGGAACGTGACGAATCCGCACCCGATTTATCCTTAATACCCGTAATCGCAGAGATTTTTGGGGTAACATCCGACGAAATTCTGCGGGGTGAACGCAAAAATCAAGCCGACGAGGATTTCGCACCCCAAAGCAACGCAAGGGTTGAAAAACAGATTGAGCATCTTATAAACAGCACACGAACGAAGTTTATAATCTGCAGTATTATCTCAATCGGCATAAGCTTTGTGGGGCTTCTGGCGGCAATGATTTGCAACTTCGGGTTTAATCGTGCGGGCTTGGGATTTTTAATCGGTTGTATTTTCTATATCCCTGCTGTAATTTGCGAAATTCTGTTTGTAATTCTCACCGTAAACTCAGTTAAAACAAGCGGATTTGAGGACGAAAGGCTTAACGAATACAAAAAAGTTTTATTCAAAACCGCCTTTTATACATTTGCAATAATTCTTTATCTTTTCTGTATTACAATCCCCTTTATTGAAAACGGAACAAATTTTTTCGGCATTACTTTTGATTATTGGCTGTTGCGAAATTTGATATATTCGATACTTTATGCAGTTGTCTTTTTCGTTGGTTCAACAGTTGCAAATCGCATTGCCGTAAAAAAAGGATTTTTCACGCTCAGCGAAAAAGAACAGAAGAATGCGGACGAAACATTAAAGCTTAAAAAGAAATCTGCAATAATTCTTGTTATTATGCTCAGTATAACCTTTGTCGTTCACACTATTTTCGACACCTCGCCTTTATATACGGTTATTTGGGAAGCCGCCGCAGATGGTCGCCAATACACTGACTTGGCAGAATTCAAAGAATATATTGAAACCGATGAAGAGCCTCTTGAATGGACCGAATATCATTTCGGATATTCGGTTCACCACAGCGAAGGCGTTGAAGAAACCGTAACTCAATCGTTAGACGATGAATACATATATTACCCTCTTGACGGCGAAGAAACAGACGACGAAATCAACTATGACGATTACCAAACCCTTACAATAGAAGCTCCCGACGGCACGGTGCTTTGCGAATATAAGCATATAAACAGAAATGTATTTCACATAGATGTGAAATATAATGGTGATAAGATAACGGTATATACATATACAGAAGCTGACTTCTCATGTGCAAACCATATAACAAGCATTATTAACGCCTGCTTTGTATCTGCGTATTTCGTCGAAGCCCTCGGCGTAATAATCGGATATAATGTGAAAAAGAGAAAAATAGTTAAATAAACAAAAAGGACTGCGAGCGCTTGCCCGTAGTCCTTTTATCATTCTGCAAAAATTCCGAATTTTTCTAAATCTATCGAGCCGTCAGGGTCAAATATGACCCCCTCTTTTTCGAGGAGTGCTCGTTGAGTTTCGCCCCCACCGAACACAAAGCCCGTTGCTACTCTGCCCTCGCGGTTTACTACTCTGTGGCAAGGGATAGTTGACGGGTCGGGATTGTTGTGCAAGGCATAGCCCACAACCCTCGCCCACCGCGGATTACCCGCAAGTGTAGCCACCTGACCGTAAGTTGCCACCCTACCTTTTGGAATATTCTTCACAACCTCATAAATTTTTTCAAAAACTGTCATTTTAGTTCTTCCCTTTTCGTCATTTGTCAAATATAGTATATGATTTTAAAAAAATAAATGCAAATAAAAATTTCCATTGACAAATCAGAATTTTTATAATATAATATCAAGGCTGACGAAAAAGTACATATTTCGGGGTGTAGCGCAGATGGGGACGTTTGCGAGCGCCACCGGTGGTGGATAAAGCGAGCAATAAGGAGTGGCACAATAAGGAGTATCACGACGCGCCCCAAGCGAGTGAGACGACTATATTGTGGCAGGAAGCGCAAGCGACTCACAATCTTTGTACTTTAAATAACACGCAAAATTATAATTAAATATCATATCGGGGTGTAGCGCAGATGGTAGCGCGCTTGCTTTGGGAGCAAGATGCCGCAGGTTCGACTCCTGTCACTCCGACCACAGCGGAAAAGGTACCCTTTAGGGTGCCTTTTTTGTTGTGCATTGAAAATGAGGAGTCGAACCTGTCACGACCACCACCTAAGTACAACGGTTTTAATACAAAACTGTTGTACTTTTTTATCCAATAAAAAAACTCACCAAAACTAATTGGTGAGCCATCTTTTGACGTCGCTATCCCCTGTTACATAAAAACGTATGCGAAATACGAAAAAATCGTGTGTATAGCGGTCAATAAGATATTTATCTTACCCTTATTCGGGTAATCTTATTCTATCACAATTATATTATCAAAGTCAACCCGTATTCGGGTAATACTATACAGATTTGCAGTTATCATATTATTAACCCATAAATGGGTAATAATAATGATGAGGTGCAACGCATGGAATACTCTGAAATTTATGTAAAACGCATCAAGTCCCTGTGTATGCAAAGAGGAATTGCCATCAACAAACTTGCAACAATGAGTGGTGTTAACCAATCCACTCTTGATAACATCGTAAGAGGTATAACTAAAGACCCGAGAGCGAAAACACTCCACAAGGTGGCAATCGCATTCAATATGACATTAGCAGAATTTCTCGACTTCGACGAACTGAACGATTACTCATTTGAAGACGATAATGACGAAGAATAAACTACACAAGCAACAGCCTGAAAACTGTTGCTTTTTGTTTTGTGAGTGGTATAATTTATTTATATTAAATTACTATATGAAAGAAGTGGAAATATGGTAAAAAACTATGATGCAGTTGTTATCGGTGCAGGTAACGGCGGACTTGTGGCATCAGCTCGTCTTGCCAAAGAAGGAAAAAAGACGCTACTTATTGAACGTCATAATTTACCCGGTGGATTTGCTACAAGCTTTGTAAGAGGCAGATTTGAATTTGAGGCATCACTTCATGAGCTTTGTGGTATCGGCTCAATTACCGGTAAATCGCCATTATTGAAGATTTTTCAAGAAGTCGGTGCAGCAGATAAAATAGAATGGGTTGCACTTGATGAAGCATACAGATTGCTCACATTAGACGAAACCGAAAAGTGCGACTATTTAATACCTTTGGGTAAAAATGCCTTTATAAATAAGCTTGAAGAATATGACCCCGGCTCTGCACCAATAGTTACAAAGATTTTTGACCTTATTGAAAGCATTGAAAAAACATTAGATTTTGTAAGCAACATTGAAGATTTCAAGCCATCAATGATTAAAGAAATATTTTCTGAGCATACAGATTTTCTTAAGGTTGCAAACTATTCTGTTGACGAAGTGCTCAAATCATTCGGTGCAAGTCAAAAAACAAGGGATATACTTAACGGATATTGGTGCTACCTCGGTCAACCTACTGACGAGCTTAATGTTATTCACTATTTCACAATGCTTCACTCATATATTATTGACGGTGCTGTTATTCCAAGGGGCAGAAGCCACCAGATAAGCACTGCTTTGCTTGAGGCATTTACCGAAAACGGTGGCGAGGCATGGTTTAACACAAGCGTTAAGAAAATAAATGTTGAAAACGGTGTAGCAACAGGTGTTGTGCTTGATGATGGCACTCAAATAAACGCTAAAGTGGTTATTTGCAACGCTTCACCATATAACGCATTTACAAAGCTTATTGACGAAAATGCTATTCCTGAGAAGCTTAAAAAGGAAGTAAACGCTAAGACCTTGAGTGCAAAAGGCTTTGCAGTATTTTTGGGACTCAACCGTTCTGCAGATGAGTTAGGACTTAACAACCACACTTATTTCATTTATCCGACTAACGATAACAGAAAGTGCTATGAACTCAGCAAACGCATTGAGACAAATGATGTTCAGGCAACAGTTTGTCTTAACAGGGCATTTGACGATTGCTCACCTGAGGGCACAAGCATTCTTTATATGACTTCTATTTTTGCAGGCGACGAATGGAGCAAGGTTTCTGTTAAGGATTACCATAAAACAAAGCATGCCTTTGCAGAAAAAATGATAGATAATTTTGAAAAAGCAACAGGCGTTAAAATTAAAGATTATATAGAAGAAATTGAAATTGCAACACCAATGACCTATGCTCGTTATACTGATGCTCCCGCAGGAACTATCTATGGTTACGAGGCAAGTAAGGAAGACGGTATTGTTAAAAGAATTGTTTTTGATTTGATAGATAAAGGTATTCCGGGACTTTACTTTGCAGGTGGCTATACCACAAGACATATGGGTTATTCTCCAAGCTATACAACCGGTGATATGGCAGCAAAGAAAGCCATACTCGCTATGGAAAAGGGGGTAAAGTAAATGAGCAAGAAAAAGTTTTCTGTAAACGGCACTTTCAAGGATAGTGTGAATACTATAAAGTTTTTAACAGAGAGAAAACAGTTTATTGA
>CALFTO010000126.1 GCA_937916195.1 uncultured Clostridia bacterium
CTCATTAAAAATCCCTCCCTTTACATTGGGATACATTGTGTATTATACAACACCATTTATCAACTGTCAACAGTTTTTTTGGCATATTTTTTGCAATACGTCGTGGTGTGCGACTCGCAGTATCTTTATACAGCTTCAGCTCTGTTACATTGCCTTGCAAAAAATCTGCTCAAAAAAGAATTAAGGTATGTTTTACGCAATGCTGAGTGGCGGTGATAAATTCAATAAAACGCACAAACATTGTAGGGGTCGATGTTTCCTGCAAGATTGATTTTACGGCAAAAATAATTTTTCAATTTCTTCAATTGACGTTTCTTCATAATTCGTCTGACAAAAGCAAAAATCCTTACATTCTCTTGTTTTGAGCGGAGTTTGCGTTAATCCTGACTTTTTTAGTGCAGACGTCAACGCATTTTTAGATTTTGTAAAAAGCAAATGACGGTGAGCAGGCTTGTCAAAAATTATCTCAATAAGATATTTGCTCAAATCAATAGTGGATTTTTTATCGCGGAGCAAAACGATATTTTTATGAGCAATTCTTTCGGGTATAAGATTATCAAAATTCTCTGCGAATTCATTGACAGAGGAGTAATAAATATGATTTCGTCTAAGCCCTTTTTTCCAATTTAAAGGGTTTCGTTTTGAAATATAAAGGTCTTTTTCGTGAACTTCAAGCAAAAAGTCTATGTCAATTACAAAGCAGACAGGACCTAATTTGTTCTGACGGGTAAAATATCCGTGTAAATCACAACAATAAAATGAAATTTTATTCCATATGCCCACAGCTTTTTCCAAATCAGCATTAACCGGGGCGGTCATAGGCAGTTCTTTAAACTTTAACTGATGATTTGACATAAGTGTACCGCAACTAATCATTGAACAAGCATTTCTGACGGTGGTTGCACAATATAGGTGTTTCACGCCCTTGCTTTTCAAGAATTCATACAGCTCTGTAGGGGATACCGAAATCAATGTAAATCCTCCTTATAAAACAATACTCCATTAATATAATCGAAATTGCAACGGATTTTGTGACAAAATCCTCTAAAAAAAGCAAATTCGCCGAGAGTGTTACCACTCCCGACGAAAAACTGTTGATGCGATTAAGTTTATTCTTTTCACAAAAAAATTGGTTTTAAAAACCTAAATATTAAAGCAGCTTCAATTGTAGTTATGAACTAAATAGTTTAACATATCAACATTGATTTTAGTCAAAGTTTCATATTTATCAAATTTGCTAAAATATGCAATACAGATAATTTGAATTGAATAAACCACATATTTGAGTGCTGATTTTTCTTCGTTGGTTAATGGTGAAATATTGTTATAACCTTTGACTATGTTGTTGAAGATTTCAAGCCATATTTCATTATCGACGTTTTCATCTACAAATGTCTCTGACCAAATTGCTGTTGCACAATAACAAATGTCAAAAATTCTAATGTTGACTTCGCTCAAATCAAAATCAATAAAGCCCTTGAATTCCCCATTGTCAAAAATCATATTTGACGGATTGATGTCACGATGAATTATCTGTGTTGGCAGTTGTTTGTAAATGCTTTCAAAAGATTTGATATAGTCATCTGTGAACTCATCAGGTAGTTGCATTATCTCTCTTACTTTGGGCAAGGCAGAGTTCAAAACGTTTTTGCAAATATTCACTTTTTCAAATTCTGTATCATCAAAAGTCTTTAATGCGCTGTGCAGCTTTGCAATGTTCTCACCGATTTGAAAAGCTATCTGCGCATCAGTATAAATATCTTTGCATTTCAGTTGAGTTCCATTCAATTTTTCTGTAACTATGAAAAATAATTCTCCGTATTGAATATAATCCTTGCCGTCGGTTGTCTTAAGTACTTTTGCACAAGGCAATCCAACTGTGAACAACTGATTTGAAATATTAATACTTTTATTTATGCGACCTAAATCGGCGGAGAATTTGACAACATAGTTTTTGCCCACATAAAAAGCGTTTTCATTTTTGGTGTCTGTATTCTTGTTGTAAATATCTGTGATAGTTTCGTTTTCCAAATTCCAATGAATAAGTATTTTTGCGATCTCACTTTTCGAAATCATAATATGTTCCTCCTGCAAAATGTTAATCTTATAAGGCTTTGCGCCCTTATGATTTTTTGTAAATTCTGTAGGAGAGCAAGAAAACTCACGCTTGAAAGCTTTGTAAAATCCTGCATAGGTTTCAAATCCGTAATCGAGTGCGATATCAAGTTTTGTTTTACCAATAGACATTTCGTAAACTGTATACAATAATTTTCTGCGAAGCATATATCTGCTCGGCGTCATACCAACAACATTTTTGAACAGTTTTGAATAGTGCGTAAAAGAATATCCCGCTACTGCACAAAGCTCATCAATGGTAATTTCGGTTTTAATATTGTACTCAATAAAGTCTAAACTTTGCTGAATAATTTCACGAGTATTCATAGGCTCTCCTTTATTTAACTTGCAAGCTGTAATTATATTAACATATTTATTTCTTAAATACATTTCCTATTTGATTGAATTTTTGTTTAAAAAGAACCAAAAAAAGAACACAAAGATTTTCCTTGTGTTCTTTTAAGAGTATGTCATATTTCTATGCTATTGCCATATCTGTAATAATACGATTAAATTCTTCACGCTTTTGTAATATTTCGAGGTATAAATCTTCATAAGTATTTTTCAAATCGCTTATTTCGCCTAAAATTTGAGCTTCGTTTACTGTGGTTTGTTTGTGCGTTCTAACATATGATTTTTCTCTCAAATTTGATAAAGGAAATTCTGCGGGGTCAATCTTTATGTCATACGTTGGATTGATGTTTTCGCTTCTTGTAACTCTAGAAACAGGAAGCACTATATAATCGCTATTATCTGCTTTTGCAATTATGAGACCCGGACGACTTTTGTAACGCATTTGACCAGCATGAACATCATAAAAGGGAGTGGATACTTTTCTAATTGTGCCTATCAAACCTCGCCCACCTCATCTTCAAACTCATCATAATACATATCCCAGATGTGGTCATAGGGTCTGATTTTCTTGGAATCTTCTTTAATGTCTAATAAATCTAATGCTATATTTCCGTTATCTTCTGGAGATAAACCGATTCTGGCATTTTTCCATGAAGTGTCATTGTGAGACAATTCGCTTAATTTCCACGATGCTAAAGAGCCGTATTCTAGAATAATGTTGTTGGCGATATATTTCATTTCATCTGAAATGTCACTTGTATTAGCGTGTATTTCACCGTCATAATAATTGCTTCTAATTTCACGGCAAACAGGACCATATTTCCATCCTTCAAATGTTCCTTCAAAAGCAGGTTTTCCGAGAATTGCAAATGACTCGCGTTGCATAAAATACAACAGTTTGTGCAACTTCATTTCGTCGAGGATTTCGTTTGTATGTTCTTTGTACTTTTTACAGATATATGCTGCAACATCTAAAATTCTTTCCATAAATATCCTCCTTGTTATAGTTTGTGTAGTATCCCAATACTATTATACCTTGGTTTGACAATAAATGCAACATTAATTTTTATTTATTTACTACATTTTGCGGTTTGCCGTCAAGATACGCTAAAACATTTTCACGGAGTATATTCATAAGTCTTTCTCTTGTTTCAAAGCCTGCCCAAGCAATGTGAGGTGTGATAAAACAGTTTTTTGCTGTAAGCAATGGGTTATCCGTTTTTGGTGGCTCAACGGTGAGCACGTCAAGTCCTGCACCGCGAATTTTACCGCTGTTGAGTGCATCTGCCAACGCTTTGTCGTCAACAACAGGGCCACGTGAGGTATTGATAATTATTGCGCCGTTTTTGCACTTGCTCAAAAATTCTTTGTTTACAAGTCCCGTAGTCTTTTCGGTGAGGGGACAATGGAATGATATAATGTCACTTGTGCTTGCAAGTGTTTCCATATCAACCCAAGCGAAATTCTTGCGGTGTGATTGGTCGGTTTCGTGACCTGAAACCGCAACAATATTCATTTTGAATGCCTCGGCAATATCTGCCACAGCCTGACCAATCTGACCAAATCCCACTATTCCCAAGGTTTTTCCGCAAAGCTCGGTGAGGGGAGTTTTCCAATAACAAAAATCGGGGCAGGCACTCCATTCGCCGTCTCTTACGCTTCCGCTATGTAATCCTACCGCGTTTGTGATTTCAAGGATAAGCGAAAATGTAAGCTGTGCCACCGCGTTGGTGGAATAGGCAGGAATATTTGAAACAGGCACTCCCAACTCCTTTGCACATTCGCAATCAACAATGTTATATCCCGTTGAAAGCAGGGCAATATACTTAAGATTACTG
>CALFTO010000127.1 GCA_937916195.1 uncultured Clostridia bacterium
ACTGATGCGAAAACTGCTGCTACTGCTGCGTCAGCGTCTTTCTTTGAAATGCCTGTTTTTGCAACAACTGCTGCTACGAGTTCTGTCTTATTCATTTGTAAGTCCTCCAAATAAAAATTTTCTCTTTGTGTATCTTAAAAGGAAACTAATCCTTTTTAGCCAAATCCCAAAGCTTGTCCAATTCAGACAAGTCTGTTTCTTTCATATTCATACCGCGTTCATCCGCCATTTTTTCGACTTTAGAAAAGCGGTCAATGAATTTGTCGGTTGAACCTGTAAGTGCCTCTTCACTGTCAACACCGATAAATCGGGAAACATTGACAACCGAGAAAAGCAAATCGCCAAGTTCTTCTCGCATATTGTCTTTATCGCCACTTGCGACTGCGATTTTAAGTTCTGCCAGTTCTTCACTGATTTTATCAAATGCGCCGTCTGCATTATCCCAATCAAAGCCCACTTTAGATGCCTTTTTTTGAACCTTATCGGCACGCATTAGTGCGGGAAATTCACGTGGGATTGAAAGCATTGATTCGGTCTGACTTTTCTGCTTTTTGGTACGTTTTTTAATAATATCCCAATTTTCAAGCACTTGGTCGCTTGTGTCAGCCTTAACCTCGCCAAAAACGTGGGGGTGACGCTCAATCATCTTTTTGCAGATTCCGTCAGCAACATCACTGAGTTCAAATGTGCCTTGCTCACGCTCAATCTGTGTATGGAAAACAACCTGCAAAAGTACGTCACCGAGTTCTTCTAAAAGAAGCTCTTTATCGTTTTTATTGATTGCCTCAATAACCTCATAGGTTTCTTCAAGGAAATCGCGACGGATTGATTTGTGGTCCTGTTCTCTATCCCAAGGGCAACCCTCAGGTGAACGAAGAATTTCAACAATATCAATCAAATCGGCTACATTGTAGTTTTCTTTAAACTGAAAATCCATGAATATATACTACCCTTTCATTTTACTCTATAAAACCAAATTTTGCAAGTATTTTTGCAATTTTTTCTCCCTTTGGAAGCATAATTACATCATCTTTTGATATTCCCTTGACGAGAAGTGTCGAAATAACGTACACAAGTCCGCCAAAACCTATGGAAATTCCGAGGCAGATTATATTTTTAAGTGAGAATTCGGGAATAAATCTGTTGCAAAGTCCGTAAGAAGTGTAAGCCGCAACACCGCAGAGAATTCCGCTGAATATGGGCTTTAAGAATACCGAGAATATGTTTATTCTTACTCTTGCAGTACGTACGAGGGCTATGAAATTAATAGCAACAACAATTACATAGCAAAGCACTGTGCCGATTACCGCGCCATTAACATTGAGCTCGGGAATTGCAACGAAAATAAAGTTTGCCACAAGCTTTGCGACTGCACCGATTGTAAGAGAAATAAGCGGGATTTTTGTCTTATCAAGAGCCTGAAGCATATTTGTCATAGGCTGTGAGAGTGCCATAAGGAAAATTGTGAAACCATAGGCAGTAAGTACAGGTGCGGCAATTGAAACACCGCTTGCAGACTCGCCATTACCGTAGAATGCGGCTAAAATCGGTTGAGCCAACACGCCCATTCCTATTCCGCAGGGCATTGCAACAAGCATTGTAACACGCATAACTGATTCAATTGACACCTTGATTTTATGTTTATTCTTAACTGCCCAAGCGGCTGAAAGTGTGGGGATTGCGCTAATGCCAAGTGTCATTGTTATTGACGGAATAAGATTTCTGAAATCAAGCGACAATGAATATGCACCATAGAGGAAGTTTTTGATGTCCGCATCAAGAATTCCTACAAGCTCGGCGGAATAAAGATTTCTTATGAAATCAAGATTATTCTCAATCATATATTCAAGACGGTTCTGAATTGTGATTGAGTCAATAAGATTTGTAATACTGAATACAAGTGAGCTGAGGGCTACGGGAATTGCAAATTTAATAAGATTTTTTGCAATTACGCCCGACTTCTGAGGTCTTGGGGCATTAGCAAGCTCAGTTTTTGTGATTTTGTCACCCTTTACCTTGTGCATAATAAGAAGGTAAATAAGACCTAAAACTGTGCCGAGAGTTACGCCCGCGGCAGCGCCTGCTGCGGCATAGGGATAAATTGCACTTAAAGCTTCACTTTCATTGGCAACCTCTCTGCCGAAAACTGTAAGCCCTGCTTCATAGCGAGAATAGCCGTATTCGATTGCCCAACGAGCACATAAAAGTCCGAAAATCAGCTTTCCGCCGGCTTCAAAAACCTGCGACACCGCAGTTGGTGTCATATTTGAAAGTCCGTTGTAATAACCGCGATAGCTTGACATTATACAACAGAAGAAAATTGACGGAGTAATTACGAAAACCGCAGGAAGAATGTCCATATTTCTTGCAGACATTGCATAAGGATATGCCAAAGCTAACATTGCGATTGTGCCAAGAATACCCACAATCAAGAAAAGTCTTTTTGCAACCTTGTGGATAATCTTTACGTCGCGGTAATTACCCAACGCCATTGCGCGAGATACCATATTTGAAACGGCAACGGGAAGTCCTGCCATTGAAATTGTATAGATTGGAACATATAGGCTGTAAGCGGAGTCAAAATATCCTCTGCCAACCGTACCAATCATATTGGAAAGAGGAATTTTGTAAATTACGCCGATAACCTTAACTATGATTGTAGCGAGGCTTAAAACAAGCGCGCCGTTAAGAAGCGTTTGATTTTTTCTTTGCTTTTCTGCCAAAATTTACACCTTCTTATAATAAAGCATTAGCCTAAAAATTCACGGAGTAATGAGCCCTCGGGAACAAGATTTTCGGGAATATCCTGAAATTTTTCAAGAGCCTTTGCAAGTTTTTTGGCTTCCTGCTTAAATTCGTCGGAAATTTCGCTATTAAGAAGCAACGGCAATGCCTGATGCTTTAAAACACAGCTTTCATAAAGATGAATTGTATTTGCCTTTATATCTGCATTGTCACGGAACGGGAATAAATATTTATCTTCGCCCGCGGTAACATTTTTCCAAAGCTTATAGGTATTTTCAACAGAGCTGTCACGGAATTTATAGTCACGTACCATTCTGCGAATGAAACGCATATTTCGTTTATTTAAAATGATATTGCCCTTTTCGTCGTAAATTCGTGAGGACACATTAATATAGATTTTTATAAGCTTGCCCACGATTTTTTCGGTGATTACGGGGTTAAGAGCGTGAAGCCCCTCAATAATTACAACATCTTCATCGCCAAGCGTGATTTCATTGAATTGAGTATCACTTCGTCTGCCCGTTGTGAAATCGAATACGGGATTTTTAACGGTTTCACCGCGAAGAAGTGCATTCACGCACTCTTCAAAGCACTGCAAATCGAGTGCGTCAACTGTTTCAAAATCCTGCGAGCCATCGGGAAGATAAGGAATATCCTCACGATTAAGATAGAAATCGTCAAGGCTTAAAACATAGGTTTTAACACCTTTTTTAATAAGACTTTCGCTGAGCTTTCGCGCCGTTGTAGTCTTACCCGCTGACGAAGGACCTGCAAGCATTACAATTTCTCTGCCCTCTTCGTCAACTATGCGTTGTGCAATACCGTCAATGATATTCTGATAACGTTCTTCGCACTGTGCGATAAATGGCACGGGGTCTTTTGCCATTTCATTGATAAATTCTAATTTATTATTTAAGTTAGACATATAATCACCTTTAAATATGGTATGTACCATAAAACTCGGTTATTCTTTTCTTGCGTTCAACGAGTTCTTCAAATCCCGAAATATATTCAAAAGGATATTTGAAATTGAAAATTCGCTCGATTTCATCACCCTTTGGTGCTTTAAGCTTTGTGACTGCACCGCCACCGCAAGAGAGAATTGTGTGACATTCTTCCATCATAAAAATATTGTAAATACATTCTGTCCCCGTCTTTGCCCAGCCGACATTTTCAAGACTGCCTGCTGATTTTGACTGACGGTACATATAGTATGGGTGATAATCATTTTTAAGCTTTTCGTAAGTGTAATCAAGCATTTTTGATGCAAGAGTGGCATTTTGTGCCGCGATTTTCGGTGAATTCTGCCCTATACCCGATGCTCTTTTCACCGCAAGAGTATGAACCGTGATGTTTTCGGGGTCAAGCTGAAGTGCTGTATCAACAGAATAGCAGAAGCCCTCATAGGTGTCTGTGGGAAGCCCTGCGATTAAATCCATATTGATATTTCGGAAGCCGATTTTGCGAGCAAGATTGAAAATTTCAGTTGTATCCTCTGCACTATGTCGTCTGCCGACGGCTTGAAGCACCGAATTCACAAAAGTCTGTGGATTTATGCTTATTCTGTCAACGGGGCTATTTTTCAGCACGCGCAGCTTTTCTTCGGTTATAGTGTCGGGTCTGCCCGCTTCAACTGTAAATTCACGGCAGGTAGATAAATCAAAATTATTGTTTACTGCATCGGTAACGGTTTTAAGTTGCTCTGCTGAAAGAGTTGAGGGAGTTCCACCACCAACATAAACACTTTCAAGCTTTAGTCCGTTTGCCTTTGCGATTTCGCCTGTAAGTTCTAATTCTTTTACAAGGTATTCAACATATTGAGGTAAAAGCTTTTTAGCCTTTTCATTTTCGATTGAATGAGAAACGAACGAGCAATAGCTACATCTTGAGGGGCAAAAAGGAACAGAAATATAAAGGCTGAAAGAATCAGGTCTTGAGGTCGCAATTATGCGTTCTTCTTGGTCCGCAACACTGCGGGCAAGATGAAATTTCTCTTGGGTTACAAGCAAATCGGTTTTAAAATACTCTTCAGTTTTTTCTCTGCCCATTGCTTTCTCTGTATTTATAAGAAGCTTTGAGGGACGCACACCTGTGAGCACTCCCCATTTGGGCGAAAATCCTGTATATTCACTTAAAAGCGCATAGACCATTCTGCCCATCTGCATTTCGTCGTCATCGCAAAGAGGGGCAATAAGAGTTTTGAAAAAGCCGTCAAAATTTACGGTTACTGTAATTTCATCTTCAACCGCGGTGAGAAGATTAAAATCGTCGATTGCTTTGTCATAGACCACTTCGATTTTCTCATCGGGCATAAAAATGCGGACAAGCTTTTCCATTTCATAATGAAATTTGTGATTTAGTACAAGTAATTTCATAATTTGTTTCTGAATCGTGTTCTCATATAACGGTTATTCTCGCGTTCAAAATTAAGGGTTGTTGAGGCTTCGTGACCGGGATAAACCGCATAGTCCCCCTCTAAAGCGGCAATTTTTGCAAGTGACATAAGCTCTTCGCGAGGGTTACCTCCCGGAAAATCTGTTCTGCCTGCTGAAAGGTGAAAAAGAGTGTCACCTGAAAAAAGTATTCTGTCGTCGTCTAAAATATAGCAAACTCCGCCTTTAGTATGACCCGGAGTATGCATTACTTTAATTTTTGTATCTCCAAACTCAAGTTCGTCACCGTCATTTACTAAAATATCTGCCGAAAACGGTGTTGTGCCCTTACCCGGATATTGAAGAGAATATAAACTGAGCTTTGCGTCAGAAAGCATTGGTGCATCTTCATTATGAATTACAATTTTTGCCCCTGTCATATCGCGAAGTCTCTTTGCACCGCCGATATGGTCAAAATGGCCGTGAGTAAGAAGAATATATTTTACTGTTTTACCCTCAATTGCATTTACAAGCTTTGAATCAGCAAGTGCGGGGTCAACTATAAGACATTCGGAATTATTAAGATTTTCCACAACATAAGTATTTGTAGAAAGATTTCCTAAAACATAAGTATTTGTTAAAACAGCCATTTTATTTCTTTCTCCAGATTTCTGAATCATAAAGGATTGTTACAGGGCCGTCGTTGAGAAGCTCAACCTTCATATCTGCCCCGAAAACACCTTTGCCAACATTTTTTACTCCGTTTTTCAGAAGCTCGTCACAATAATGCTCATAAAGCTCATTTGCACGGTTGGGCTCACCCGAACGGATAAATGACGGGCGATTGCCTTTTTTAACATCTGCACAAAGAGTGAACTGTGAAACCGCAAGAATTTCGCCGTCTACCTGATTGACATCAAGATTCATTTTACCCTCGCTGTCTTCAAAGATACGAAGTGTTGCTGTTTTGCGGGCAAGCACCTCGGCATCGGCTTCGGTATCGTCATCCATAACACCCAAAAGCACTAAATATCCTTTATCAATTTTTGAAATAAGCTCACCGTCAACGGTGACGCCGGCATATTTAACTCTTTGAATTACTGCTTTCATTTTCTATCTCTCCACAGATAAAATTCCGTCAATCTTTTCAATTTTTGTAATAAGATTTTTAAGATGGTCAACACCGCTGACATTGACGGTCAGTTCAACAATTGTTCTGCCGTCTCTCATATCGTGAGTACTGATATTCACAATATTTACTCGCATATTTGCAACTGCCATTGCAATTTCTGCCATAAGTCCAATTCGTGAAAGGCAGGTAATCTGAAGTGTTGCCTTATATTCTTCTTTGACATTCTTATTCCAATAAGCATTTACCCAACGGGCAGGCTCGGCACAATTTCTGATATCCTTTGGCACATTGGTACAATTCTTTTTGTGAATTGACACACCGTGACCGCGAGTAATAAAACCGATAATCTCGTCGCCCGGAAGCGGATTACAACACTGCGAGAATTTAATAAGACAGTTATCAATGCCCTCAACAGTAACGCCCTCGTCGTTTTTCTTGTTGGGCTTTTGAATAGGCAGAACCTTAATTTCTTCGCGATGCTTATCGTAATTTTTCTGATATTCCTCTTTAATATAGGGCATAAGACGGTTAATTGAAAGTCCACCGTAGCCGATTGCAGCATAGAAATCGTCAAGATTATCCATTCGCTGACGCTCTGCAAGCTTTTTGATAAATTTATTATAATCTTCTTCGCTTAAACGGATATAATTTCGCCTGAACTCACGTTCAACCTCAGCCTTACCCTCTGCGATGTTTTCTTCACGCTTTTCTTTCTTGAACCACGCGCGGATTTTACTTCTTGCCTGATTAGTTTTTACAATATTAAGCCAATCACGGCTGGGGCCTTTACCCTGCTGTGATGAGGTGAGAATTTCAACGATTTCGCCCGTTTTGATTACATAGTCAATGGGCACAATTCTGCCGTCAACCTTGGCACCCGTCATTTTGTTGCCGACTGCCGAGTGAATTGCATAAGCAAAGTCAATTACAGTTGAGCCCTGAGGCACATTAATAACATCACCTTTAGGTGTATAAACAAATACCTCGTCAGTAATAAGGTCGGTTTTGATTGATGACACAATTTCTCTTGCGTCGCCTGTTTCCTGCTGTGCTTCGAGCATCTGACGAATCCATTGAAGACGGTCATCAAAGCTCTTTTTACCACCTGTTACACCGCTCTTATACTTCCAATGCGCCGCAATACCGAATTCTGCGGTATGGTGCATTTCCCAAGTTCTGATTTGCACTTCAAAGGTTACGCCCTCTTTACTGATAACGGTGGTATGAAGTGACTGATACATATTGGGCTTTGGAGTAGAAATATAATCCTTAAAACGATTGGGAAGCGGATTATACATATCGTGAATAATACCAAGACAGTTGTAGCAGTCAATAACGCTATCAACAATAATACGCACCGCGTAAATATCGAAAATCTGGTCAAACTGCTTGCCCTGCATATACATTTTGCGGTAAATTCCGTGAACGGACTTAATTCGTCCGCTGATTTGAGCATTGGGAACTATCTGTTGAACACGCTCAAGAATTTTTGCCTTTGTATTTTCAATAAAGTTTTCGTCGGAACGGTTACTCTCTTTTAAACTCTTTTCAATCTGCTCATAAGCCACAGGGTCAAGAAAACGAATAGCGCGGTCTTCAAGCTCTTCTTTTACCCAACGGATACCGAGACGGTGGGAAATGGGCGCAAAAATTTCAAGAGTTTCAAGAGCCTTATCACGTTGCTTCTGTGGAGCTACATACTCAAGAGTACGCATATTGTGAAGTCTGTCAGCAAGCTTTACGATGATAACGCGAATATCCTTTGACATTGCAAGAAGCATTTTACGCACATTTTCTGCCTGTGCCTGCTCTTTTGAGTCGCGAGAATTAAGTTGAACCTGACCGAGCTTTGTAACGCCGTCAACAAGCACGGCTACTTCGCCACCGAATTCAGCCTTTAACTGTTCGATTGTATATTCGGTATCTTCAACCACATCGTGAAGAAGGGCGGCAACAATTGACTGCCAATCCATACCCAAATCTACAAGAATATCTGCAACGGCAATCGGGTGGATAATATATGGCTCACCTGAACGGCGACGCTGTTCGCCGTGGCATTCTTTTGCAACCGCAAAGGCTTTGTCGATAACTTCGAGCTCGTTTTCATTATGAATTGCCGCTACTTTTGCACGCAAATCAGCATAGAGCTTATCAACGTCTACAAAAACAACTTCTGCCATCTATCATCACTCCCCTTGCATTTCAGTTAAATTTTTCAGAATTTTTGACTGTGACAAATCCGCCTTTTTACCGTCACCGTCAAATATTATATGCTCGCCCTCTCGTTTAATGAGCCCCAATTCACAAAGAACATCAAGGGATACAAGCATTATGCAGTATCTCTCATAGGGGCATTTTGCGCGAACAAGCATTGTTTCAACATCAAAAGTCCAGATTTTATATGATTTTATAAGATTGAATACGCCTAAAAGGAATTCACGTGAGGGTGTTAAAAATCTCGCCTCGTGAGAATTGAGGTTTTCACCTCTCTTGAACTTCTCATAAAGTGCCTGTGATTTAAAGAGATTATCTTCATCTACACCTGCGAAACGGATATCGCGCACCTGAACGGTGGCTTTCACTTCACCGCGGAATTCGTTTTTCTCAACTCGCACCGCAAGGTCAACTGTGTCGCCCTCGCGATAAGGAAATTCATTTAAGGTTGTAGAAAATTTCATTGCGGTAAACTGTGTGTTACCCTTTGTGAAGCCAAGTCTTAAATGCTTACCCTCGCCAACAGGCTTAATATTCGCAAGACGCACACCGAAAATACCGAAAAGCGGTTGCGAATTGCCTGCGCCAAAGGGCTCAAGAGTTTCTAAAGACTCAACAAGTGCCGCATTTATATATGCAGGGTTTAATTTACAATCTAGGGTAAGTGTGGGCACTGCCACCTCACCCATTTTTGCATATTCATTTATCTTATTAAAGAAATTTTCAACATTTTCACGCTTCACACCAAGGCCTGCAGCCATTGTGTGACCGCCAAAATGAGTAAGCTCTGATTCACAATATTTAATAGCATCATAAACTGAAAATCCGTCGATGCTACGCGCAGAGCCCGTACCCTCGTCACCCTCAAAGGTGATTACAATTGACGGTTTACCGTATTTTTCGGTAATTCTTGCGGCAACAATACCTATTACACCATGGTGCCAGCCCTCGCCACAAACAACGATAACACGTGAATATTTTAAGGCTTCATTGGACTCAATATGACGAACTGCCGCCTCCATAATCTCATTTTCAAGAGTATGGCGCTGACGGTTGCAGTTATCAACCTGCTCTGCCATATCAAGAGCCACGGCTAAATCGTCACAAAGCAATAGCTTTAAGGCAGTAACGGCAGACTGAATTCTGCCCGCCGCGTTAATTCGAGGAGCAAGTGAATAAGTTACACCAACTGCACTCAACGGTCTTTCGCTTACTCCTGCAATCTGACGCAACGCATTAATTCCGTTGCAAGGGTTACTGTTTATTTTTGCCACGCCGTATTTTACAATTGCGCGGTTTTCATCTTTTAAATCTACCACATCGGCAACTGTGCCGACAGCGATAATATCGGCATATTGGGCAAGTACTGATGAATAGTCACCTTTTTCTAAAGCACAAACTACTTTAAAGGCAACGCCAACGCCCGCCCACTCTTTAAAATGTAAATTACAATCTTCTCTGTGAGGGTCAACAACGGCCACAGCATCGGGAAGAATATCCCCTGCTTTATGGTGGTCAGTTACAACGGTTTCAATACCGAGAGATTTTGCGTATTCAATTTCTTCAATTGCTGAAATTCCGTTATCAACGGTTACAATAAGCTTTACACCCTGCTCGTGCAATTTATCGATTGCAGAACAATTCATTCCATATCCCTCACTGATACGGTCGGGGATATAATAAGTCACATCTGCACCGCGTGAGGTGAGATAGGAATACATAAGTGCTGTTGAAGTTACACCGTCGCAATCATAGTCACCAAAAACACAGATTTTTTCAAAGTTTTCGATGGCTTTTTCAATTCTCTCGACTGCTTTTTCCATATCCGTAATAAGATAAGGGTCGCAGAAGCTGAAATCTGTGTCGAAGAATTCTTCAACATCTTCATACTCGGTAATTCCGCGGGATACGAGAATAAGTGCGGTAAAGGGGTCAAGACTATGGTTTTCGGCAACCTGAGCCGCCAAATCCTTATCAATATGTGCGGTAAGCCACTTTTTTCTGCTCATATTCTCGCCTCCTTTACGAATAATTATTGCTCAAAATACAATATTTTACTAATCATATAGTATAACACCAAATCCGCTATTTTTCAAGGGTTTGGGCACAAAAAAGCGGTATTACAAGTGCTTGTAATACCGCAAATTCAGTTTTATTTATCCTCATCGGTTTTCTTTGAAATAATATATCTTGGTCTGCCCTTTACCTCTTCATAAATTCGGGCGATATAATAGCCGATAATTCCGAGGGCGAGCATAAGACTTCCGCCGATTAAAAGCAAGAGTAAAATTACAGTTGTAAAGCCCTCTGCCGATTGACCAAGCAAAAATCTTATGAGAGTTTGCACCGCCATAACACCCATAAACACAAGCATCACGCAACCCATTATGGTGATAATCTGCAAGGGTGCGGTGGTGAATGAGGTTATATTTGAAATCGCGTATTTTGTAAGCTTTATTAAACCCCATTTACTCTCGCCGTTTTGTCTTTCTTGAACTTCAAAATTAACTTGAGTTGAATTAAATCCCGACCAGAATGAAAGTGCTCTGAAAAATGTGTTTCTTTCGGGTAATGATAGTAGTGCATCAATAACCTTGCGGTCAACGAGCTTAAAATCAGAAGTTCTCTGCATATCAACGCCCACAAATGCACTCATAATTTTATAAAACACCTTTGCAGAAAGCTTATGAAATGCTGATTCATTACCGCGGTCGGTTTTAACGCCCTCAATTACTTCATAGCCCTCTTGCCAGAGAGAATGCATTTCGATGATTTTTTCAGGTGGAAACTGCAAATCGCAGTCAATAATTACTGCACAATCGCCCTTTGCAGCTTCAAGACCTGCATAAATTGCCGCCTCTTTGCCGAAATTACGACTGAAGGACACACCGCGGATATTCTTATTAAGTGCCGAGCACTCGCAAATCTTTTTGTAGGTTTTGTCCTTTGAGCCGTCGTCAATGAAAATGAGCTCAAAAGGAATTGCCGCGTTTTCAAGTAATGAAATCACGGTTTTTGCGGTGTTGTGGATATTCTGTTCTTCGTTATAAGACGGAATTATTACTGAAAGCAATTATATTTCCTCCAAAAAATTACTAAGATAAATATATCACTTGAAACAGGCTTTGTCAATGAAACAAAGTGTTGAAAAAGTGTAGTAAATATGATAAAATATATTGATAAAAAATTGATTGGTGGTCATTATGACAGAAAAAGATATTCAGAACTTAAAAAACATTGAAATGCACGAAAAAAACGGTGTGGAAATTCCATATCACAGCAATGTTGTTATTGAAGACAGCGTGCAGATTGGCAAGGGTACGCAAATTTTACCCGGCACAATTCTTTACGCGGGTGTTGTAATCGGTGAAAACTGTATAATCGGTCCAAACACACTTATTAAAGACAGTGTAATCGGCAACGGCGTAAAATTAAACTCTGTTCAATGCTATCAATCAAAGGTGCTGGACTTTGCTGATATTGGCCCATTCGTGCACATTCGCCCCAATTCAGTTGTAGGCGAAAAAGTACATCTCGGCAACTTTGTTGAGGTTAAAAACTCAAACATTGACGAGGGCACAAAGGTTTCACACCTCACTTACGTGGGCGACTCGGATGTTGGCAAGAGAGTCAACTTCGGTTGCGGTACTGTTACTGTTAACTATGACGGAAAGAAGAAGCACCGCACAGTTATCGGTGACGATGTATTTATCGGCTGTAACACAAATCTTGTTGCACCCGTAAAAGTCGGCGACGGTGCATACACCGCTGCAGGCTCAACAATCACAGAGGATGTTCCTGCAGATGCACTTGGTATTGCGAGAGCACGTCAAGTCAACAAAATTGATTGGCGAATTAAGAACAAAGACAGATTTACAAAATAATAACATAAAGGAAAAATTTATATGTTCAACAGATTCAGAAAAAACACATTAGCTGTATCTGGAGGCACACCTGAATTTATCGTAGTGGGGCTTGGAAATCCGGGCAATAAATACACCTACACACGACATAATTCGGGGTTTTTGTGCATAGATATGCTGGCTGAAAAATTAAATTTCAGAGTTGACAGGCTCAAATTCAAATCTCTTATATGTGACACTAATATTAACGGTCACCGCTGTATTGTTATGAAGCCACAGACCTTTATGAACAATAGTGGCGAGGCAATAAGAGAATGTGCCGCGTTTTATAAAATTCCACCCGAAAAGGTTATCGTGATTTATGACGATATTTCTCTTGATGTGGGCAGACTTCGTATTCGCAGAAAGGGTACTGACGGCGGTCACAACGGAATTAAGAGCATAATTTATCACCTTAATAATGACCAATTCCCAAGAATTAAGTTGGGTTGCGGTAAAAAGCCACATCCCGACTATGATTTAGCAGATTGGGTGCTTTCAGAATTCAAAAAAGACGAGTTAAAAGCACTTGACCCTGCATTAGAGAACGCTTGCAAGGCGATTGAGCTTTTGCTTGACGGCGAAATTGACAAAGCGATGAACTTATACAATAGTTGAGGTTAACTATGTCTGCATTCAGTAGGGCAATTGAAAATTCTGCAGAATTTCGTGGCGTAGAAAACAGTATTAGAAAAGGTTTTCTGCCACAGGGCGTGTTGGGTCTTACCCCCGTACAAAAGGCACACATCATTTCTGCACTTACAGAGAGTCTTGAAAAAAAGGCTCTTATTGTCGTGCCCGATGACGCAACAGCCGTTCGCCTTTGCGACGATTTGACTTCATTCGGCAGAAATGTGCTTCACTACCCTGCCCGCAGTTTTTCATTCTGGACTACGGATGGTCAATCTTATGAATATGAGCAAAAGAGAATTAAGGCGCTTCGCCGTATGCTTGACGGCAAGTGCGATATTGTTGTAGCCTCTGCCGAGGCGGCAATTTCTTACACAGTACCGCCCGAAATTCTCCGTCAAAAATCAGTATTGCTCAAAAGAGGCGAAGAAATACCGCTTGAAAATATTTTGATGTCACTTAATGCCGCGGGCTATAAGCGAGTTGACGCGGTTGAGGGCGTTGGTCAATTCTCTTGCCGTGGCGGAATTGTGGACTTTTTCTCACCCGACGATGACGAGCCCGTAAGAATTGAGCTTTGGGGCGACACCGTTGACACAATGTGCCGTTTTGATGTGCAATCACAGAGAAGAACGGTAAATATTGACGAGATTTTAATTGCGCCGTCTAAAGAAATTATCATTGACAATCCTGACGAATTAGCTGAAAAAATACAGAATTTTGCAAAAAGCGTTCGCGGTAAAAAGGCTGACACAATAAAAGAAAAATTATATGCAGATATTGAACGACTTAAAAGCGGTGTAAGTGTCGGCTCGGCTGACAAATATCTTCCGCTTTGCTACTCCCCCGCCACTATTTTTGACTATGCCGAGGGGTATTTATTCTTCGCCTTTGAAACGGGCGGAATTAAAGAAAAAATTAACTCCTCACAAAAATTATTACTTGAAGATATAAAATCGGGCATTGAGGACGGTACTCTTTGCAAGGGGCTTGACAAATTTACCCTGAATTTTGCAGAATTTGTCGGCAAATACGAAGAATTCAAGGCAACTTATGTTGATAATTTCGCCCGCGGTAGCTTTGACACACCCGTAAAGAGCCTTACCACCTTCAACGGCGGAACTCTGCCAATTTGGAACGGCAGACTTGATGTGCTTATGGAGGACATTAAGCCCGTGCTTACTAAAGACAGCACGGTGGTTGTGTTCTCGGGCACAGAAAAAAGTGCAAAAAATCTTGCAGAAACCTTAACTGACGAAGAAATTCCGTCGGTTTATTTCCCTGTTATTCCCGCAGAATTCCCAAAAGGTGCGGTATCGGTGCTTCCCGGCTCACTTACTTCTGGATTTTCATTTTCACGTGAAAAGCTTTATATTTTCACATATTCAAAGGTTTATCAGAGCAAAACAAGAAGAAAAAATACGGGCTTTAAGGCAAAAGACACCATTCATTCACTTGATGAATTGAAAAAGGGTGACTATATTGTTCACGCGGTTCACGGTATCGGTATTTTTGACGGTGTTACTCAGCTTGAAGCCAACAAGATTATAAAAGACTATATCAAAATCAAATACGCAAAAAGTGATGTGCTTTATGTGCCCGTTACTCAGCTTGATTTGGTATCAAAATATATTGGTCCTCACGAAGATGACGGCAAGGCGTTAAAGCTTAACCGCTTGGGCGGTGCTGATTGGGAAAAATCTAAAAGCAAGGTTCGTTCTGCCGTTAAGGATATGGCGGACCAATTGATAAAGTTGTATTCACAGCGTATGCACACCGAAGGCTATGCTTTCTCGCCCGATATTGATATGCAACTTGATTTTGAGCGTCGTTTTGAATTTGAAGAAACCGGCGACCAATTGCGCAGTATTGACGAAATAAAAAATGATATGGAAAAGCCCTACCCAATGGACAGACTTCTTTGCGGTGATGTTGGCTTTGGCAAAACTGAAGTGGCATTGCGTGCAGTATTTAAGTGTATTGCAGACGGCAAGCAATGTGCGATTTTAGTACCCACCACCATTCTTGCGCTTCAGCATTACCAAACAATTATGAAGCGTTTTGACGGATTTCCCATTGAGGCGGAAATGCTCTCGCGCTTCCGCACACCAACTCAAAGAGCAAAGATTATAAAGGGAATAAATTCAGGCTTTATTGATATTATTGTGGGAACTCACTCACTAATCGCGAAAAATGTCAAATTCAAGGATTTAGGCCTTTTGATTGTTGACGAGGAGCAACGCTTTGGTGTTGCACAAAAAGAGAAAATCAAAGAAAAGTTCCCCGGTGTTGATGTACTCACTCTTTCGGCAACGCCTATTCCCCGCACGCTTAATATGGCAATGTCGGGAATTCGCGATATGTCAGTTATTGAAGAAGCGCCGTCTGACCGTTTCCCCGTACAGACCTATGTGGTTGAGCATAATCTCCCCTTGCTTTGCGAGGCTATGGAAAAAGAGCTTCGCCGTGGCGGTCAGGTTTATTTCTTACACAACCGTGTTGAAACCATTGACGGTGTTGCAAATTCAATTAAAGAATTTTTGCCCGATGCCCGCATTGCAGTGGCTCACGGCAAAATGAACGAAGAACAGTTAAGCGACATCTGGCGAGATTTAATGAACGGTGAAATTGACATTCTCGTCTGCACCACAATTATTGAAACAGGTGTTGATGTGCCAAATGCCAACACTCTAATAATTGAAGATGCTGACAAATTAGGTCTTGCACAGTTGCATCAGTTGAGAGGCAGAGTGGGACGAAGTGCTCGCAGGGCAAGTGCTTATCTCACATACAAACGCGATAAAAACTTATCAGAAGTTGCTTATAAGCGATTACAGGCAATTCGCGAATACACAGAATTCGGCTCAGGCTTTAAAATTGCCATGCGTGACCTTGAAATCCGCGGTGCAGGTAATCTTTTAGGTGCACAACAGCACGGTCATTTGGCGGCAGTTGGATATGATATGTATATGAAGCTCTTAAGCGAAGCTATCAGCGACGAAAAGGGTGAAGCACCCAAGAAGCAACGCGAATGTCTTATTGACTTACAAATTAATGCTCATATTCCCGACAAATATATTTCGGCACTCTCGCAAAGGCTTACTGTTTATCGTAGAATTGCCGATGTACGCACCTTTGAGGATGCAGAAGATGTCCGCGATGAATTGCGTGACCGTTTTGGTGATATTCCGCCGTCGGTTGAGGGACTTATTGAGGTATCTCTATGCAGAAATACTGCGTCAGCCCTCGGTATTTACGAGATTGGTCAGCGTGGTGACACAATTGCCCTTTACTGCGACGAAATCAACGCAGCTTTGGTGCTTGACATTTCGTCAGTGCTTCGTGGCAGAGTAAGTGTTACATCAAAGGGTAAAATGAGCATAAATATCAAAAAATTACCTGAACAGAATTCTCTTGACACTCTTAAAGAGATTTTTGAGGCAGTGGAGGCTTGCAGAAAATGATTGGCACAATAGTTAATGTTTCGACAATTCTTGTCGGCAGTGTTATAGGCAGTGTATTTAAAAAAGGCATCAAGCCCCAATACACAAAATCACTTATGAATGCTATGGGACTTGCGGCGGCAGGTATCGGCATAAATTCAATTGTGCAGAATATGCCCAACAGCAAATACCCCGTACTTTTTATCGTAAGCCTTGCCCTCGGCAGTCTTATCGGCAATATGCTTGACATTGACAAGAAATTCAATAATCTTATTGAAAAAAGCGGTAAAAGTGAATTGGGCAAAGGACTTTCTACTGCAATTCTTCTTTTCTGCATAGGCAGTTTGTCAATTTTAGGTCCAATAAATTCTGCTTTATATGATGACCATACATATCTTTTTACAAATGCCACACTTGACCTTGTGACTTCTATGGTATTGGCATCAACTTACGGAATTGGCATTGCAATTGCCGCAGGCGTACTCTTTTTATGGCAGGGCGGAATTTATCTGCTCGCAACACTCGTTGGCGGATTTATGAGTGCTGAAATGATGTGTGAAATCAGCATCATCGGTGGATTTTTAATTGCTGCTTCGGGTATTTCCATACTCGAAATCAAGAACTTAAAAACACTTAATATGCTGCCCGCACTTATCATTCCGCCGATTTGGTTTGGAATTATGTGGCTTGTGTCACTGATTTAATACATTTTGCGAAACATGGGGGTTAAAAAATGATTTTACTCGGTTCAATTATTATTGGTATTTTAATTGGTGTTGCTGATTGTTTTCTTATAAAAAAAGAAAAGAAAACACTCAACCGTATCGGCACCTGCATTGGAGATGCAATTTTAGTTAATATGGTTTCTTATTGTATTACTAAAAATATTTTCGGCATAAGTAATTTGATTATATCGTCTGCACATATCAGCTCATATCCTTTTAAGGTTTATGCTTTGACAGCGGCAGTCGGTGTTGCCTATTTAGTTCTACAATACATAATAGTTAAAAACTTTGTAACATTCACTAAGCCTAAAACAAAACGCAAAAAAACCGCTTTTGCAACGAGAATTATTGCAACCGTTCTTTTCGCATTGGGTATTGCTGCTTTCACAGGCACTTTATGGGGCAAAGAAGCGTTTGGTGACCTTACTCCCGACCAGATTATAATTAATCTTAACTCACCTATCGAGGGCACGGACCCGGGTGTTTATATTTCACTTTTCGAAGGTCCTGTATTAACCACCGTAACTTTAACGGTACTATTCTGTCTTGTTATATTCCCGTCACGAAATATTGTTTTTAACATTAAAGAAAAGAAATTAAAAATTGCTGAGCTTGTTATCAGACTTTTAAGCCTTATTCTCGCTCTTGCTATTTTCATAGGCGGTTGTGTTTTTGGAATAAACAGATTCCAGTTACTTACGCTTTTCTCTGCATATTTTGACGACTCACCTTATATTGAAGAGAATTTCGTTGACCCTAACAAAGCAAATCTTAAATTCCCCGAAAAAAAGCGAAATCTTATTCACATTTATCTTGAATCGATGGAAAACACATTCTTTTCAAAAGAGCTCGGTGGATATTTCGAAGAAAATCTTATGCCCGACCTTGCTGAACTCTGCAAAGAGGGATACAGTTTCTCTCACCTTGATGACGGTTTTGGCGGTCCGCCCACATCAACAGGCGGCAACTGGTCAGTCGCATCAATGGTTAATATGAACACCGGACTTCCTATGAAAGTTCCTTTTGACCATAATGCTTACGGTACAAAAGACAATTTCTTGCCGGGAGCAACAACCTTAGGTGATATATTAAAAGAACAAGGATACGAGCAATCTGTCATGTTTGGTGCAGATGCTTCTTTTGGCGGTTTGGAGTTCTATTTTGAATCACACGGTGATTTTAACATTTATGACCACAAAGCTGCCAAAGAGTTAGGTTGGATACCTGAAGATTACAAAGTCTTCTGGGGTTATGAAGATGACAAACTTTATGAGTATGCAAAAAAAGAGTTAACAAGACTTTCTGAAACAGGCAAGCCCTTCCATTTTGTTATGGAAACAGCAGACACCCACTCACCTGAAGGATATTTAAGTGAAAAAGCAGAAAAGAAGTTTGACACCCAGTACGCTAACTGCATTTATTACAGCCAAGCAGAAGCAGTTAAATTTGTTCGTTGGATTCAAGACCAGCCATTCTATGAAAACACAACAATTGTGCTTATCGGCGACCACTTAAGTATGGCAAAATCATTCTTTGAGAATGTCAAGGGTTATAAGCGCACTTGCTTTAATCTCTTTATTAACCCGCCTGCTGAATTATGTGATATTGATGAAAGCAGATTTTACAATCGCGATTGGGCAGTATTTGATATGTTCCCCACACTTGTTGCCTGCCTTGGTGTTGAATTTGACGGTAACCGTTTGGGAATTGGTACTAACCTTTTCTCCGGTGAACAGACACTCTTTGAACGCGACGGTGTTAAAGAAGTTAACAAAGAGTTAGAAAACCGCAGTAATTTCTATAACAGGGAGTTTCTTTTCAGTTAAGAAACTGTGGGTAAAAAGAATGAAGAATAATTAAGGGGTTAACAAGGTGAAAAAGCGTCTGTATCCGCCTGTTGTGGTGGTTGCAATAATCAACTTTTTGTTATTTGCAGTAAAATTATATATAGGACTTAGAAGTAACAGCTTTTGTATTTATACTGACAGTATCAACAACCTTATGGACACAATCTCGGCTGTACTCGGCTTTATAGGCGTTGCTTTTGCTGTTAAAAGCAGTACTTATGAATACCCATTCGGCTTTGGCAGAATGGAATATGTGACCTCGTTTATAATGTCCGCTATAATGGTTTTTGCAGGTGTAAGTTTCTGCTTCAGCTCACTTGAGAGATTTTTAGCACCTACACCTGTATGGTACTATGAAAGCTTTGTAATTATTCTATTCATCACCTGTCTTGTTAAGCTCATACTCGGCATCTGCTTTGCAATTTATGGTAAGAAAGAAAAATCCCCTATTCTTAAAACCATAATACTTGATTCATTTCTTGATTGTGGCATTACTGCAATTTCACTTGTCTCACTTACACTTTCAGAGAAAATCGGATTTACCCTTGACGCCTTTTTAGGCCTTGCAATCAGCATTATGATTATGATTTCCGGAATTCGTCTTGTAATTACTTCACTTTCATATATCACAGGTAAACGGGACAAAAACTCTGAAGAAATGATTATCAGTAAGATTTATGAAATTGACAGCAATGTAAAAGTCAGAAATATAGTTGTTCACAATTACGGTGCAGAGGCAATTTGGGCAGATTTGGTCTTAAGCGTTGAGGATAAAACACAAATCCCTATTATTCAACAAAATATAAAAAATGAGATTAGCATAAACACTACAATTGAATGGGAGGCTTATTATGAGCAGTAAACTTGACAAAAAAGTACGCAGTAAAAAAGCATTGAAAATCACAGCCATTGTTTTAGGTGTTGTTGTGGTACTTGTGTGCGTAAATATGATTATGAACACAATTGCCAATAAAGCAAACAGCGATTTTGCTTTATCCTTTGCACCTGTTGAAAATGAAAATGCAGTTATTCCGCAAAAAGATACTGACGGTAACTGGACATTCACAACTGATAAAGACCTGAAAGTGCTTCAGTTTACTGACATTCACATCGGCGGGGGGTGGCTTTCTGCAAGCAAAGACTCACAAGCTCTTAACGCAGTTGCTGCGATGATAACTGCCGAAAAGCCTGACCTCGTTATTGTTACAGGTGACATCGTTTACCCTGTGCCATATGAATCGGCAGCGCTCAACAACCTACCCCCTCACAAGATTTTTGCAAATCTTATGGAAGCATTACAGGTTTATTGGGTGCCTACATTCGGTAATCACGATACAGAATTCTACAGCTTTTATTCAAGAGAAGAGATTTCTCAATACTATTCAAGCGACGAATTAAAATACTGTTTATATGAGCCCGGCAATGAAAATATTGATGGCTACGGCAACTCCGTTATAAATGTTAAGAATTCGGCCGGCATTATTACTCAATCCATTTTTACAATTGACTCTCACGCATACACAGGCACGGGACTTGTCGACATTATTAAAATGGATTACGATAATATTCACGAAAACCAGATTGAATGGTACAAGACTACTCTTGAAAACAATAGCAAATATAATCGTGAACTTATTGAAAATATGCCTGAAAAAGACGATTTGCTCGCAAAATATGGTGATGTGAACTCAATGCTCTTCTTCCATATTCCCACTGCTGAATATGGTGACGCATGGTTTGAATATGTCGAGAATGATTACAAAGATACTGACGATGTGAAACTCGTTTATGGTACTGCCGGTGAACAAGGAAGAATCATTTACAGTAGTGAGATTTCTGATGAGTTGTTTGAAACAATAGAAAGTCTTAACGGCAAACACGGTATTTTCTGTGGTCACGACCACCTCAATAATTTTTCAATTGATTACAAGAGTGTTCGCCTTACATATGGTATGAGTATTGACTACATTGCATATTCAGGTATTCACACACTCGGCTCACAGCGTGGTTGCACAGTTATTACAGTAAAACCCGACGGCACATTCGATTGTGTTGCAGAGAATTATTATCAAGATAAATATGCAACAGATATGCGTGAAGAAGTTACAATGCAGGAATTAGGTTCTGCAGAATAATAAAACTAAATGTGTGGTGTAATTTATGTTAGTTTTTATTCTTATTTTAGCAATGATAATTATTTCAGGGCTAACCGCAAAAGGTAAAAATGAGTTTTTTACCGATTATTGCTCGCCGAAAAATACTGCTACAGTAAATGCAGTTTTCTCAGTCCTCATATTTTTGAGCCATTCAGCTTCATATCTTGATTTCAGCAATACGGCAATGAATTCTTCTTATTTTGTTATAAGAAATTTTCTTTCACAAACCGTTGTTGTTACATATCTTTTTTATTCCGGGTATGGAATTATGGAATCCATTAAGAAAAAGAAACATGACTATGTCAAATCAATGCCTGTAAACAGATTTTTTAAACTATGGTACCATTTTTCAATAATAATAGTAATGTTTGTTTTTGTTGCTCTGATAAGCAACAAAAACTATAGTTGGGACCGCTATTTGCTTGCCTTTACCGGATTTGAAAGTATAGGAAACAGCAATTGGTATATGTTTGTAACATTTGCACTTTATATTATTGTTTTTGTTGCATTTATGATTTTCAAAAATTCTAATATTCTTGCAGTTTCTTCTGTCTTTATTCTCACTTTTGCTTTTGTACTTATAGAAATGAACTTGCTTGATTTATCAGTAATATTCTATGACACCATATTCTGCTTCCCATTAGGAATGTTATTTTCGCTGATAAAGCCTTATGTGGATAAAGTAGTAATGAAAAATGACATAATATGGCTAATTTTTGTATCAGGTGTATTTACAGTTTGTATGGTTGGTGCTCAAAATCGCAGCGAGCACATTCTCTATCGTATGCTCTTTATGTGCACCGCACCAATTTTGATTACTCTCCTTACAATGAAGCTACAATGCAGAAGCTCAATACTTGACTGGTTTGGTAATCACATTTTCAGTTTCTTTATGTTGCAAAGAATACCAATGCTTTTGTTGCAATTCATGAATTTTGATAATGAGCCCTACCTATTTATCGGATTATCCTTCTTTGGAACTGTATTTCTCGCAACAATATTTGATGAATTTACTGACAGACTTGATAAAATCATTTTTAAAAAGAAAATTAAGACATAAAAGAAATCCTCCCGTCTGGGAGGATTTTTTGTTGTGTAAATTATTTTATTTCATCAAGATTTGCGCCTTTTGTTTCTTTGACTTTAAGTGTAAACATAATTGCGGCTATGGTGACTGTGGGGATTGAAACCACAAGGCAAGCCCACCAGATAGGCATAAAGGTCATACCAATAATGGTGCTTACATAACCAACTGCTAAACCGATAATAACCAAAAGTCCCTCTGCGCCAACAACTGATGCGCGGATATCTGTGGGCACTTTTTCGGTCATCATAACATTCATATAGTCTCTGCCAATCCAATATGAGCCTTGGTAAAGTCCTGCAAGCGAGCCTACAAGATAAGGATTCCAGCCGTTGAGAATACCAACTACAAAGAGGATATAGCCTGTTACGCAGAGAATTGAAAATCCCGTAACTGTGGTTTTTCTACCGAATTTGTCAGCAATAAAACCTGACAAAAATGTGATTGTGGCATAGATTACGGGCACCATAAACAGCGCTTTTGTGATTTCGCTTGTACTCATTCCTGCGCGGTGCATTGAAGATTCAAAATAGAGTGCAATTGCAGGCATTGCGGCATCAAAAATAATGTGGGCAATAATCAGCATTTTTGTATCTTTATTAGAGAATATGTATTTAACGCCGTTAAATACGCCCGATTGATTTCGTTGTGCTTCTTTTTGCTTCTTTTTAAGCTCTTTTTCAGCCTGTCGTTCTTCATATGGGCGAGAAAGATATTGGATACGCTCGTTTATAAACACTTTTGTATCCTTTGCAAAAAGAAGAACGAGCAAAACTGCAATAAATCCGATAATTGAGGGAACTAAGAAAATCTGTCGCCATTGCGTTGCATCATCACCCATCAAAATATCTCGGAGTGTTGGAATGAGGATAACACCTAAAATACCGAAGCTTTTAAGAAAGCTGTAAATCTTTGCGCGGTGCTTATCAGGAGCTTCTTCAAGAATATAGATAATCTGAATATCGTGTCCCATAAAGAAGCTGATAATCGCAAAGCCCACAAGGAACATTATGTAGCTTGAGGACAAATGGATTACTAAAAGTCCTACCGCCATACCCAGTGTTGAAATAGCGAAAAGCGGTTTTCTGCCCCATTTGTCAGCAAGCGCCTTATAAAATGGGGTTATAATGCCCAAAACATAGGTAAATACACCGACACTTGAATGAAGTGCAAGTCCATCTTCATAGGTATAATATTTGCCCATAAAGGGATTATTCACAAAGAATTCAGTTACGAATGAGGATTGCACCGTAACGGTCAGGTTACTGGTGACCTCATCAAGAATGTTAACAACAGCAATAAGCACAAGCAAAACGAAAAAATAACCGCTGTAAACACCTTTTGTGCGAGTGCGGTTGAGCCGTGCCAACTGCTTGTTTTCACGCTCAATTACTTTATCTTTTTTCATTTCATCCTCCCCTTTTTTACAATTATATAACAGAAAGGTAAAATTTACAATAAAAAAATAGGGCACGGTGATTAGATTTCACTATGCCCTGAAGCTTTATTCTTTCATTTCAATATAAGCATTACCGCTGACAGTTTCAAAATCAAACTGTCTTTCTCCGTTGCCATAAACCTGCTTACCATTACTAATTATTAACGGGAATTCGCTTGTCACCTTACCGCTGACGGAATCAAAATCAATATAAAAGCCTTTATTTTCGGGGAACTCAAATTTAATTTCACCGCTGACAGTTGAAATATCTGCCGAACTTGGTGCTTCATCTGTACACAAAAGAACTTTTCCCGATACGCTTTCCGCACTCAGTTCATTAACCGTACCCACAATTTCAACATTACCGCTGACAGTTTCTGCATCAATTATTTCGGCATTTGTTTCGGTAAGATTTACATACCCGCTGACATTTTCAATATTTATATCAATTGCACCGCATTTTTCAAGCCAAGTGTCGCCCGAAGCTGTTGTGGTATCAATCTCATTTGCGGTAATACCCGTCACGCTTATACACGCACTTGCAGTATCAACCTTAATTCTGTCCATTGTTACCGCTAAAGCTTCGGGAATATAAACAAATAAATCCTTTTTAGGAATTTTATTTGCCAAATTCCACGAGTTTGTTGATTTACAGGGCTTAATATAAAGTGTGTTTTCTTTTACTCGCCAACGAAGTGCACATTCTTCTTCGATATCATCGTGCGATGCTTCTTCAATTATAACTGTGTCACCATCGTAAGCCAGCACGAACACATTTCCGCTAATCCAATCAACGCTTATGCTTGTAAAGGACTCTGCAGGTAATTTGGACGGACCAACGGTATATTCATCTGCGCTTTCATATTTATAGCCTTGTTCTTCGCCAAAGATTATCGGTGCATTAGGGTTTTCTCTGAAAATCAATGTACCAATAAGAATTCCCGTAAGAACTACTGCCACAACTGACCAAATAACTATTCTTGCAATTGCCGATTTTTTCATTTATTATCACCGTCTTTCAAATCAAAGCAGGCTTCAATAACATCTGTAATTGCACCCGTGATTGGGAACACAAGCCAAGTGATATACCACGCACTGCTTAAAAAGCTTATTACAAAATAAATAATTACTGCTACTGCCCAAACACAGCTTTTTGCGGCTTTCAGCGTTGGATTCTCATTTTTCTTATTTTCTGCTTTTTCTTCATCATCATTATTTTTTCGATTGAGTGTTGAACGGTAAACAATAATACCCGTTGCCACCGCAATCATAACAAACATCAGCACAATGCCAATTTCATTCTGAATGATAATAACAGGAGAAACACAAAGAATATAAAGCACAATAGCAACTGCCAAAAGAAGTGCCGATTTCTTCTGCTTTTCGGCATTTTCTTCGTCAACCTTATTTTCGCTTATATATGTATTCTCTACTATGGGTTCAGACTGTGGCTCGGTTTGTGGTAATTCTGCATTACGAAGAATATAGTCAGTAGTAACACCGAAATAGTCACAAATTGAAATTATTTTATCTATGTCGGGCACCGATTGCTCTGCCTCCCACTTGCTGACTGCTTGACGGGACACACCCAAAGCCTCTGCAAGTTGTTCCTGCGACATTCCTCTTTGCTTTCTAAGATTTTGTATTTTTGTACCAATTGTCATTTTTATCACCTGCAAATCTATATGTTTATTATGAAGCAAAATCACTTATATTGTCAATAAAAATATAGCAAAATCTTCGGTTACGTTCTACCAAGCACGCCTTGAATTTTGTCAACTGACAGTTGCATTAAAGAAAAATCCCCATCAAATTGATGGGGACAATTCTTATTTTAAAATCCGCCGCCAACTACGATTACATAGTCGATTTCGGCGTCTGCTTTTTCAATCATAATTGAGTTAATTTGCAGGTGTCTTATATAGACTTCAGAAGTATAACTCCAAGTACCTTTTTCAATTATACCGTCTTTGTTGATTTTAACTTTTACGGTGGGGTTTGCGTAATGCACTTTGATGTCGGCTTCTTCAAATTTTATGTCGAAATCGGGGAACTGCTCTGCCGCGGTAGCAACATTACCGAGAACATTGATTGCGTGACCCACTGTTCCGCCCTGCGCATCGCCGTAAATTCCGTCGGTCTGTTCAACCATTGTCATCTCAATTATGGTGTATTCGCCATCTTTATATGCCTTTGCGTTATCGATGTCAGATGCTACAAGATTTTTATAACCGCCTGTAATTCCGCCATATGTTGTTGTATTCTTTTCAAGAACAGAGTTGATTACGGGTTTTAACAACTGAATAAACCAGTTAAGTGCTCCGTCACCGTCATTGACAATAAGCTTTGGCATTGTCATAGTCTGTGAAGACTCTGCACCATCGTGAGATTTTGTTGCCGCCTGCTTATAAAATGACGCAATTTGCTCTTTTGACCAATCGGCAGGGTTATCTGACAAGGGCTCTCTGTTTTCTTTTATTTCTTCTTTATTTTCTGTTTTGTCGTTATTTTCTTCAGGCTGTACAGATGAATTGCTCTCTTCATTCTGTGAGAAATCATCAACATTGTTATCTGATGGGGTGTTAGTATTTTCATCAACTATTGTATTTTTATTATCCAAAACGCATTCATTGGCTTTTTCACCTTTTTCGATACCTGCGTCTCTACCCAATGAAAATACGCTTAGTGTAAGCACAACTGCAAGAACAAGTGCCAAAAAGCTTCTCCAGTTTTTTGAGGAATTCTCTTTTTTTAATCTCTTGATTTCTGCCTGTTCGGGTGTTAAAGTTTTCTTTGACATAATAAATCCCCTTTCGAGTGAAGATTTCCAATCCATAAAAATATATTACGACAAACTGAACAGTTTGTCAATTAAATAATAAGACTCCCCGCCGAATTTTCAGCAAGGAGTTTTAAATCAACAATATTCAATCATTTTTTCAATAGCATCTGCCATTACTTTATGGCCGAGATTTGTGGGGTGAATTCCGTCGATTGCCAAGTCTTTAGGTAAATTTATTTTCTGCGCTTCGTTGAAAACTGCCTGCATATCAAGCACCATTGCACCGTTCTCAACTGCGATATTTTTAAGAATTTCGCGGAACTCGTCAAGCACTTTATGGAATGGCAATTTTTCTTCTACCGCATCAATCATAAAGGGCATTAAGTAAAGCACTTGTGTATTGGGTAACTCCGCCTTAAATCTTCTGTAAATTTCACGGATATGGGGCTCCATTGGTCGCACAAGGGGCGGATACTGCTCGGGCACATAATTCTCCCAAGCATCATTAACACCAATCAGCATAATGATAACATCGGGCTTGAGTTTTATGCAGTCCTTTGTAAGTCTGTCATAAACATGATATGTGCGATTGCTTGCAATACCCTTGATTTGCACATCAATATCTTTACTGTACTTTTTAAATCTTTTTTTGAGTTGCAAGGCATAAACATTTTTACCCTTGATGGAAAATCTCATTCGACGATTAAACTTAACATCTGTAATGCTGTCACCAATAAACAAAACCTTGCTGTCTTTTTTGAGTTTAATTTTATCCATAACTTACCCTCCCCGATATATGCTATTGAAAGTATATCATAAAACATTGGCAATCACAATAATAATTATGTATTAAAAAATCCCCTTGGATTGCTCCAAGGGGACTGTTCATTTGTTATTCATTCAGAATAAGTGTTAAACTTATTTCATTTCAGCGATTGCTGCCTGAGGTGTAACGAAGAAATGTGGGAGATTATTTATAGAAATCGAAAAATTCTTCATATATTTTTCTTGCTTGTTCTTCATCACCCCAAGATAGCGGGTCGTCAGCATAGCTTAAAGTGTGAAAAGGTTCTATTGTGTTTAGTTCGTTAGGCAACTGTTGCCATAGTGAATAGCATTTTCTGCCAAAATCTTCTATAGAAAAATCATTAGACTCATATACCGTTTTCAAATCTTCAGTTAAGCATCTACCAAAAATATCAACAGAAAAGTTCTTGCACTCATATTTCCAAAATCTTTGTAAAATGTCAAATGCAGTATCGTAGTCATATGAACAACTTTCTAATTCCAAAAGTAACTCTTTATTCACATCAGAAAGAAACATCTTATCAAGGGTTTTACTATAATCAGTCCCATCGGTTAAACCAATTTTCCACAACAATGATTTGCATATCAACTTTTCCATACTGCACCTTCTTTTTTATGATTATATCATATCGCACATCGAATTTCAATATACACAAAAACTCCCCATATTCTTTCGAATACGGGGAGTTGATTGCTAGTTTAATAGCTGTTATATAGCTACAACTGATGTAGGAGAAGTTGCAAAACCCTTGATTTTATTAGGGTTTAGCTTAATTCCTTCATCCCTTGATTGCTGCCTGTGTCGCCAAAGTTTGCAGGGGGAATTATGTATTGGGGCGAGATTGTCGCCCCTTTCTTGCGGTTACCCTCCACATTCATCGGAATGGGAGAATCGCCGCCGAAGTCACCACGGAGATACCACTTAAAGCAGTCCTTTGAAACCTCGATTTTCTCTACAAAGGCTTCAATCACGCTTTCGGGAATATCGCCGTCGGTATCAAAATTGGTATATTGCTCCAAGGCATAGCGGAGAACGGTGATTTTGCTTTCGTAGTCGATCTCATCTTCATCGGCCGGCTCAACCACCGGTGTCAGTTCTTCAATTTCTGCCTTGAGTTTGTCAATCTGCCTGTCCACCTCAGCACGTGCTTCCTGGTAGTCCTCACGGGAAATATCACAATTGCTGAGCAAATCCACAAGATTTCTGCGCTTGGTGTTGGCTCTGTCAAGCTCTCGTTGCTTTTGCTCAATAAGCTTTGAGTTGTCCTGCACACGCACCTCGGTGTCGCCGATATGCTCCTCAAGCAAGGAGTTTGCAATTTCCAACACCTTTTGCTTGTTAGTTAGGAAGTGGCGGAAGATATAGTTTGCCATCATCTGCAGCTTCCACTCGGCTATCATCGGTGACTGACAGATGCCGTCAATTGGTAGTCCACGTTTTAGGCGACTTTTGATAGTGCCTGTCTGCGTTGTCCCGTAGCATTGATAGCCGAAAAACTTTTCGCCATTGGCGTTGGTTCTCCACTTGCGGCGGTTAAACCGTCTGCCGCAGGAGCAGATCATCAGTCTGCCCCATACGGTCTTTGGCGGTGTTACGCCCGTCAGCTTTCTACCTGTGGTTGGATTTTTGAGTTTTCCCGTTTTGCTTTTCATAATCTTTTGCACCCTTTCGTATTCTTCAACGGTTATAATCGGCTCGTGTCTGCCTTGCACTTGTGTTAATGCCAGTTCACCGTAGTTTTTCACCTTTTTCTGCACCAAAAAGTCGGGAGTGTATTCCTTGTGGTAGGTAATGATGCCGCAGTAAAAGGAATTCTTGAGCGTTTGGGAGATTCCCGTGCAATGCCAGTTAGAAAGTCCCGTAGCCGTCTTGCGCCCCGTTCGCTCCATTTCGTTTTTTATAGCCATTAGTCCGTGTCCCTCAAGGTACATATCGAATATCCGTCGTACCGTTTCGGCTTGCACGGGATTGATCAAAAAATCCACCTGCTTTTTGTTGCCCTCCACGATTTTCTCCACTCGGTCATAGCCGAGGATATTGCCGTTACCGTAGAACACACCCTTTTCCATTGAGATCTGCTGACCGCTTTTTACTCTAATAGAAGTCTTACGACTTTCATCCTGTGCAAGGCTCGCCATAATGGTCAGTCTGAGTTCTCCGTCACCGTCAAAGGTCTTGATATTATCATTAATAAAGAACACCTCAACACCGATGCGGCGAAGCATTTTTGTAAAGTGCAGGGTTTCCTCGGTGTTTCGGGCAAATCTGGACACCTCACGGGTGATGATAAGGTCAAATTTGTGTGCCTTGGCATCCTCAATCATCTGCGTAAAGCCCGGTCGTTTCTCTGCCGAGGTTCCCGTGATACCCTCGTCAATATAACGGTCAATCAGGTTCCATTCAGGGTGGTGGTCAAGATATTGCTGATACCATTCCAGCTGATTGCTGAGTGCAGATATCTGTGCTTCGTGCTCGGTGGAAACACGGGCATAAATCACCACCCTTCGTTCGTCAAATTCATTGTATCGATACATCATCCGGCTTTTTCTCCTTCCTGCTGAATAGTGAAATTAAACTTGGAAGCATCCACCACGTCAGCGTGCTGATTTACCATATTCCGAAACATATATAACGGAATCTTGCCGTCGTGATAAAGCTGTTCGCAAAGCTTTAAGGCGGCGAAAATATGGTTGGGATTGTTATCCTTTATAATTGTAATCATAGTGATCCTCCTTTACAAATGTGCGATTTTCATCTCGCATCACGATTTCGCTGTCGGTGTCGGTGCAAAAGCTCTAAACCTTTCAGGATATCCTTCTTTATCTGCTGTTCGGTGTAGGATTTCGGGAAATATCCGTTAAAATCCTCTCGCCTAAACCGCAAATGCTCCTGTTGGTTCGGCTTTTCCTCCGACATTATTTCGTATATTTGATCTTTTGTTAGCACACAGTCCTGCGATAGCTTTTTAAGTCGTATGCTCTGTGCGTGGGATGGTGTGCAGTCGTTTAGCTCAATAGCATCAAGCAAGATTCGCTGTTCATCCTCTGTCAAGAATGAGATTTCCACTGCTGGGCTAAAGGCAATTTTGCCTTCGTCTACCTTGGTGAGCAGTTCGGGAATAAGGTATGTTAAGCGGATATATCTTTGAATTTGTTTATAACTTTCTCCCGCTTCATCACCAACAACTTGAACAGACCACTTCTGGACAACTTGTCCAGAAGTACTCCTACCTTGGTGCTTTATTGCTTCTAACTTCATCCGATAAGCAAATGCCTTTTCGCTCGGGAGTATGGTTTCTCTTTGCAAATTCGCATCTACCATTGCAATCACCGCCTCATCATCAGTCATTTCCCGAACGATTACGGGCATTGTTTTAAGTCCCAATACCTGACACGCCGCAAATCTGCGGTGTCCAGATATTAGCTCAAAGCCGCCAGACTCAAGCGGTCGGGCAAGGGCGGGGGTTATCGCCCCGACCTTGCGTATGCTTTCAATCATTTTATCCATTTCCTCTCCCGACTGAATTTTAAAAGGATGATCCTTGAAGGGGTGTAGCTCCTCAAGGGGAATATTGTGTACTCGCTCTAAGCGTGCATCGTCTCTTTCCGCCTGTGTTGAAAAGATAGCATCAATGGGTATGGGCGGCAGAGTAAAGTCTGATTTTCTTGCCATTTAGATGACCTCCTTTTTCGCTTTTTTGAGTAGCTTGATTAGTTCGTCAATCTCATCAGGATAAAAAGCGATACCTTTCAGCGGTTTGCCGTTTCTCCAACGCCGCACGTCGATACACGGTGCGTTATCGCTCCACTTGATGATATTGATTTCCTTTGTGTCGTTGCGGTTTTCTCCCGCAACTCCGATTTTCTTGATAATTTCGTATTCAAACATTTTTATTTCCTCCTAAAGTTTTTCGATTTGTTTTAAATAGGTACTGCCTTTGCTGCTCTGTCCGTAGACAAGCTTAAGCCTTGTGCCGTTGTCCATTTCGTAGAAGCCTAAATACCCCTGCCACCAGAACACCGGCGTTATGATCTTTCTTCCGTCTACCAACCGAAGAAAAAGACGAAGCATTCCGCCCCTTGCTTCTGCTTTCATTTCAAGCGTTCCGATATATTCACCGGGCTTGTCCATAAAAACATAGTCGCAAGTTACAATGCCTGCTTCTTGCATTTCTGCACGGCTGTAGACCTTGTTGTTTGCCATTTGCTCACTCCTTTCTATAGATTAAAAATTCATTCTTTTTCGGAGAGTAACTTATATATTTATTTATATATTTAAGACCTCCGACCGTTTTTGGTTTTGACAACCACCTCCTTTCACTTATTTGGAATTACACCCCTGATTTGCACCCCCTCACCAATTAGGAATTTAAGGACCGCTTTTGCACACCCAACTCGAAGGAAAATTTTTATCCCTTCACTCATTTGGACAAGGGGTACTGTTTTGGACACCCATTTGTCGGGATTTTTGAAAAATATTTTTTGCCCTTCACTTATTTGCAATGGGAACGCTGTTTTGGACACCCAAAATGCCAAAAAATTTTTACCCCTCTACTAGTTCCCACTGGGAAAGCCTAATTGCACACCCTTTTGAGAGAAAATTTTTAATCCCCTCACTTATTTGCAATGGGAAAGGGTATTTTTTAAGTCTGTTTGCAAAATTTCCTTTCACTTGTTCCCACAGAGCGACCGCAAATTATCGGGTGTTTTGAAAAAATTTTTTACCCAACCTCAGTTCCTACTCGGAATCTCACCGTAGCGTTGCCTCGCTCGTATCATCGCAATGTCGTATCAGGTCGGCGCTATTCAATTGTCAAGTTTCATTTGAGAGAACCCTTCGCTAATTCGCACAGAGAGCTTACAAACTACAAGGGTGTTTGAAAAAAGTTCCTTCACTTATTCCCACTGAGCGAGGCAATTTACTAACCCCCTCTGCTAAATTTTCTTTTCACTTTTAATTGCTGACTTTTTTCTAAAAACGGAAAATCTTTTTTCGGCTACACCTTTAATTGCTAAATTTTTTCAGCGTTTAGACACTTTTCTTTCAAAAAGAGCATAAAAAAGACGCCTATCTTTCGATAAGCGCCAAATGATCTGTTAAATTCACAAATGATAACACAAATTAATTTTTGTTTCGATTTTTTATTGCTATATTCACACGCTTGTGCTATAATACAAAAGAAAACATTAAACACAATGTGTTATCGTTTATTGGAGGTAGGACATTGGAACATAAAGAAATTATAAAGAATGTAATAAGCGCCAACGGCGGTATTGCAAAGCTGTCTGCTCTCACGTCTGCCGGTGTGCCAAAAGAAAAGATATATAAGCTGTGCTCCGACGGCTATCTTCAGCGTGTTCGCCAAGGCTATTATCAGCTTGCAGACGAGTTGATCCTCTCCGATGAGCAGGTAATCGCTTCTACTATCCCTGAAGCGATCATCAGTATGGAATCGGCTCTGTTCCGCTATGGCTACAGCGATTTTATGCCGAGGGTTTGGTCCGTTACCGTGCCGAGAAGTGCATCACGCAGGCTTAATACCTCCGTGCCGATAAAGGTCTATTACGTTAAAGACGATATTTACGACCTCGGCAAAACCACAATCAGCGAAAACGGTGTTACCTTTGCCATTTACGACCGTGAACGTACCATTTGTGATATGTTCAAGCATCGTGGCAAGGTAGATAACGAAATGTTCAGCAAGGCGGTAAACGCCTACGCAAACGATACAAACAAAAACCTCATCGCTCTTTCCGACTACGCAAAGAAGCTGAGGGTTTATAAAAAGGTTATGGAACTTATGGAGGTACTGCTTAATGGCTGATATTGCTACATCTGTGCTCGCAAGGCTTAAAAACAAGGCAAAAGATAGCGGCAGAAGCTATCAGCTTTGCTTACAGTTATTTTGCCAAGAAGAGTTTTTAAGACGACTGGAAAAATCCAAATATGCAGAAAACCTCGTTTTAAAGGGTGGTCTGTTCATTTACTCTCTTACCGACTTTGATAGTCGAGTTACCGTTGACGTGGATTTCTTGCTTAAGAAGATACCCAACACACCGGAGCAGCTGACAACCGTTATTGATGAAATTATCAACACGCCCACCGGCAACGATTTTATTACCTTTGAGATCAAGGATGTTGCGCCTATCGCTCTTGCAAAAAAGTATGCGGGTATCGGCGTTTCTATCATTGCTCACATCAAGAATACAAGAACACCATTTAGCATTGATTTCGGTGTCGGCGACGTTATCGTGCCCAAGCAGGAAAAACGCAAGATTCCCACACAGCTTGATGATTTCGAAGCCCCATCGGTCAACACCTATTCTCTCGAAACAACTATTGCAGAAAAGATTGATGCAATCCTCAGCCTGATGGAATTTTCAAGCAGAATGAAGGATTATTATGATATCTATTACCTCGCAAATAAGTTTGATTTTGACGGTGCCACACTTGCTGAAGCGCTGAAAAAGGCCTTTGAGAACCGCCTACATACCTTTACCGCAGAGCAGTTTGAGCAGGTGATGACTTTTGATAACGACGATGCGATGCAAAAGAAATGGAAAGCCTTTATCCGTAAAATCGAAACCAAGACCGATGATTTCAGCAAAGTAATTGGAACAATAAACCTCTTCCTTGCAGAACCCTTCAAAGCGACAGTAGAAAACTCAACTTTTACCGCCCATTGGACTGCATCGGAAAACGAATGGAAATAAATTATTATCCCACATATATCTTTTTCTCAAGCCTATAATCATTGGAATCGCAAACTCGAAAACAAAAAATATATGTGCGATAATATCGCAAACACAAGAATTGGAGGGAGACGGAATTATGGGTTCCTCTTCGGAAACTAAAGAACAAACGGTGGCTTCAGAGAAGTATCAGCCTGCTCTGAATGATTACTATAATGAATGCTTCAAAAGACTGGTTGAACAAATGAGTCACAATTTGCCTATTAATAGAGCTACGATTATTAAACGTGAGCTAGAGCAAATTGATATTGATAATTCAGATGATCAATTAGAGTCGCTTAAGTATGCTTCAGCTTTAAGCGTGCTTATAGATCTTTCTCTTCAAGGTTGGATTTTCGATATAGAGGGTGATTCGCTTACCTTAAAAATGGAAAACGACAATCTTGACGATAAGCAAAAACTACGCTACAGACTGAGCGCTGAGAAAAATGCACAATTTAGAACTCCAAGTGTCGCTACATTTATAAGGCAAATGGAAGCCAACAAAAATTATCAAGGAAATAATATTTCCGTAAGGGATTTAATCGGGGACAAGCACTTCCTGATTCAGCAAATTCAAAATGGTCAACGAGTATGCGATCCTTATATACAACTTGTTACCGGTGAACGTGATACCTTAACAGGCTATAAGCTTTCTGATATTTGGCGCTATTTTCGATACACATGGTCAATCCCATATAAAACAATGCCCGGTCGCAATTTGTTTTACTTGGTTCGTGATCGTTTGCAGCCGTATCATCCGATCATTGGCATCTTTGCGCTTGGAAATTCTGTTTTAAATCTAACCGTCAGAGATGATGATATAGGCTGGACAGTTGAAGCTATTAAGAAAAATATGGCTTTAAAAACCGAGGATACTTACTGTGAGCAGATCATTAGTGAAACCGATGGAAAGCGTGTAAAAACAAAAATCTGCAGAGCTATTGAAACCGAAGCTGAGCACTTTACTCGTGCAACGGAATATGCCAATAAAATGTATCCACTACTGCTTCAAAGCATCGAGGATGCTATCTCAGAAATTTATTTAAAGGATTTGGACTATCACAGGAATACTAAATATCCAAAGCAAGAGAAAATTGAACAGCTTATTGCGATGGCAGAAGAGTACGCAGAAAAGTCCTTAAACAATAAAAATAACGAGAAATCTCCTAACTGGGAAGAAGAGGCTCAGAGCAATCTGTTTAAGCGTAAGCGTGCTGCTGAATTGGCAAAGCTGTTAGAAACAAAGCGTATTTTCAACGGGGTAACAGGTAGTACTAGTCGGGAGAAGTTGAACCAGCTTTTATCAAGTGAAGCTGGAAGAAAAGCCATACATACAGCTTTGATTGCAAATAGAAAGCGAAAAATTGGCTCTAATATGATGGATATTATAGTTTGTGGCTCAATCCCACCATACAATGAACTACTTGGTGGAAAGCTAATCAGTATCCTTTCCTGCAGTCCTACCGTTATCAGTGATTATACTAATCGATATGAAAACCAGATTAGCGAAATAGCTTCCAGAATGAAGGGGCAGCGTGTTGTTAGAGATAGCCGACTTGTTTATCTAGGGACAACAAGCTTGTATGCTGTAGGAAGCAGCCAATACAATCGCATCAAGGTTCCGCTTTCTGAAAATAGTAATCTTGAATTCAGAAAGATGGGTATTACCGAAGGCTTTGGAACGGTATTCTTCTCTAAGGAAACCACCTCTCTTTTCTCCAAGCTGTTAGAGCTACAGGATGGCGGAAAGAAAATTAATCATGTTTTTGGCGAAGGTACAAGCCCTCGTTTTAGAATGATCAGCAGAGGCTTGAGCAGCATCGGAATAAAGGCCGAAGCCTTTCTCAAGCATTACTCTCCGAGAATTGTTTATTCGATTAATCTTGCAAATAATACTAATGAATACCTTCTAGGCTTCGATAAGGATGTGAATTACGGATACGATTTAAACAATTCTGCAATTGTTGAACAAAAAACTCAGGAGCTTATCGATTACTGGTATAACCGATGGCTTACTAAGCGACTTACAACTGTTGATATCGAACAGCGCCTTAACGACTTCGATATCGAGACAATCCTATTAGGAAATATATAAGGAGGTAGCTATGTCAAAGCTAGAATTTGTAAAAAAGCTTTACAACGGAAAAAACTGCTATTCCGACCATATGTCTGATGAAGAGTTGGGACTAATCCATATAACATCAAATGTTGAAGGCTTGATTAAGGATATGCTAGGCAAAGCAAAAATAATTTTTCTTACTGGCAATCCCGGTGATGGAAAAACCTTTGTGATAAAATCGGTTGATCCAGAAATACAGAAATATAACGCCTATATTGAAAAGGATATGAATAATATTACCGGCTACGATTCTATTGTGAAAGATATTATAGCTTGTTATCAAGAGCATCGTCCTGCCATTATTGCCGTAAATGAATACCCTTTTATGCAGCTATGTAAGCATATAAAAAAACAGGCACCAGATATTTATAAAGAGATTGTGGTGGCAAAGAAAAGTGCAATTACCTACAGCACATCACAACCGCTTACCGGCAGAATTGCGTTAATAGATCTTAATGAGAGAAATCTCTTGGATGCCGACAGAAATCTCTTGGGCGAGCTTATAGATAAGTTCATCGCTCTTGTTGCCGAGGATACCCAGCATAATAAATATTTGGAATATAATATAAAGGCACTTTCTATTCCCGAAGTGAAGGCACAGGTGCTTTCATTAATGCAACTTGCCGCTTCAGAATGCGAGCACTTTGCAATACGTAATATTTTAGGAGCGTTAGCATTTATTTTTACCGCTTGCTTAATGGAGGATTATGAGGAGCAAAAATATTATTCCGCTATATTTTCAGGCTCCAACCAGTTGCTACAAGCAATTCAGCAATTTGATCCAATTTATCTCTCATCACCGTCGCTTGATGAACAGCTTTGGAACGGAGAGATAAAAGAGGGCTGGCTTATTGAGGTACCTAGCAAATGGCCTAACGATCCTGAATTTGAGGATAAAGAGGTTGACGATGCAGTGGGCCTATTTAAAGAAATTAAACGACAGTATTATTTTGAAAACATTCATGGTCACAAGCTTTTGCAGCTACAACCCAGCGAAATCAAAAAGTGTACAGATATGTTTATTAACTTTGATTCGCAAAAGAAGAAAATTAAAGAAAGGCTCATAAGATCCATAAATAAGCTCTTTTTACCCTCTTCTGACGATAAAAAGTCTTTGCATATTTGGACAACACATAGATATGATATGAGCATCCCCGCTGCAGTTGCGGTTTCAAGCAAATCTATTGATGCAAGTGAGCTTGATATACAGATGCCAAGACCGGCAGATTGGTTAAAGGGCTTAGAGTATATTCCTGATCATATCATTATGACACCTAAAGGGAAAGCAGAACCTAGCTTGAGATTGGATATCGATTTCATTCGGACACTCAATGCTATTGAGGAGGGCTATCCTATAAATCTACTTGCCCCTCAGTACGAGCAATCAGCAGCAATGTTTTTACAGCAGCTTGATGACAATGGACTTACCGAGGAAAACGACGACGGCGAGGTAATCATCGCTAGCCGTCGAAAGAATTATAAAAAATCAGTGTTTATACAAGACGGCCAGTATGGCTTTGAGGAGGATTAAAAATGGCAACTGATACCCTAAAAAGAATCAGTGAGGATATTTGCAAGGATTATCTTGGCTTTTATCCTACAACTAACGCTACAAAACCGCCTCATATCGCCAACGGACTTTTTCGATGCTGTACTGGAGAAACCTGCAACACAAGAGATGTTCACGAGTGGATTATCAGTGATGGAAGAAAGGATGCTGTATTGTCTGACGTCATTATTGATAAATATCAGGATATTCTTCAAAACGGCTATCAAGAAAAGGCTTCAGATATCAAGGAGTTTCGTTTCTTGCTAGATGATATTTTTGATCAAGACAATGCGGTATACCCAAGCTATGAGTTTTCTGTAATGACAATATCCTCTCATTGGATGATTAGAAACAAAGTGTCATCGGAAATGGGGATAGGAGATTTCTTGTTTGATATCCTTTCAAAAAAGCTTGACGGGAAGCGTTCACCTATAATCGAGCTACTACAAAAGGCTTTAGATGATGACACTGATGATATTACGAAGCTTGTAAAGCCGATAATTGCTTTTCCTTCCGAAAAAGAAAAACGAAATGTCGGAGACATTGTATATAAAGAGGATTCGGAAATTTCTTGGGACTCTATCAAACAATCTATTAGAGAGGGCTTTGATAGACTCGCATTAAATATTCAAAATATTGGAGAAGCAAAAAATAGCCTTACCGTCTTAAAACGAATCATAAATTTCTCTATTTTCGCAACCTTCTTATACCTTACACACGGCAACTATGCTGTACACAATGGAAAGAAGCCGCCGATTGTAATTGATGCAGGAGCGGATTTAGAGTCCATCAAAAAAGCAAGTGAGCAGACCTATACTATAGCCAAAAAATCTGTAGAGGATTATTTTGCAAATACTATTAGAAAATGGCTCAAGCCAGTAATTCCTGCCGATACTATTGAAGAATGCAAAAAATGGATAGATTCTATGATTTTTTCTACAGCAGATAGGGAAAATAATATTAAGCCTGCGCTTATCAGCTATTTTGAAAGCTTTTGTGAAGAAGATGTTTCTCCTTTGGCAGCATTATCTCGTGCTCTTCAAATTGTATTATATACCTTTGAATATAAAAGCAACTCGCCGTCTGATTTTTGTAGGGTTTTAGGTGTTCGTTCCGGCTTGATCGGCCCTAAAGGGAATCGTGCCAAGACCAAGCGATACCTATTGAATAGCTTCACACTTGAAACCATTACGCTCAGTGCACTATCAATAGATGAATTAAATGATGGTCTCGAACTGAAGGATTTAGGAGAACGTCTTTTTGATGCGTACAACATATTGATCGGAGCAGATTCAGAGCGTGAATATAGTGTTTTGGAGGCTTATAATATTGCACAAGCAACGCCGGGGGATCTACGTGGAGATTTGAGTGTGAATGCTCAAAAAATTGCCAATACATATATTTCACTCGGTTTGGGCAAAAGATATGCCGATGGCGTTACTTTAATAGGATGGAGGTTATAAGGGATGAGTAAAAGGCTACTAACACAAGTTGTAACAAGGCTTGTAAATGAATATGCAGCAGCTAAAGAATATGGTGTATCGCTTGTTACCATTCCTGATTTTAACTATGCTCAACTTGCGCGGGAATTAGATACAAGTCGTTGTATTCAGTTATTTTTCCTTGGCTTTTCTAAGCAACAGGAACAAGAATTGATAGATACCCTGCCCGATAAAGGCGACTCCGTAAGCTATGCATTTACAGTAGAGCAGGCGGAGCAATCTCGAAATTCGGGTGATGAAAATGTATTTCGAATCCTGATAATTAAAAGATCCGAGATAGAAAAGGTTTCATCTTTAAGATGGTTCCCTGAAATCACATTAGAAAAGGTATACACCAAGAGCTGTGATATTGTAAAGGAAGAGCTATCAGGAACCAATAGTGTTATTGATGCGCTTATTAAAGCATTGCGCTGTAAGCCGGTTCGAAGCATACTTAGCTTTGAAAGAGTATTAAGCTATTTAGAGCTATTACTCGAAACAGAGGATAAAATGCTTCCTTCAGCAATTAAGGAGAACTACTACAAGCTCGGGCTGTGTGCAGATAAAAGCATAGACAGCAAAAAACCAACAAAGGATGATTTTGTTGCCAGAATTCGTCGCAATCACTCAATAATAGAAAAAATAGGCAATCTTGAGCAAACTGAGCGGCAAAGCATTACTAATTACTATTCTAAAGACAATGTTAATAAAGAGATGCCTCGGTTAATTTTAAACTACTATAAATCGAGGAATATTGAGCTGCTCAAATTGATGGATCTCGATGATGTAGAGAAATGTCTTAAAGCAGCAAAAAAATCGGATCCCAAGCCCACTCCAGCCAAAACTAAGGGTTCAAGAGTGAAGCCTACAGCATTGGCCGCACAGCTTATGTTTGACAACAACAGCGAACAAATTAACGACGTGTTGACCAATATAGCAAGTGAATTGGACAAGGATGAGATTAGAAAGAAAGCAGAAAAGATTGATATTGATGTAAATGATGTAAAGCTTCAAATACACACCGAGCCTATTACTGAGGTAATTGCTACTGAATTATCAACTGAGGATGATTTTGGTGGTATAATCCGTGCTGAGGTACAGGCTCCCGGAGAGGCTATACGTGATCGTGGTAAATATCCCCCTGAGTTGTTTAAAAAGGAACACCTAGATATCGTTTGGAGTAATCTTGCAAAAATTGCAACCTTGTTAACGGATGGAGAAACTATTTCAGAAAGCTTAAAGTGCTTCCTTTCTGCAAGAGAAAAGCTTATCCCTTATAGAAAACGCTTGCAGGATTCACCGATGCTTCAGGTTTTGGCTAAATACTCACTATTTGCAGATTATTTAAAAGCATACGAAAAGCTTCTCAACTCAATTAACGAGGATTTTCCGAGAATTTGGGGCATATCTGCTTCTAAGGCTAAGGAAATAATTAATACAGTTATGTCCTTAGATTATGTATTTATTGTGGGAGAAGCAAGACTGCACGCCATTCCTACGCCACTTCATCCCTTGTATCTGTGGAAATATATTGAGCTTGCAAAGGAAATTCTCTCAAGCAAAGGGGTAAATGGTACCGAGGAATGTCATCTTTCAGAGGATGACAAAGCATTTATTATTCGTAAGGCTGACGATATTCCGGATCCGCTGTCTGTTATGCTTATGCCTGTTACTGTGTCGACAAGCGGAGCGGCTTTTTTACCACTTTCCGGAAGAATAGGAATGCTCCCCATTTACTCAAATCAACCACAAATTAATCAAAGCGAAAATGGTGTAGATACCCTAAAGCAACAAATCATTAGATATTTATGCCTCTATCCTCACGCAGGAATGATGCTAAAGCTTGCTTTTATCGATCCTCCGTCTGTAGAGGTAGTTGTGGCTATGCTTAAAGCTCTAAATAATGACAAGGAATTCAACATTAGCGGCATAGAGGTTTCTATATTCCGAACCAAGGAGGTTCCTAATGATTGGGTGGAAATTGAGGATGAATCCTTAAATGATGGTATGCTTGGAAAAGTAAAGGGGAAACGCAGCTTAAACTTTAAGCTCAAGATTGCAGATCAGCGTCGTTCCTATACGCAAATTCTGTCTGAGCTTTCCCAACAGCAGCACCTGCTTGTCATTTTTGATCCTAATGAGGTAAAAATTGAAACAGCGCAAAATAATAAGCATATTCATCTTCATCCTCTTTGCGTTCCTAAAATATATAAATATGATCCTGTTGATGAAAAGGTTGAAATCAGACCTGCGAGTGAAGGCGGAATCTTTACTGTTTATTCCAGTATAATAGAAAAGCTAAATGAACAGCCCTCTACCTTTAGTCATACTGGCACATATTTTCATACTCCGCTTAAGCGTGAAACCTACGATAGCTTCCTCGAAAAGGCTGATTGGCTTGTTATTTTAGATCAAAGCCTTAAAAGCTGGGACATTTCACTGCGAGCAGCTAGTGAAAAGCTGTTTTATAGAGAGAATAGCTATCGTTCAATAGGCATCTACTCGAATAATTGTAGAAAGTTTATTGTAGGCTATGATTTGCTTGTTAAAAAGCTTGGTAATTTCATTCCTAAGCAGGAAGGACTTAAAAGCATCATCGAAGCTATACGTGAAATCAATAATGACGGTCTTTTAAGCATTGTATCTCATACCTCGACAAGAATTTTTGATTCCAATCACGGCAAGGGTAGTCTTGGCACGGCGATTGCTGCAATTAAATACAAAAAGAAGCATCCGGATGCCCTTATCGTTGGTTTGGATACACAATTGGCACAGGAATGGCTAGCTGATAGAGAGGATGGAAGATTACCAGATTTAATTGGCATAAGATTAGATGACAGTGGAGAGGCAACAATAGACATCATAGAGGTGAAAACCTATAGCGACAGTCCCAATTCCTTCGTAATCAAGGAGGATAAGATTTCAGGCCACGCAGTCGAGCAAGCCGCTGTTCTTGAGGATCTTGTAAAAGAAATGTTTGGTCCAACCGAGAAAATCACTACTGTTTCAAGAAGAGAGATACTTCGTGAGCAGGTGTTTGAGGGACTTTTCCAAGCAGAGCTTGATCCTAAGGAAAAGCTTAGCTATAGCGAGCATTTGAACGAACTGTTTGCAGGGCAATATAAGCTTGTAGTGAATAAAAACATAGCTTTTATTGATTTTGAAAATGCGACCAGTAGTACTAGCTCTTATAAGGGAACAGATTCATATGCGAATGATAATTTCCTTTTAACTGTTATCGGCAGTAAAGAGATTCAAGCTATTTTGTCAAGTGTTGAGTTTGACGATTCGGTTGAAGCCTTAACCTCGCAAAAAGCCGTTACGCCGAAGACTTCGTCCTCTGTGGAAGTATCCTCAACTCAACAAAATGCCTTTAATGAAAGCAAACAGAACACAATAAAAGAAGTAAGCGCAGAGAAAAAAGCAGTATCAACAGAAAGCGACAAGAAGGAGATTGATTTGAAGGCTCTTGAGGAAAAATGTGCAAAAATCAATAAGGTTTTCCGTGATTATAGCATCAATGCTTACCCTGTGACTGTTGAAAACGTTCAAGAGGCCGCACGCTTCACAAGATTTTCAGTGGAGCTTAAATCTGGCGAATCAATTAGAAGCATAGAAAAATATAAGGCAGATATTGGCAGACAGCTTGAAGCAAATGGTGAAATTCTAATCAACCATATCAAAGGAACTAAGTATATCTCTGTTGATGTTCCTTTTGCCGGAGCTGGTAATGCAATACGTCTTACGGATCATCTTTCCCTTTTGGATGAGCGAAAAGGGCATCTTGATGTTATTGCAGGACAGCTTGCAGATGGTAGCTTCGATATCATTGATGTCGCTGGTGCTCCTCATATGCTGATTGCAGGTACAACAGGCTCCGGTAAAACAATTTTCCTACACGCTATGCTAGTGAGTCTATTACATCAGTATTCAGCAGACGAGCTTGAGCTTCTTATTATTGATCCTAAGCAAACGGACTTTATATTCTTTGAAGGAATTCCGCATCTATATGGCGGTGAGGTCGTAATTGATGCAGAAGAAGCGCTTGAGAGAATCCAACAAATAAACACAAAGGACAAAGAGGAGCGTACCGCTGCTCTCCGTTCCTGCAGAAGTAAGGATATTGAATCTTATAATGCCAAAAATCCTGATAATAAAATGAAGCGACTTGTAGTGGTAATTGATGAGTATTCCGATTTAATTCAAGCTGCAGAAATGAACGGTACACGTAAGGAGTTTGAGAAAAACCTCCTTATGCTTCTGCAAAGAGTTCGTAATCTTGGAATACATTTAATCATTGCTACTCAGCGTCCTTCTGCTCAAATCGTTACAGGAGCCCTAAAGGCAGTAATTCCTTTTAGAGTATCCTTTAGATTACCATCGCATACCGACTCTCAAACTATTCTTGATATGTCCGGTGCGGAAAATCTTTTGGGTAAGGGCGATATGCTTATGGTTACAGAAAGTGACACTAAGCGTATGCAGGGCTTGTATATTTCCGAGGACGAGCTTGAGGAATTTCTTAATAAGTTATAAAAGAGGTAAGACATATGCAGACAGCATCAAGTCCAAGGTTTGTAATAGGAACCTTCAAAAAAGAATTAAAAAATCGGTTTCTATGTGAAGTTCAAATCGATGGAGCGGATGTTGTCTGCTATGTCCCTTCTTCGTGTCATTTGAGTAATTTTCTTCAGCTTGACGGTAAAAAGGTTTTACTTGTTCCAACGCAAACTCCAAATTCCAGAACTCCATATGCACTATTTGCAGTTCCGTATAAAAGAAACTACATAGTATTAAACACCTCTATGGCGAACAGAGCCATAGAAAACTCAATTCAAGGAAAGCGCTTCTCTTATTTAGGGAAGCGTAAAGATGGTATAAAAGAACATACAATTGATGGTTATAAGGCAGATTTATATCTTCCGTCAACTAAAACCATTGTTGAGGTAAAAAGTGTAATTTCCATTGCTGATTATGCAAAATTTCCTACCGTTTATTCTGAAAGAACTTTAAAGCAGCTTGCTTCTATTTTGGAGCTTTTGCAAAAAGGCTACAGAGTTTGCTTTGCGATTGTATCTCTTCATCCATATATAAAAGCTGTAGATATTGACACAGGAACTGACTTCTATAAGGAATTAAAAAGGTGTATGAATGCAGGCTTGATTATAAAAGCATATGCAAGCAGACTAAAAAATGATGTTTTAACCATTGATAAAGAAATTAGCATTAATTTTAAAGGAGATTAATTATGGAGCTGACTTTATTTTCATCTGATAGCAGTGGTCAATACAAAAAAGATATTTATAATGTCATTGCTGCACCATATAATTCAGAATATCGTTTTAGATATACCACCCAATATATCGAGCCTTCGTTATTTACTCAATTAAAGGATAATTCTCTTGCAAACTCAAAAGCATTAATTGTGTTTAGAAGGAACTCTGATAAACAGGGTGTAAATCCGTTTTTGGTACCAATCAGATGGGTGACAATAAAAAAATCGTATCTTATTAACGAAATATGTATAATCGATTTTGTCATAAAGGACTATCCAGAGTTTAATCAAGCATTTAAAGAAGCTTCTACTTCGGAAGAAAAAAACCAAAAATTTAGTAAAGCTTTTTTTGATGAAGAAGGACGATGTAATAAATACGTTTTGGGTTACATACCTAATATTGTTTCTAGAACAAAATGTGATTATGAGCGACAAGAAGCCTTATGGATTTCGATCATTCAAGCACTAAAAAACTATTCTGCTTTTTCTAATACTTCGTTTTATCGTACGCTTCTTCCAACAAAAAGGAAAAACAAATTTGCAAAATCTTTAATAATTAAAGAATCACAATATAAAGAAATAGAAATATGGCACTATTGCTCGGAGGAAAGTAAATCGAAAATTTCAGAACTTGAAATACAGTGCGATACAAATTATATAAATCCTGTTTTTGGCAATAAAGATCGGATAGAGTGTAGATATGACCGAATAAACTATGGATTTCAAGCAATTAAAGGAAAAAACAATCTAAAAAGTCAAATTGTTTTTAGAATAAAAAACATAGACGAAAATCTTATTCCTGATTATAGTTCGGAAACCAAAATCAGTATTCCTGTCACATTAAAAAGGAAGTGGAGTAAAAGAATAATTAGGTCAATACTTTCTGTTGTAGGAAGTGCAGCGGTTTTAGCTTTCTCGGCACTAATTTCAATTGAAACAATTGATTTCCCCAACTGGGCGTTTGTTGTTGTGTTGTTAATTGGCACCATAGCCCCTGCAATAAGTTGGTTTATTTCAAGCGAGGAATGATGATATGAATTTTTATAAATTTAAAGAAGCCTTGGCTAAAAGTTGGGGAAAAGATACAGCTTACCACAAAGATGCTCCTAATTGGACACCAGAAAACCCAGCGTTAGGTCAGTGCGCTATAACGGCACTTCTGTTTAATGAATACTTCGGAGGAAAAATATTTAGTGGAGTGTCAGAAACAGGTATAGTACACTATTGGAATAAAATTTTAGGAATAAAAGTAGATCTTACAAAGCAACAATTTCAAAGCAATTTAATCTTCAAAAATGTTACCTATTGGGATAGAGATGATCTTTTAGAAACAGGTAATGTTGCTGAACGTTATAACATTCTTAAGCAGCGGATGTTAGAAAATTATAAAAAGCTTTGATTTGTGTCTCAATAATTCATTTGGATTTTTTATTGAATTTATATGTGCGTTTATGACATAGTCATATAACTAAAGTTGCACATCTAATCAAGATTGGTAGATGTGCAACTTTTTGTTTAATATTTCACTGACAAATAGAAGATTTATTTAGTGTTTATAAGTGCTTTTTTATATATAGAATCGTGATGCCAATTGCTCCTACAAAAATATTACTTCTGTGCTAACTAGTTCGATTGCGCGCTCTCGGATGTTATTCATTCGCTGCACCCACTTCATTTGGTCTGCGGCTTTGAGCTGTTCGGTGATGCCTTCCTTTTGTGCAAGGTCGGTGGTGAGGCGATCGAATAATTTTTGTGCTTGTTCTTCGATGTCGGCGAGGTGGGAATAGAGCTTGCCGGAAGTGAGCAGGTTATAGTACAAGACTTTGCGGTGGTGCTTCAGGTAGTGCAATCGGCGTTGTCCCCATACGCCGATCGGTCGGGTATCTGTTTCGTCTACGGTTAAATTAGGCAGGCGGTAATCGCCCTGCATTGTGTAAGTACCGCCGAGTTGTTCCAATAATGTTTTCATATAGCAAAACCTCCTTTGATGCTTTGATTGTACCAAAGGAGGTTTGTTTTTGCGAATGTGCGATTTTGAAAATTGCAGACGGGTATTAGGGTATCCCTAACGAGTACTGTTTTGCGATAACAGGAGTACAAACGGTCTGCTCGCTAAGATGATGCAATCATTGGGCGAGCGAGCGTTTTACGGAAGTGTATCCATAAACAGTCTGCTCGCTAAGATGATACAGATGTTTTTGCCCAAACAAAAAAAGAAGCACAGCGGAGAGAGTTTTCATTCTATCTGCTGTGCTTATGTAATTGATTCTATTCCTTTAACAGATCTTCAAACGGCGTTTCGGTTGAGATAAAAGCATCGTAAGCGAAGTTGGCACCGAGGCGAAATCCCATAATAAAACTATCAAGATTTGATTCACCATTGACGACACTCCACGCATTTGCGAAGTCTAAAAACCATTTCTTTGGCTCATCAGTTAGTGCATTGGTGAGCAGATCTTCTGTCTTCATCAGCACTTCCATTTGCCTTTGCACCGTCTTATTTTGCTTCGTACTGCGTGCCTGCGGATCAATATTTCCGTAATAAAATTCTTCTATAAACCGTGCCATAGTCAGCACCTCCTTATGTCTAAAGTTTAGCAAAAGGAGAAACAAACTGCGACTCTACGAATTTCAAAATCGCACATTTATCATTAGACTTATATGTGTTCGTTGAGTTTTTTGCGGATTCGTGATATAATAAACCAAATAAATTTCGGAGGATCAATATGGACTTATTGCCTAAAAGCGGGGACTTAAAAGAGTTAGCAAAAAGCGATGCGTTTTATAAAATGATTTTTATTTATGTTTTATAGCGAGGCTAAAAACAAAGCGAATAAGGAATGGGAAAAATTCAGTAAGAGTTTGTTTTATAAGAACCGCTTCTCATCTGATAGCAGTATCATTGAGGCGTTGCGTAGTAAAGCAGAGTTTGCCACGCATATAATGCCTGCAGGAAAAATATTATACAGAGCAAGAATTTTTAACGAGGATGTCATGGAAAGTTTTGTTAAAGGATATGTAGTTCCCAAAGAAATAAGTTCTACGGACTCAACTAGTGTTCCTAAATTAAACTTAAATGCTTCACAGGTTTTGCCTATTATTATTGCCGCTGATCCTAAGTCTGGCTTTGCTTATATACAAAATGCTTATAGCAAATGGAAAAGGAAAAAATTCAAAGGATATGATAGAAAACAATCAGGTCCTCCACCCAAGGAAAAGACACCGGCAGGAAGAGCTAACCCTGAATGTATTAGATATTTATACTTATGCGAAGATGAGCAAACTCCCGTTTATGAAGTTCATCCCACGATAGGACAAGAAGTAAGCGTCGCAAAATTTATAACCAAGAAACCTTTGAAGATCTATGATCTTACGCTTAACCTACCCGAAAAACATAAAAATCCTGATTATGATACACCCAGTTTATATGATGCTATTGGACATAACTTTTCCGTCCCAAACACCGGAGAAGCTATTCAATATTTACCAACACAATATATAAGCGAAGAAATTAAAAATCTTGGTTTTGATGGTTTAAGATTTAACAGTTCACTGCGACAAGGCGGAATTAATGTTGTCTTGTTTGATCCAGAGGTTTGTAGCGTACAATCCTCCGACATTGTAAAAGTCGATAGTATTGAAATCAAAACTAGAAAACCTGATGTCTATAGTTTAGAGAGTTTGGATGCGTCAATGTTAGATGTCTAAACCAAAAAGTTCTTACTGCAACAGTTAGTAAGAACTTTTTCTTTTTAATCATCCCACTTTCGCCCCGGTACGGCTTCCATACCGAACATCGCAAGGGCTTGGTTGACTTTATCCATACGGAGCGTTTCTTTGCCTTGTTCTAAATCTCGGATGAAACGCAAGCCAAGTCCTGAACGTTCTGCAAACTCCTCTTGGGTGAGTCTTGCGGCGTTTCTTTGCGTTTTAATAAATAAAGCTATTCGATTCATGAATTTTGTTATACCCGATCGGGTATAGTTTTTAAAAACTACACTCAAAGCTATCCCGATTTTGCGGTATTTTTGCACCTCGCTTTCTGTATCTATTTACGGGTGCATTTTAGCAGAAAAACAGAGCCATAACAAATGTGCGAATATACAAAAAACCCACTACCGAATTTCTTCGATAGTGGGCTAAATGCTTGATTTTACTAGCTAAATCCACACCTCAACGGTTATATCATCGAAGGAGTGGAGTCGCTGGTTCGGGCGAAATGCTTTGATAAAATCTTCAGCATTTTTCCGATTTAATTGGAACTGAAACGCTCGGATTTTTCCGATTACTTCATTTCCTTTATAGCAGCCTGAGCTGCTGCGAGACGAGCAATCGGAACACGGAATGGTGAGCAAGATACATAGTTGAGGCCAATTCTGTGGCAGAATTCAACTGAAACAGGGTCGCCGCCGTGCTCACCACAGATACCGTAGTGAAGCTCTTTGCCGCTTGCCTTACCCTTAGCAACTGCCATTTCCATAAGAGCGCCAACGCCGTTCTGGTCAAGCTTTGCAAATGGGTCGTTTTCGAAAATCTTGCTGTCATAGTAAGCTGTGAGGAACTTACCAGCGTCGTCACGGCTGAAGCCGTAAGTCATCTGAGTAAGGTCGTTTGTACCGAAGCAGAAGAAGTCAGCTTCTTTAGCGA
>CALFTO010000128.1 GCA_937916195.1 uncultured Clostridia bacterium
GATTTTGAAAAAGGATATGTAATCATTAAGAAAGGTAAAAAAGTCTTCTACAAGGCAATTTTAGCTTAAATAACAATGTAGGGCGGGGGCTTGCTCTCGCCGTTGTATTATAATTTGGAGGTGTAATATGAAATTAGTATTTCTTTTTGGAAATGCCGCAGTCGGTAAAATGACTGTTGGTCAAGAGTTAATGAAGATTACAGCTTTACGACTTTTCCATAATCATATGACTATTGAACCTGTAATTGAAATTTTTGGTAGTTATAATCCAAAAGTAATAGAAAAATTACGCGAAACTATTTTTGAAGAATTTGCCGCTTCTAACAACTATGGTATGATTTTCACTTTTATGTGGGCTTTTGACTGTGAACAAGACTGGAAAAATGTTGAACATATCAAAGAAATTTTTTCACTATACGACACAGAATTTTATTATGTTGAACTTGTTGCTCCTCAAAAAATCAGATTAGAACGAAATGCAACTGAAAATAGATTGAAAAATAAGCCGTCAAAGAGAAATATTGAATTTTCAAATAAACTATTATTACGAGATGATGAGAATTATAGATGTGAAAGTTTTGATGGCGAAATAAAATTTGATAATTACATGAAAATCGATAATTCTCAATTGAGTGCGGAAACCGTTGCACATATGATTAAAAAGAAATTTGATTTGTAAACAAAAATAAGGCTTACTGATTAGTTTCAGTAAGCCTTATTTTTATGTAATAATTAAATTATGAGTTAAGTGCTGAATAAACTGCATCGCCATCGTGACTGTAAACAAGAACTGAAATATCAACTTCAGAAGTTGTAATCATTCTTACCTCAACATCGGCTGATGCAATTGCAGAGAATACTTTTGCTGCAACTCCGGGACAATTCTTCATTCCTTCACCAAAAACAGAAATCTTTGTGTTACCACTACTGATTGCAAGCTTTAACTCCGGGTGAAGTTCACGAAGCTTTGAAGCAGTTTCAAATACTTTTCCTAAATCCTCATCGTTAACAGTAAATGAAAGGTTTGATGTTTTTCCCTGTGGAGGATTCTGTGAAATCATATCAACATCAATTCCAGCGTTAGAGAGCATTTCAAAAATTTGTGCTACAACTTTAAAATCAGCAGGGGAATCGTTGATAGAAATAAGTGTAACATTTTCAATCATTGTAATATTGTCAATATTTTTCATTATTTGACCTCCTTTAAGAATTAACTAAATCTTTCATTGTGTAAAATCCGGGTTCTTTACCTACGAGGAACAAGCCTGCATTAACAGAACCGTTTGCAAATAACTGCTTTGAATATGCTGAATGTGAAATCTTAATTACCTCGTCGGGTCCTGCAAAGATTATTTCATGTTCGCCGACAATTGTTCCACCACGAACTGCGTGAATACCAATTTCGTTTTTTGTACGCTTCATTCGTTTTGAATGACGGTCAAACTCGTAAATCGGTTGTTCGTCGAGCGCCTCTGAAATTGAATCGGCAAGCATTAAAGCAGTACCGCTTGGAGCATCAATTTTTTGATTGTGATGTGCTTCTACAATCTCAATATCAAAACTTCCTTGAAGCACTTTTGCAGCTTTTTTAGCAAGCTCTGAAACAAGACTTACACCAATTGACATATTCGCAGAGAAGAAAAGGGGAACATCATTTGAAGCAGTTTTAATTTCTTCAATCTGTTGTTCATTTAACCCTGTTGTAGCAATCACAGCGGGAATTTTCTTTTCTTTAGCAAATGCGAGTAAATCTTCAAGTACTGATGGATGAGAAAAGTCAATAATCACATCTGCATCAACATTAATATCTGCAAAAGTTTTGAAAATAGGGAATGAACATTCTGCAGTTGCTAAATCAACACCTGCAACAATCTCACAATCATTTCTGTTTTCAACACAAGACGAAATTGCTCTGCCCATTTTACCAAGAGCACCGCTTAAAATAATCCTTGTCATTTTTTCACGTCCAACAATAAAATTATATCAAATTATACTTTTTAAGTACTGACTCAAGCTTTGCAGTTTTTACATCATCCATTTCGCAAAGAGGCATACGAAGAGGACCAACATCAAAGCCCATCATTTGCATTGCAACTTTTACGGGGATTGGATTAACATCCATAAACATTGCATTAATAAGTTCTAAATATTTAAGCTGAAGCTCTGCACTTTCTTTAACCTTGCCCTCAAGATAAAGTGTGGGAATATCATGTGCAAGCTTAGGACAGATATTTGAAAGAACAGAAATAACACCCTTACCGCCAAGTGACATAAGAGGAACAATCTGGTCATCATTACCTGAATAAACATCAAGCTTGTCACCGCAAAGAGCAATCGTTTCAGCAATCTGAGAAATATTTCCGCTTGCTTCTTTTGTTGCAATAATGTTATTATGCTCACAAAGTTCTGCATAAGTTGAGGGGAGAACATTAACTCCTGTTCTGCTTGGAACATTATAAATGATAATCGGCTTTGAAACATTATCAGCAATAGCGTTGTAATGCTTTACAAGGCCTCTTTGAGAGCATTTGTTGTAATAAGGAGTAACAACAAGCATTGCGTCTGCGCCTGCTTTTTCGGCGTCTTGTGACAACTCAATAGCATATGCAGTTTCATTACTACCCGTACCTGCAATAACAGGAATTCTGTGATTTACAACATCACAAGTGAATTTAATAACGTCTGAATGTTCTTGTGGAGTAAGCGTTGCACTTTCACCGGTAGTACCGCAGATAACAATTGAATCAGTACCATTTGCAATATGAAACTCTAAAAGCTTTTCAAGTGACTTGTAATTAACACTTGTATCTTCATTAAATGGTGTTACAATAGCTACACCGCAACCTGTAAAAATAGGATTTTTGCTCATAATTCATTCTCCTTATCGGAAATTAGTCCATGTAACCTTCTGCACAAAGAAGCTCTGCCATAAGAACTGCGCCACCCGCAGCACCACGAAGTGTGTTATGTGAAAGACAAACAAATTTGTAATCATACTGTGTATCTTCACGAAGTCTGCCGATAGAAACAGCCATACCACCTTCAAGGTCACGGTGAAGCTTGGTCTGAGGCATATTGTCTTCTTCAAAATAGTGGAGGAACTGTTTTGGTGCGTGTGGAAGCTCTAATTCCTGTGCACGACCTGCGAAATCCTTCCATATATTTAATATTTCTTCTTTAGTGGGTTTATTCTCAAATCTTACGAAAACTGCACCCATATGACCGTTTGAAACGGGAACGCGAATACATTGTGCAGTAAAGTTAGGGGAGTCAGCATCAACAATAACATCGCCCTCAACCTTACCCCAAATTTTGAGAGGTTCTTTTTCACTCTTTTCTTCTTCGCCGCCAATGTAGGGGATTACATTGTCAATCATTTCGGGCCAAGTATCAAAAGTTTTTCCTGCTCCTGAAATTGCCTGATATGTACAAACAAGAACATCTTTAATGCCGAATTTTGAAAGAGGGAAAAGTGCGGGAACGTAGCTCTGAAGTGAGCAGTTTGACTTAACTGCAATAAATCCACGCTTTGTTCCGAGACGCTTTCTCTGTGCAGGAATAATCTTTGCATGGTCAGCATTAAGCTCAGGAACAATCATAGGAACATCGGGAGTATGTCTGTGTGCGCTGTTGTTTGAGATAACAGGACATTCAGCTTTTGCGTAAGCTTCTTCCAATGCCTTGATTTCGTCTTTCTTCATATCAACTGCACAGAATACAAAATCCACCTGTGAAGCGATTTTTTCAATGTCAGCAGTTGCATCCATAACAACAATGTCTTTCATAGCTTCTGGGATTTCTACATCCATACACCATTTAGCGCCAACAGCATCTGAGTACTTTTTACCTGCTGAACGGGGGCTTGCAGCCAAAACCTTTACTTCAAACCAAGGATGGTTATCTAAAAGTGTCATAAAACGCTGTCCAACCATACCAGTTGCACCAATTACACCAACATTATACTTTTTCACTTGAAATTACCTCCAAATAATGATAATATATCATTTGTTATAAAAAATCAGTAATGATTATGACACCATTACTGATAAAAATACATAGGTATTATGGTTTTCATAATACGAAAGCACTCCATCAAATAATGATGACAGTTGCATTACTGTTAATAATACAACCAGAAAAATCAAATCCCAAGCCCTGTTTTTTCTTCGGCAACAAACCCTTTCACGCTTCATCAAAAACTCTTGGGAGTTTCAAAAACGCTACTTATTTTTATTGCGCCTCAATCGCTATATTATAATACCATTATAAAGCAATTGTGTCAAACATTTTTGCAAATTTTATCAACTTAACGGAGTTTACTATATGAAAAAATCAGATTTTTATTATGATTTACCAAAAGAGTTAATAGCTCAAACCCCAATTGAGCCCCGCGACCATTCAAAAATGATGGTTTTGTCCCGTGAAAACAAGTCAATAGAACATAAGCATTTTTATGATTTTATTGATTATCTTAATGAGGGCGACTGCTTAATTCTCAACAATACAAGAGTTTTGCCCGCACGTATGTACGGTGTAAAAAAAGATACCGGTGCAATTGTTGAATTCTTACTTCTCAATAACCTTGGTAATGACCGTTGGGAGACCATTACAGGTCCGGGCAAAAGAGCAAAAATAGATACAGAATTTACTTTTGGTGACGGCTTACTCACTTGTAAAATTGAAGAAGTTCTTGAAAACGGAAATCGTATTGCAAAATTCAGTTATGATGCTTCAAATATTTATGAAGTATTAGACAAAATTGGTGAGATGCCATTGCCTCATTATATTACTGAAAAATTAGAAGATAAAGAACGCTATCAGACTGTTTATTCCAAAGAATTAGGCTCTGCGGCTGCACCAACTGCAGGACTTCATTTTACCGACGAAATCCTTGAAAAGATTAATAAAAAAGGAATTAAAATCGGTTATGTAACATTGCATGTAGGCATTGGCACATTTCGTCCGGTTAAAGCAGAAAACATTGAAGACCATAAAATGCACTCTGAACATTATCAAATCCCAGGAGAAACTGCTGATTTGATTAATGAAACAAAGAAAAACGGTGGCAGAGTAATTGCTGTCGGCACAACCTGTTGCAGAACACTTGAAAGTGTTATGAATTCACAAGGCGAAATGAAAGAATTTGATGATTGGACAAGCATTTTTATTTATCCCGGTTATAAATTCAAGTGTATTGACGCACTACTCACTAACTTTCATTTACCCGAAAGCACTTTAATTATGCTTGTTTCTGCTTTTTATGACAGAGATAAAGTTTTAGAAGCCTATAATACTGCAGTAAGTGAAAAATACAGATTTTTTTCATTTGGCGATTGCATGTTTTTATATTAAGGAGTTATTATGTATAAACTTATTAAAAAAGTCGGTAATGCCCGTCGTGGTGAATTTCAAACTGTTCACGGTACTGTGCAGACGCCGGCATTTATGAATGTTGCAACACAAGGTGCAATAAAAGGCGGAGTTTCTGCTTATGATTTACAAGAAATTAATTGTCAAGTTCAATTATGCAATACTTATCATTTGCATTTAAGACCTACTGACACTCTTGTAAAAGAAATGGGCGGACTTCATAAGTTTACAGGTTGGAATGGCCCGATACTTACTGATAGTGGCGGATTTCAAGTGTTTTCACTTGCATCACTTCGCAAAATTAAAGAAGAGGGTGTATATTTTTCTTCGCATATTGACGGTCATAAAATCTTTATGGGGCCTGAAGAAAGCATGCAGATTCAGTCAAATCTCGGTTCAACAATTGCAATGGCATTTGATGAATGTGTTGAAAATCCAGCTAAATATGAGTATTCAAAGCAATCCTGCGAAAGAACAACAAGATGGTTACATCGTTGTAAAGCAGAAATGGACAGACTTAATTCTTTACCTGATACAATTAACAAAAATCAAATGCTTTTCGGTATAAATCAAGGCTGTACTTTTGACGATTTGCGTGTTGAACATATGAAAGAAATTGCAAAGCTTGATTTGGATGGTTACGCAATCGGCGGTCTTGCTGTAGGTGAGCCGAAAGAAGATATGTATCGTATTATTACTGCAGTTGAACCATATATGCCAGCTGATAAGCCACGTTATCTTATGGGCGTTGGAACTCCCGGCAACATTCTTGAAGGTGTAAGAAGGGGAGTTGACCTTTTTGATTGCGTTATGCCAAGTCGTAATGCGCGTCACGGTCATCTTTTTACCGACGAAGGAATTATTAACATTAACAACAAAAAGTATGAAAAAGATGAGTTGCCAATTGACCCGAAATGTAATTGCCCTACTTGTCAAAAACATTCGCGTGCATACATAAGACATCTATTTAAGGCTCAGGAAGTACTTGCAATGAGACTTTGCGTTATGCATAATCTTTATTTCTATAACAACCTTATGGAAAGAATTCGCGAAGCGCTTGACAATGATACTTTTGAAGACTTTTATAATAAATATGTTGATAAGCTTGACACCCGCATTTAATCAACAATATTTAATATTTTGTAAATTTTGAAAAATATGTTGCAAAATATGTAATATTTATGTATAATATTCAAGATTTATAAAAAACAACTTTTGGAGGAAAAACCAATGACAGAATTTTTAACTTTTGCTATGATGCCTGCTACAGGCGCAGAAGGTGCAAGCAGTGGTGGCGGCGCTACAATGATTATTATGATTGTTGCTATGTTTGCTCTTATGTATTTCACAACAATCAGACCTCAGAAAAAACAGCAGAAAATGGAGCAGGAAATTCGTGAAAACACACAGATTGGTGACGAAATTACAACAATCGGCGGTATTTGCGGTAAAGTAGTTGCTGTTAAGGATGATACAATCGTTATCGAAACAGGCTCTGACAGAGTAAAGATTAAGTTTAAGAAGTATGCTATTCAGACTAACCACACAGCTAATGAAAAAATTCAGGCTGAGCGTGAGGCTGCAAAAGCTGCTATGGAAGAAAAGAGAAAAGAAAAGAAGAGCAAGAAGTCAAAAGACGCTGAATAATTTATTCATAATAAAAAGATTACCCTCATATTCTTTATTGAATGTGAGGGATTTTTTATGCGTAAAAAAGTGTTAAAAAAGAAAAGTGATATGTCTTCAACTACTAAAAACATAGTAGGAATTCTGCTTTCTGCAGTTTGTGGAGCGATTTTTTCTGTTATTCTTACATTTATATTTTCATATATTTTTACTAATGCTGAAATAATTTCAAAATCAGTAAACGCAATATTTATAGGTTGCGTTTTGCTTGGCGGATTTTTCTGTGGAATATTTTCATCACGACTTGCAGCATTAAAAGGTATAATTTCAGGTATCATTTCCTCATTAATCTACTCATTGATTATTACAGTAATTATGCTTTTCTTTGCCGACGGAAGATTGTCAGCAAGTACGCTGTTTTTATATATAGGTACAGTTGTCGTGTCAGCAATCGGTGGAATTTGCGGTGCTAATATAAAAAGAAGAAAATAATTAAAAAGGAAGATGTATATGACAAAGGTTATAACACTGCGCAAAAAGAGAAAGAATTATTTAAAGCCTGAAAGAGCCAAGAAAAAAACAACATCAAATTTAATGATTGAAAAAAACAGAGTATTTTTGCTTATTCTGTCAATCGTGTTCATATTGGCAGGTGCTCTTGCATACAGATTTTTTCCAAATGAAAGCGTTATATTAGAAATTGATACTTCATTAGAACTGTTTAATTCAGTTAGTTGGAAAGAAATTTTTCTATATTTTATTAAAGCGGATTTTACATATCTCTTAATTGCTTTTTTTATTGGCACAAGCTTTGCAGGCGCATTTTTATCACCTTTACCAATAGTTTTAAAATGTTTTTTTATTGGATATCAAAGCGGATATTTATATAATGAATATGAGCTTAAAGGAGTCTTGTTTTGTCTTATATTACTTTATCCGTGCTATGTTATTACAACTTCATCGCTTATTTTCGCTTGTGATGAAAGCATTTATATGAGTAAGTATCTGTTCAGTACAATTACAAATAAAAATACAGCCAACGATATATCGGTTAAGCTGTATTTATTGAGATATTTAATTTTATTTATTATAAATATCGTGTGTATTGCAGTTAACTCTGCAATAATATACTTTATCGCACCAAAAATTAGTCTTCTTTAGTTTCTGATAATGTTACATTTGCAAGGGGATTTGCTTCTGATGCTTGCTTAAGCTGTTCATCAATAATATGAGTGTAAATCTCAGTTGTACCAAGGTTTTCGTGACCTAAAATATCCTTTAAAACAAGCACGTCTACGTTGCCGTGCTGATACATAAGAGTCGCCGCAGTATGACGAAGCTTATGTACTGAATAGCCCTCAAGTCCGCATTTTTCTAACGCGTTATAAACAATGTGTTGAACGGTTTTGGGGCTAATTCGCTTGTTTCTACTGCTTAAAAATAGTGCATTTCGGTCGTTTGCAGGGATTCCGTCAACGGGTCTAACTGCCATATACTGTGCAAATGCCTCTAAACAAGCATTATTAAGATAAATTGTGCGTTCCTTGTTACCTTTGCCGGTTACTCGCAAAGTGTGGTCGTCACGAATATCATTATAATTAAGGCTTACAAGCTCGGATAAACGCAGACCGCAGTTTAAAAAGAAAACAATAATGCAATAATCACGTTCTTTATGCTTGCTATCTACTGATTTCAATAGTTTTAAACTCTCTTCAAGTGTTAAATACTTGGGGAGAGATTTTTTTAACTTTGGCGAATCTAATACCTGCATCGGATTTTCATCTAAAAGTCTTTTTTGCAATGTAAGATATTTAAAGAATGTTCTTATGGTTGATACCTTACGTGCACGTGCAGCCTCTTGGTTATCCCTCTCATTCTTACAGTATGAAAGAAAAGCATATGCATCATTTAAAGTGATTGACTTTATAAATTCTTCGTCAATATCAGTAATGTCAATCTCATTAAATTCGACATAAGAGGGGACTTGCCCTCTGTAAAGTTTAATAAAGCGGAAGAATAGCTTCAAATCAGAAGAATATTCTTCAATAGTTAAACCCGATTTGTTTTTAATGACATCCATATATACTAAGAAATCTCTCAGTATTGATGGGATACCAGTGTAATCAATATGTTTCATAATACACCTCTGTGAAACAGTTTCACAAACACAATGTTTTACATTAATATTATACATCAAATAAAATACTAAATCAATTCTTTAATTGAATAAGGCAGGTAAAGAAATTAATATAATTATAAAATTCTATAATTAATGATTTTGATATACTTATGTTTATAAGAACAATATTTACCAAAAACAAATTTTGTAGTAAAAATAAAATTCTCTCAGTTTTTTTGAAACATACTCAGTATCATTTCAAAATTTTCTATTGAATTGTATTAAAAGGATTTAACACTAATTAAATAAAATTTTTAATTTAATGTATATAAAGTGTAAACAAACTTATTTGATGAATAAAAAATTAAATTCAAAAATCTAAACTTAAAAAAGTAAATTAATTATTAATCAGAAAATTATCATTGATTAAAGATGAATATTAGTTAATGAAAATTGAAAATGATAACCCAAAACAAAGAAGCCCATGAGAAATGATATTTCCCGCATTTTGTATCAATTTTTTTGTCATTTTTGCCCCCTACTTGATACAAAATATTTATTTTGTATAATTATATCTAAAGTTTTCAACATTGTCAACAATAAATAAAAGTTTTAAACAAATAGTCAGTTTTGTACAATCCCCCACAGCGATATTACATTCTGTATAATATTTAATAAATGTTGGCCGAGAATTCTATAAAAGCTTCGAACCTTATTTTCACGCGTAAAGATTTAAAATATAAAATGAATTTGTAAATTTGTTTGCTTTTAAATTTATTTAACCGATTAGAGTATTCAAACCTTAAATATGAATCGAAATCAAAAATGTGACGCTTGATAAGTGAAATCATTTCAGTTGTCTGTCATTTTTTTTCACCTCCCCTATTATAATAAAAAAACAGAGCTTGCAGTAAATACAAGCTCTGTTAATCGTGTTATTTAAGTTTCTTTCTTATCTTTTCTAAATATGTCCTAACGGTTGATGAAGATAAATTAAGCTTTTCGCCGATTTCCGTGCTGTTATATCCCTCAATTTTAAGCTCAACAATGCGTTTTTCGCGGTCAGACAGCTTATTAAAGTATGATGAATACTCAATTTCGTTGGTAAAATCGTAATTATCAGTAAAGTTTAATAATTCATCAAATGAAACAGCAGAAACGGCGTTTTCTATTATTTGTTTATTTCTCAAATAGTCGCATAAAACACTATTTGCAACCTTAAAAATGAATGCTTTTTTCGAGCGGATGTGGTCAATACAGCCAATCCAAGCCAAAAGTTTTACAAAGGTTTGTTGTGTCAGGTCTTCAGCATCGTTTTCGCCGACTCTTTTGCGGAAATACTTATAAACTGCCGAGTAGTATTCTTCATAAAAACTTGAAAAATTATTCATTATTTTTCAATGACTTCAACGCTATTACCAACAACCGAGCGTGCCTGAATACAGCCTTTAATCTCTGAGCAACATTTTATTGTATTTCCTGCAAAGAATTTAATATCATTATTTACAATAATTTCTTCAGTTACATCTGCAGAAATTGTGATTGTATTACCAGCGGCAACGAGTGTTCCAACTTCAAGATTTCTAATAAAGCTTTCTTCAATCTCAACTTCATTTGAAAAGAATTTAATTTTATCTTCATCGAAATCCATTTCATAAACAATGCCATTTTCTGAAACACATTTCGCCTCATTCTGAATTCCTTTTTTCTTTAAAACAATTCCGTTAAGAGCATATTCAATATTCTCACCCTTGATTGCGTTACCAAGAATGATTATACCATTCATAATAGCAAAGCTGTTATCAGGAAGAGAAATTTCTGAACTATTTTTCACGCCATTTATTATGACAATCTTTCTGTGTTTTGCAACATTGAACTGACACGCAACAGCATTGAGATTTATTTTTGAAAAAGCCTCTACAAATTCGGGTGTTGGATTCTCAGGTAAGATTAGTGTAGCAACAGCGTTAATGCTTTTTATTCCCGATAACGCCTCAGGAGTATAATCTCTTAAATCTACAACTGATTGTGCATTAATAACTTGCTTTCTTTTAAAAATGTTTTTAAACATAATTTTTACCACCTTTCACTATATAAGACGAGAAAAAT
>CALFTO010000129.1 GCA_937916195.1 uncultured Clostridia bacterium
TGTATTTATGAATATTGGATTGTTACCCGATATTTTCAAAACAATTTTCTCAGAAGCCTTTAATTTTGAGGCAATTTTTGGTGGCTTTAGCGGTTCTTGCGTAATGTTTGGTATTAAGCGAGGACTTTTCAGTAATGAGGCAGGCGTTGGCTCTGCACCTAACGCATCAGCATCAGCCGAGGTTAATCATCCGGTTAAACAAGGTATTGTTCAAGTGCTTTCAGTGTTTATTGATACTGTTCTTGTTTGTTCTGCAACCGCATTTATGTGTATGAGCTCGGGCGTTGAGCCGTCAGCAGAGCTTTCGGGTGCACCTTATGTGCAGGCAGCGTTGAGCAACACTCTTGGCTCATTTGGACCGATTTTCATAACTGTCGCAATGATTTTGTTTGCATTTACAACTCTTATCGGCAACCTTTTTTATGTTGATAAATGTATCTTCCACATTTTCGGGAAAAAGCCCGGCAAGGTATTTATGAGTATATATTATATTATTGCTTCTGTTGTAATTTTTGTTGGTGCAGGATTGAGCGCTGATTTACTTTGGGGTATTGCTGATATAACAATGGGTGCTATGACGATTATCAATATGCCTGTAATTCTTTACCTCGGCAAATATGTGTTCAGAGCCTTAAAAGACTATGAAAAACAACGAAAAGACGGTATTGAGCCCGTATTCAAATCAAAAAATATTGATTTACCCGACAAAACAGATTATTGGAACTAAAATTTGGCACTGACTTTTAAAAGTCGGTGCTTTTTTATTGAAATACAGATTTTTGTGTGTTAATATTTATGTAAGGTAAATATTTGAAGGGGGAATAGTAATGAAAAATAAGGGTATTAAAATTTTTGCAATAATTTTTGCAGTAATCCTAATCATTGGAATTGGTCTGTTTTCTTATTTATTCTTTAATGGACTTTCGGGGCTTCATATTAGAAAAGATGCTCAAGAAGGTCAAATTAAGGTAGCTTGCGTGGGTGATAGTATTACATACGGACACGGAGTAGCACCTTGGCATAGTAACAATTATCCTGCTGTGTTGCAAACCCTTTTAGGAGAAAACTATAATGTGCAGAATTTTGGCGTGAGCGGCACAACTGCACAGAAAACTGGTGACCAACCATATGTTGAAACTGATGTTTATAAGCAAAGCATTGAATATAATGCTGATATTCTCATTTTTATGCTTGGCAGTAACGATTCAAAGCCTGAAAATTGGAAAGGCGACGAAGCCTTTAAAGAGCAATATATCTCATTACTCGATACATACATAACGGAAGATAATTCGCCCAAAATTTATCTTGGTATTCCTGCAAAAGCTTTTTATGAGGATGAAAATCAGACAAGCGGTTTGACTTCTTATGATATTCAAGGAGATATCGTTGAAAGAATCGGCGGAATTGTAAAAGAAATCGCGGCAGAGAGAGGATACAAATACATTGATATTTATGAGCTTACAAAAGAACACCCTGAATTGTTTGTTTCAGATTTAGTTCACCCTAATGCAGATGGTGCAAAGGCTATTGCGAACGAGGTTTGTGCACACATAAAGGATGCAAATTTTGAGATTGGTAATAGTGATGTTGAAAATCAAATCAAATTGATTGTAAACAACCTCGACAAATGGTTTGTGAAATATACAGATGTTTATAGTGGATATTGTGTGACCGATTTAAATCAAAATGGATTGCTTGAAATAGTAGCTTGTTATAATCAAGGTTCCGGACTATATTCCGAAAATGCTCTTTTTGAAGTAAACAAAAATATTGATGGTTTAGTTGAATATAAAATTGACGATAAACTTGATTCTCAACCAGATTTATTGTTTTCCGATTCAGTGAATTGTTATAATATGGAAAATAAATATTGTTATGTTTTCTGTGACAGTCTTCGAGTAAGTGGTGCTGAACATTTGACTTTTCTATTTAATTCCCATTTAGATAACAATCAATTTAATAGTGATTTGATTGCACATAAAGAAATATTATGGAGTGATAATGAAAATTTTACAGAAACATACAAAAATTCAAATAATGAAAAAATTAATGAAGTTGAATTTAATAATGCTGAAAAAGAATATTTCAATGGCTACAAATGTAAAATAGTAAATTTAGGTTGGTATAAAGGCTCACCAAGTGATAATGCTTTATTGCTTAATAAAACAAATGATGAGTTGATAACAATTCTTATGCAATCATATAATACTTTTATCGGTAATTAAACTAAAATCACTCCCTGCATAGAATGTATGGGAGTGATTTTTTATGCGTAGCTTTGAATATAACAGAAATAATGCTGTTAATTATGCGAAACAGTGGGCATTGTCAAGAAATCCGCGATATTACGATTTTCACGGAATAGGGGGGGATTGCACCAATTTCGCTTCTCAATGTATTTATGCTGGCGCAGGAGTTATGAATTACACAAAAGATGTCGGTTGGTATTATGTTTCACCGAACGACCGCGCTGCCGCTTGGTCAGGAGTTGAATATTTATACAGATTTCTCACAACAAATGAAAGTGTTGGACCAGTTGGCAGAGATGCTAATATAGGTGAAATTCAACTTGGTGATGTAATCTTTTTAAGTAACGGACAAAGACTGTACCATACACTTGTTGTGACAGGTTTTGATACCGACGGAGAAATACTGATTTGTGCACATACAGTCGATTCATATATGCGACGGCTTGATAGTTACAATTATGTTCGTGCTTACTCTGTGCATATAGAATATGTTAATACTTGGTAAAAGAAAAAAGGATTGGTTTATTCCAATCCTTTTAACATTTGCTTTATTTCCCAACCTTGCATTTCGACATACATATTATCTTTAATTTCTTCAATATTAAGCCATAATAATTTGTGGTCAGTTTCTTTTGGCGGTTGAGTTTGATTATTTATTTTTCCAACATAATAAGTCTGAATAGGGTTGAAATAACCGATTTTTTCGTGATATGTATATAATTCAGCACTGCAAAGTTTCTTTTCAATTTTTATGTTATATCCTGTTTCTTCGAGGCTTTCTCTCTTAATACATTGTTCATCGGTTTCGTTTTCTTCTTTACCACCGCCGATTAGAAAATAACCTTTAGATGTTTTAATTACACCTATCTTATTATCCTTTACAGGAATAATGTAAGCACCAATTCGGGTAGTGTATGCAACGTTTTCTTTTATACCAAATATTTTATGCATATCAAACACCTTTTACATCTGCTCTAAAATATATTGTTTTACATCTTCTAATTTGCTTTCTTTCCATTTGCCTTCTTCTGCTTTTTCTGCTAATGGGCAAATTATATAGAAGTCTAATGTTTCTCCGGGTACTCGACCTGTTCTCAATGGCTCGGCAAAATGCTCTTTCCATTTTTCTTCAGTTGCGCCTTTAAATTCTTCGGGTTTTAAAAAGGTCATTTGACGCTTTGTTGCCGCAACAAGCATTTTAGCTGAAAGGGGGGCTAAAAGGTTGTATTCGTCCTCTTGAACATCAACAAATATGCGTGGAAGTTCATCTTTAACAATGCGTTCTTCACCACGAACAATTTTAAGTCCCATTGGCTCATAAGTGAACTCATTTTCAGCAAAATTAAGTTTAACAAGCAAGCCAATATCAGTATTAAACTGTGAACGTTGATAATCAGTATCAAAGATAAAGTTACCCAATGAATAGAAAATAATTTTATCACCGACTGTTTCGTAATTCATTGGAACATGAGGATGATGTGCAACAACAATATCTGCGCCCATTTCTAAATACTTATGATATCGTTCTCTTGTATATGGAGAGGGTAGTGGTGTGAATTCTTCGCCCGCGTGAGCTACAACAATACACCAACGGCAAGTTTGTTTTATCTCGTCAATTGATTTTTGGATTTCGTCAAGGTCGCTCCAACTGTAACAACCGGGTTTATCAATATCAGCCTTTCTGCAAGCACGCTGATAACCAACACCAATCATACCAATTCCGCCTGCTTCATTGAGAATTACAGGTTTCTTTGCTTCGTGAATGTTCATTCCTGCACCGATAGTCTGCACACCGTTTTCTTTAGCGATTTTTAATGTGCTTTCAATACCATAAGCACCAGCATCCATAATATGATTGTTGCAGATATTCCATATATCTGACTTCATATTATTAAGAACTTTTAAAGCTTTTGGGTCAATGGTATGCAACAACTGTTGAACACCGCTTTGAGTTGTATTCTGGTCTGCAATAGCAACAGGACCTTCAACATTAGTTATAACATGGTCAGCACTATGAAGAAAATCGAGAATTTCTTTTGAAATTAATTTTTCGTCATTCCATTTTCCGTACATATATCGGTCAAAACCAATATCACCTGTAAATACTAAAGAAGTTTTTTCTTTCATAAAAACACCTAAATAAATTTATTAAAAAAGACCTCGAATTTTACTGCGAGGTCTTTTTGGTGCGGGTAGCAGGGGTCGAACCTGTACACCTCTCGGCACAAGATCCTAAATCTTGCGTGTCTGCCAATTCCACCATACCCGCAAATATCTTTTGTATTATAGCAAAGAATTTTTCAAAATTCAATAGACAAATGGATTAATATGTTATAAAATATATTTGATTATTATGCCTTATAAGGCTTATTTTCTTTGGAGGTAAAAAATATGGGATTTATGAAAACTCGTTGGACAGACTTAGTTGACAGAAGCAATCCGTTGCCTGAGTATCCTCGTCCACAAATGGAAAGAACTGACTGGGTGTCAATGAATGGTGTTTACGATTATGCAATTACTGACGGCGATTGTGAATGGGCAGAATGCTTTGACGGTGAAATTATTGTGCCTTATGCAATTGAATGTATGCTTTCAGGTGTTGAAAAGCCATTGCTTCCTGAGCAGAAACTCTGGTACAAAAAGATTTTCACAATACCCGAAAATATGCAGGGTAAGCACATAATATTAAACTTTGCCGCAGTTGATTGGGATTGCAAGGTTTATGTAAATCGTCAGCTTGCAGGCGGTCATACAGGCGGTTATACATCATTTGGCATTGATATCACATCTTTACTTAAAGACGGCGAAAATGAGCTTGTAGTTGCAGTAACAGACCCCACTGAAAAGGGTTATCAGCAACGCGGTAAGCAGGTGCTTGATACTCACGGTTTCTGGTATGTTGCAACTTCAGGTATCTGGCAAAGCGTATGGCTTGAAGCTGTTGACGCTTGTCATATTACAAAGCTTCGTATGATTCCGGACATTGACACAAAAGCTCTTAAAATTAAAACTTATGTTACAGACGAAAACTGCGAAGTTAAGGTAACAGTTTATGACAACGGTGAAACAGTATCAGAAAATGTTATTTCTCTTGATGATGAAATCAAATTCGATGATATTAAGCTTTGGTCCCCCGAAAATCCGTTCCTTTATGATTTAAAAATTGAGCTTATTAAAGACGGCGTATCTGTTGATACAGTTAAGAGCTATATCGGTATGCGTAAGTTCTCTGTTGGTAAAGACGAAAAAGGGTTACCAAGATTTATGCTTAATAATAAGCCTTATTTCCAAAAAGGTCTTCTTGACCAAGGCTATTGGTCAGACGGTGGTATGACCCCCGCAACAGATGATGCAATGATTTACGATATTGCAACTATGAAGCGATTAGGCTTTAATATGCTTCGTAAACATATTAAGGTTGAACTTGACCGTTGGTATTATCATTGTGACAGACTTGGTATGCTTGTATGGCAGGATATGGTAAGCGGTGGCGAATATATCGGCACAATGCTTGCGGGTGTTTATCCATTCTTCGGTATTCACGTTAAGGATGATAAATACAAGGCATTCAAGCGCGGTGAAAAAGAATGGCGTGACGATTTTGAACGCGAGCTTAATGAAATGCTTAATCAACTTTTCAATCACACATCAATTTCTTGTTGGGTTCCTTTCAACGAGGGTTGGGGACAGTTCGACTCAGTAAGAATTTCTAATAATATCAAGGCATTTGACCCAACTCGTGTAGTTGACCATGCAAGTGGTTGGCACGACCAGGGTGCAGGTGATTTCAAGAGTATGCACCGCTATACAGTGCCGGTAACTATGCCAAAACTTGACGAACGTGTATTCGTACTTTCTGAGTACGGCGGATACAGCCACATTGACCGCGGTCATACATGGGATGAATCAAAGAGCTTCGGTTATATGATGTATGGCACAAAAGAAAAACTTACTAAGGCATACAAGAATCTTCACGAAAAGCAGATTATTCCGCTTGTAGCAAAAGGTTTGAGTGCAACTGTTTATACACAGGTTAGTGATGTTGAAAACGAAGTCAATGGTATAATGACTTATGACCGCGAGCATATTAAAGTTGATGAAGAAGTTCTCATCGCAATGAATGAGAAGCTTGTTTTATAAGAATTATGAAAACACCATCAAAACAAAAACTCAGAATGTTATATATTGTTGACATTCTCAAACAGAAATCTGATGAAGAGCACCCAATGTCTGCTAATGATATTATGCATTATCTTCAAGAGGATTACGGCATAGAGTGTGAACGCAAAACAATATATGACTGCATTGATTGTCTTATTGAATACGGATACGATATAATCAAATCAAAATCTCCAAGAGGGTATTTCATGGCATCTTTTCATTTTGAAATACCCGAATTGAGATTGCTCATTGATGCTGTTCAGTCTGCGAACTTCATTTCTGCCAAGAAAACAAAAGCTTTGCTTAAAAAGTTTTCAGGCTTTGCAAGCGAATATCAGTATAAGCGAATTGAAAAGCAGGTTTATATTGATAACCGTAACAAATGTGACAATGAAAATCTGTTTATAATCATTGATATTTTAAATTCAGCAATTCTCAAAAGGAAACAGGTTGAAGTGACTTATCGTCGCCGTAAAGTTGTTGATGGTAAGCGTGCCCAATACGAAGAAAAGGTAATGGTTATTAATCCTTATGCACTCATATGGTCAAATGACCACTATTATCTTGTGGGAAATCACAGTAAATATGACAATCTTATTCATTTGCGAATTGATAGGTTAAAGAATGTTAAGGTGCTTGAAAGCTATGCCCGGCATTTTTCAGAAGTTTCACCTTATAAGACATATTTTGATGTAGCTGATTACAGTAATAAACACTTGTCAATGTTTTCAGGCGATATAAAACCTGTTGAACTGATTTGTAATAATAGTATGATTGAAGAATTCATAGACCGCTTTGGTGAAAAATGCTATATGCGACCATATGACGATGAAAGTTTTCTCGCAAAGGTTGATGTTGCTGTTACTGAAGGTTTGGTTTCTTGGGTTATGCAATTTGGTGACAAGGTAAGAGTGAGAGGTCCAAAGGAACTCAAAAATATGATTATAGACAAAACTAATTCGATTTTGGCTATGTATAATGGGTAAAATGATAAATTTTTAACAAATATTATTTTTTACTTGAAAAATATAGCATATTAGTATAAAATAACTATTGGTAAATTTTAAATTAATATCTTTGAAAGGATGTTTTTTCAATGAGCAGTGCATTAAACAAAAAGACTGTTGAAGATTTAGAAGTTAAGGGCAAAAAAGTCCTTGTTCGTTGCGACTTCAACGTAAAAATGGAAAATGGTGTAATCACAAGCGACAAGAGAATTGTTGCTTCATTACCCACAATCAAATATCTTATTGCTAACGGCGCAAAGGTTATTCTTTGCTCACACCTTGGTCGTCCTAAGGGCGAAGTTGTTCCTGAGTTCTCACTCGCTCCCGTTGCTGCAAGACTTTCTGAGCTTCTTGGTCAGGAAGTTAAAATGGCAAAGGATGTTGTAGGCGAGAGTGCACAGGCACTCGCTGCTGACCTTAAAGACGGCGAAGTTCTTCTTCTTGAAAACGTTCGTTATGAAAAGGGCGAAACAAAGAACGACCCAGAACTTAGCAAGAAGTTTGCTGACCTTGCAGAACTTTATGTAAACGACGCTTTTGGTTCAGCTCACAGAGCTCACTCTTCAACAACAGGTGTTGCAGACTATCTTCCCGCAGCTTGCGGTTATCTTATTCAGAAAGAAATCGAATTCATCGGTGGTGCACTTGAGAACCCTCAGAGACCTCTCGTTGCAATCCTCGGTGGTGCAAAGGTTTCTGACAAAATCGGCGTTATCACTAACCTTATCGATAAGTGCGATACTCTTATCATCGGTGGTGGTATGGCATACACATTCATGAAGGCTCTTGGTTATGAAATCGGTACTTCTCTTCTTGAGGCTGACAAGGTTGAGCTTGCTGCTGAAATGATGAAGAAAGCAAAAGAAAAGGGCGTTAAGTTCCTTATTCCCGTTGATAACAAGGTTGGTAAGGAATATGCTGCTGATACAGAAGCTATGGTTGTTGACTCTGACAAGATTCCTGAAGGCTGGATGGGTCTTGACATCGGTCCTAAGACACAGGCAATGTTCGCTGAGGCAGTTAAGGATGCAGGCACAGTTATTTGGAACGGACCTATGGGCGTTTCAGAATGGGCAAACTTCGCATCAGGTACTGTTGCAGTTGCAACTGCTATTGCTGAAAGCGGTGCTATTTCAATCATTGGTGGCGGCGACTCTGCTGCTGCTATTCAGAAGCTCGGTTTTGCTGATAAGATGTCACACATCTCAACAGGCGGCGGCGCTTCACTTGAATATCTTGAGGGTAAAGAGCTTCCCGGCATTGCAGCTCTTAATGAGAAATAATTAAAAATATAAAGGGAGGGCTTTTAAAGTCCTCCCAATATTTGCGAATAGGAGTAAATTAAAAATGAAAAAAGAACTTCGTAGAGCAGTTATCGCTGGTAACTGGAAAATGAATAATACACCTGCACAGGCTAAGGCTCTTATTGAAGAAATGAAGCCCCTCGTAGCAGATGCAGATTGTGATGTTGTACTTTGTGTTCCTTTTATTGATATTCCTGCTGCAGTTGAGGCTGCAAAAGGCTCAAATATCAAAATCGGTGCAGAAAATGTTCACTTCAAGGCTTCAGGCGCTTACACAGGTGAAATTTCAGCAGAAATGCTTAAAGAATCAGGCGTTGAATATGTTGTAATCGGTCATAGCGAAAGAAGACAATATTTCGGTGAGACAGACCAGACTGTAAACCTTCGTTCACTTGCAGCTCTTAACGCAGGTCTTAAGGCTATTATCTGTGTTGGTGAAACACTTGAACAGAGAGAACTTGGATACACAGAAACTCTTCTTAAGTTCCAGACAAAGATGGCTCTTACAAATGTAACAGAAGAACAGCTCAAAAATGTTATTATTGCTTATGAACCTGTTTGGGCTATCGGTACAGGTGTTACAGCAACTGCTGACCAGGCTGATGAGGGTAACGGTTATGTTCGTGAGGCTATTGCTGAAGCTTATGGTGCTGATGTTGCAGAAACAGTAACAGTTCAGTACGGCGGTTCAATGAACGCAGGCAATGCTGATGAGCTTGTTGCAAAGGTAAACGTTGATGGCGGCCTTATCGGCGGTGCTTCACTCAAGGCTGTTGATTTTTCAAAAATTGTTGCAGCTGCTTCAAAATAATTTATAAGGTGAATTAAATGAAAAAACCTGTAGTTTTATGTATTATGGATGGTTTTGGCTACAACCCAAGTGATTATGGTAACGCAATCACTGCGGCAAATACACCAAGACTTGACGAAATTTTTAAGAATAATCCTATGACTTATATCGGTGCATCAGGTATGGACGTTGGTCTTCCCGACGGACAGATGGGTAACTCCGAAGTAGGTCACACAAACATCGGCGCTGGTCGAGTTGTTTATCAGGAACTCACAAGAATTACAAAGTCTATTATGGATGGCGATTTCTTTGAGAATGATGTGTTTATGGGTGCAATTGAGAATTGTAAAAAGAACAATTCTGCACTTCATCTCATTGGTCTTCTTTCAGATGGTGGCGTTCATAGCCATAACACACATCTTTATGCTCTTTTAGAGCTCGCAAAGAAAAACGGTCTTGAAAAGGTTTATGTTCATGCACTTCTTGACGGTCGTGACGTTCCTCCAAGTTCAGGTGTAGATTTCGTTGCAGAGCTCGAAGAAAAGTGCAAGGAAATCGGTGTAGGTAAAATTGCTACTGTAATGGGCAGATTTTATGCTATGGACCGTGATAATATGTGGGATAGAGTTGGCATGGCTTACAATGCAATGGTTAACCGCGAGGGCATTGCAACTGATAGTGCACTTGAAGCTGTTAAGAAGTCATATGAAACAATTGATGAAGACGGTAAATATCTTACAGACGAATTCGTTATGCCAACAGTCGTAAGCGGTGCAGATGCTATTTCTGCTAACGATTCTGTAATCTTCTTTAACTTCCGTCCCGACCGTGCCCGTGAAATCACAAGAACATTTGTTGACCCCGATTTCACAGGATTTGAGAGAAAATCATTTTTCCCGCTTTACTATGTATGTATGACACAATATGATGCTGAAATGCCAAACGTAAATGTTGCATATAAGCCCGAAGCACTTACAAACACAATGGGTGAGTACCTTTCAAAACTTGGCAAAACTCAGCTTCGCATTGCTGAAACACAGAAATATGCACACGTTACATTCTTCTATAACGGCGGCGAAGAAAAGGTTTATCCCGGTGAAGACAGAGTTCTTATTGACTCTCCAAAGATTTCAACATTTGACTTGAAACCTGAAATGAGTGCTTATGAGGTTTGCGATGCAGCTTGCGAGCAGATTTTAAGTGGCAAATATGACGTTGTAATTCTCAACTATGCTAACTGCGATATGGTTGGTCATACAGGTATCTTTGATGCTGCTGTTAAGGCTGTTGAAGCAGTTGACGAATGCGTTGGCAAGCTTGTTGATGCAGTCAATGAAATGGACGGCGTTATTCTTATTACTGCTGACCATGGTAATGCTGACAAGATGTATGAAGATGACGGCTCACCGTTTACTGCTCATACAACAAATCCCGTTCCGCTTGTAGTTGTTGGTAAAGACTGCAAGTTAAAGCAGGAGGGCGGTAAGCTTTGTGACTTGTCACCCACAATGCTCGATATTATGGGACTTGATAAGCCCGCAGAAATGAGCGGTGTTTCTTTAATAGAAGAATAATCTTACCATTATTCCCGCTAAAATAAAACTTGTTAAATCGGCGCACAGTGAACATAAAGCTGTGTGCCGAATTTTTTTTATTCCAACTGCACCAAAATACACGGTTATTGCATAAAATGTGGTTTCTGTTGAGCCCATCATAACTGATGCTACTCTGCCAACATATGAATCTGCGCCGTATTCGCTGATAATTGATTCAAAAACAGTTAAAGACCCACCGCCGGAAATTGGTGATAAAATACACATTGGCAATACTTCTTCAGGTATATTAAGTAATTTACCAATTGGTGACAATATAAAGGTGAGTATGTCAATTCCCTGTGAAGTTTTAAGCATTTGAACAGCAAGAAAAAGTGCTGTTAAAGAGGGGAGAATTGATAAAAATACATTAAACCCCGTTTTTGCTCCCTCAACAAATGTGCTGAATACATCTACTCTTTTAAATGATCCAAATACTACAATAATTGATACAAATATCGGCAAAATATAATCAGAAAAACTAATCATATTTGAAAAACCTTTCTGTAATTTTTGTCATTGTAATTCCGACAGTTAAAGCAATAATTGAGGTTATAATTGACGGCAAAACTATTTCTAAAGGATTTTTCGAACCATTTTCAGCTCGAATTGCCGCAACAGTTGACGGAACGAGCCTTAATGCCGCTGAATTCATTACAACAAATAAAACCATATTATTGTTCGGCGTTGTTTTACTGTGATTTTTTTCTGATAATCTCTTCATAGCCTCAATTCCTATTGGTGTAGCGGCATTTGAAAGTCCTAATAAGTTTGATGTAATATTCAAACAAATTGGTTGTAATGCAGGGTCATCTTTTTTCATTCCTTTGAAAAGTCTCCATAAAATAGGCGACATAATTTTAGAAATAGTTTTTGTCAAACCCGATTTTTCGGCTATATTCATAAGCCCATTCCAAAGGCAGAACGTGCCTAAAAGAGTAATGCAAAGGTCAACTGCGGTATTACCGCTAGTGATTATTCCACTTGAAAGCTCAGACGAAGTACCGAGAAAAAAAGAAGAAATTACTGAAAAGGTTATCATAATTACCCATATGTAATTCATCATAAACATTACTCCAAATCAAATATTTTACATTGATTTTTATGCAATATTTTTTAGAATAATGTTGATTTTGTTTGCTTAATATTGTATAATATATCGAACAAATGTACGTGAGGTATTTTATGTTTAAGTTAGTCAGTAATTATAAACCAACGGGCGACCAGCCACAAGCCATCCAGAAGCTTGTTGATGGTGTTGAAAAAGGTTATAAAGAGCAAACTTTGCTGGGTGTTACAGGCTCCGGTAAGACATTTACTATGGCTAATATTATTGCAAAGCTTAATAGACCTACGCTTGTGCTCGCACATAATAAAACTCTTGCGGGTCAGCTATGCGCAGAATTCAAAGAGTTTTTCCCTGATAATGCAGTCGAATATTTCGTTTCCTATTATGATTATTATCAACCCGAGGCATATATTGCCACTACTGATACTTATATTGAAAAAGACTCAGCAATTAACGAAGAAATTGACAAATTGCGCCATTCAGCCACATCCGCATTATCAGAAAGACGCGATGTAATCATAGTTGCCAGCGTTTCTTGTATCTACTCTTTAGGTGACCCGATTGATTACAAGAGTATGGTTATCTCTTTGCGTACAGGTATGGAAAAAAGTCGTGATGAGTTAATTCAAAAGCTCGTTGAAATACAATATGAGAGAAATGATATCAACTTTATTAGAAATAAATTCAGAGTTAGGGGAGATATAGTTGAAATTTTCCCTGTTTATTCAAATGATAGTGCAATAAGAGTTGAATTTTTCGGTGATGAGATTGACCGAATATGCGAAATAAATGCTTTAACGGGTGCTGTTAAAAACGTTGTTTCTCACGTTGCAATTTATCCCGCATCACACTATGTTGTTTCGCCTGAGAAGATGGAAGAAGCACTTGAAAAAATCAACAATGAAATGGAATTGCGTGTTGCAGAGTTTGAAAAAGAAGGCAAGCTTATTGAAGCCCAACGTATTAGACAGCGTACAGAATACGATATGGAAATGCTTCGCGAAACGGGTTTTTGCAAGGGCATTGAAAATTACTCTGCAATTATGTCGGGTAGAAAACCCGGTGAACCACCGTTCACATTGTTAGATTATTTTCCCGATGATTATGTACTTTTTGTTGATGAATCTCACGTTACATTACCACAAGTCCGCGGAATGTATGGCGGTGACCGTTCACGTAAAGACAGCCTTATTAATTTTGGATTTCGTTTACCGTCTGCTTATGATAACAGACCTTTGACCTTTGACGAATTCTATGCAAAAACAAAACAAAAGATTTTTGTAAGTGCAACTCCAGGACCATTTGAGGCTGAAAAAAGTGTTCAGACCGCAGAACAGGTTATTCGTCCTACAGGTCTTCTTGACCCTGAAATTAGTGTCAGAAGCACAGAAGGACAAATTGACGACTTAATTTCAGAAATTAATGTACGTATTGAGAAAAAAGAACGAGTGCTTGTAACTACACTTACTAAAAAAATGGCAGAAAATCTTACTGACTATTTGTCTCAACACGGAATTAAAGTACGTTATATGCACTATGATATTGACACAATTGAACGTATGGAGTTAATTCGTGACTTGCGTCTTGGCGAATTTGATGTTCTTGTTGGTATTAACTTGCTTCGTGAGGGCCTTGATATACCCGAAGTATCATTAATTGCTATTCTTGATGCTGATAAAGAAGGATTTTTGCGTTCAGAAACCTCACTTGTGCAGATTATAGGACGAGCTGCACGAAACGCCAACGGACAGGTTATTATGTATGCCGATACTGTTACAAAATCAATGGAAAGAGCTATTGAAGAAACTTATCGTCGTCGTGAAAAGCAGATTGCTTATAATGAGGCTCACGGCATAGTTCCACAGACAATTACCAAAGATGTTCGTGAAATTCTTGAAATTTCAAGTCGTGATAAGTCAGGTAAAAAGCGAATGAGCCGTGAAGAAAAGCAGAAGCTTATAATAAGACTTACTGAAGAAATGAAAGCAGCGGCAAAAATTCTTGAATTTGAACACGCTGCATACTTGCGTGATAAAATCGAAAAACTCAAATCGGAGAAATAACACTATGCACCTTCTTTTTAACGATAAGGGCTTTTGGCGTACAGTTTTAAAGCTTGCATTGCCAATGTCTTTGCAAAATATGTTAATTAGTTCCTTTACTTTGGCTGACACTTTATTTGTAAGTCAGCTTGGTGATGTTTCATTGTCTGCAGTTGGTATGATGGGGCAGTGGGGCTGGCTTCTTAATATGATTTTGATTGGAGTAAGTTCGGGGACATCTGTATTTGTAGCACAATATTGGGGTGTCAAAGATATTAAAAAAATTAATATGACCTGTGGTATTGCTACTGTTTCAGCAATATTGGTTTCCGGTTTGTTTACTGTCATAAGTCTTTTGGCACCCGAATTTGTTGTAAACATCTTCAATAACGATGCAAATGTTGTGAGTGAAGGTACAGCATATTTGTTGATTGTATGTCTTTCATATCCTGCAGTTGCCATTACAAATATTCTTTCATCTGTTTTGCGTTCTGTTGAAGATGTAAAACTACCAATGTATGTATCTGTTTTCACTACTGTTTTGAATATTTTTCTTGATTATGCAATGATATTCGGCAAATTCGGATTTACTCAAATGGGTATCAAAGGCGCAGCACTTGCAACAACAATTTCGGCATGGCTTGGCGTATTGCTTATTTTGGCAGTATCTTTTATTAAGAAAAATATTCTATATGCACCCATTAAAGACAGTTTTGGTTTCAAATGGAAAGATATTAAAATATTTTATAAAAAAGCAATGCCGGTAATTTTTAATGAAACTATGTGGGGCGCGGGCACATTCATATTCAACATTATTTTCGGTCATATGGGATA
>CALFTO010000130.1 GCA_937916195.1 uncultured Clostridia bacterium
TGATTTCAACGCGGAAGGTTGAATAACCGCCGTCGTGCTTTGTGATTTCCTTGCCGTTCCAGTAAACTACACAAGAGGAGTTAACACCGTCAAACTGAAGATATTTAACTGCACCCTCGGGCAAATCGTCAGCCTTGATTTCCTTTGCAAAATAGCAAGTTCCTCTGTAATAGTCATTACCGCCGTCCTGACCGTCCTTGCCGTTCCATGTGAAAGGAAGATTAAGCGCGTCCCAATCAGTTGGAAGATTTGACGGAGCAGATTTTGCGGTCTTTGAGAAGAGCCAACCGCTGTTAATCACTTTAATGTTTCTCATAATAACCTCCGTATGTATAACACATATTTTATTTTTGGCACCCCCTGCGGGAATCGAACCCACAACTAATCCTTAGGAGGGATTTATTATATCCATTTAACTAAGGAGGCATATGTATGGGCGATTCACAAATCGCCCGTAATTTATTCTGCTTTATAATTTTCTGCCCAAGTGTCAATTACTGCAGAAAATTCTTCGCCTTTCATTTTTTTAAGGCAATCGGTACGGTACTGAGAGTAGTAGCCATATTCCTCGCTGAAAACATCAACGCGATTTACAAGGAAGATATAATCACCCACGGTAACAACTTCGGTTTTATTCTTTTCGATATTTTTAGCTGAATTCCAAAAGCCCTCGGGGAATGTGCCGTCAGAAAATGCGTTGATAACTGCGTTTCGTACTTCGGTGTTCTCTCCCAATGAGCCTACTGCTTCTTCAATGGAAGTGCCGTCTGTTATCATTTCAGCAACCGATTTAAAAGAATTTGTAAGCTTTGTTTTTTCGGCATCTGTCATCGGGGTGGTAGCACCGTTGTCGTCAACATTAAAAAGATAGCCGGTAACAAAACGGATTGCTGCGTAATTTTCGCCAAAATATTTCTTGATTTCTTCATCGGTTACAGGTTTTTCGCCGTTTTCTCCATAATAATCTGCGAGCAAAGCGTTTTCATAAGCATTTGACAGCTCAATTTTATAAATTGTCTGCTTTGAAATGCCGTTTTCTTCGTAATAAGAGCCATAAAGATGCCACAAATCATTAACATGGGTTGAAACCTCTGATTTAACACTTGAATCGAGCACTAAACCACGATTATTAAATTCTGAATTAATTGCCACATACCTTGAAATATCCTTGAGAATTATCTCTTCGTTCACTTTGCCGTCTTCGTTTTTCTCGGCGTGAGCTTCAAAATATGCGTAAATCTCATTATCGATTTTTGTGCCGTTAACCTTTATCTTTGAGGCGGTGCAAGAGGCAAGCCCAAACACCATAACGGCAACAAGAATAAGGGAAATAAATTTTTTCATTATTTTTCTGCTTCCTTGTTTTTAATATATTCCTTATAAAGCTTTTCTTTCAAAAGTCTTTCTTCTTTTTCAAGTCTTCTTTGCTCTTTAACCTTTTCTTTGTTTTTGCCGATAATTCCATTTCTTAAAAATGCAACTAAAAGCATTGCGATAATTGAGCCCGCACCACAGCAGATAAAATCCCACATTGTGTCGGTGTTGCCCTTTTGAAGTGTCAAACCGTAAATCTGGTCCATTGAGAATTCGTAAATTTCCCAACCCACCGCAATACTCAAAGAGAATGCAAGGGAAAAAAGTGACGACATTGCAGGACCTAAATTACCACCGCGTTTGCGGTAAACAATATTTGCAAAATCATAACCAAACCAAGCGGCTAAAAATCCCGAACAGAAATGAGTTACCAAATCAAAATGCTCAAAGGTTGTGCGGTTGTTAAGAGTTGAGCCGATACACACAGCCACAAAAATAAACAAATTGAGCATTGTCTGTGTCATATAGTCGACTTCGATTATAAAGGACTTACCGCCAAAAATCTGAAAGAAATCCCAAAGGTGAGTGAAAATAATTGCGAATATTGCCTCTAAGAATTCCACAACCGAGCCGTGAAAAAGCCCGTAGATACCCCAGCCTAAAATTACAATGCGTAAAACAAGCCAAAGTATTTTATGTGATTTTGGTAAATAGCCGAAGGATTTAATCATATTTTTCACCGAATAATCTTTTTGTAAATTATACCATAAGTATGGTAAATGAGCAACCGTCAATATAGATTTCGCCGTCTACAACTGAGCCGTTCATAAGTGTGTGTGAATTTTTGTAGCTTTCGGGCAGACGGTAGGTAATTGGGTGCTCGTTGCGGTTGACAATTACCATAATATCGCCGTTTTCGTCTGCTCTGCGGTATGCAATACAACCGAGCATTGAAGAAACGGGATAAAATTTACCCTTTTTGAACACGGGATTTTCACGTCTTATTCTGCCCAATTCCTTATAGAATTTTATAAGGTCGCGGTTTTCGTTGCCCCAAGGGTAGCAACCGCGGTTAAACGGGTCTTTGTAGCCCTCCATTCCCGCCTCGTCGCCGTAATAAACCGAGGGTACACCGGGGAGAGTGTATTGAATTGCAGCGGCACATTTCAAAAGCTGAATACCTTTTTCATATTTGTTGCCGAGATTATGGCAGGCTTGCCACGCTCTGTCGCGGTATTCACAGCTTTCACCTACGATTTTTGTGATTGCGCGCTCTGTGTCGTGAGTGCCGATATGGTTCATCATAACGTCAAGGCACTCTTTTGGATAATTTTCAACTATGTCCATAATAGTTGCCATAAAATTCTCTGCTTTTCCGCTGCGACAGAAATCTAAAATTGCATTTGCAAAGGGATAATTCATAACAGAATCAAGCTGTCTGCCCAGCAAATATCGTCTGCGTGCGCCGTAACTGTGCTTTGTGGTGGCATCTTCCCAGACTTCACCCATAAGCAGTGCGTCGGGTTTGGTTTTCTTAAGTCTGTCACGCAATTCGTCAATGAAAATGTCGGGCAATTCGTCGGCAACGTCAAGACGGAAGCCGTCAGCACCCGCCAAAAGCCATTTTTCGATTATACCGCCCTCGCCATTGATGAATTCGCGGTATTCCTTACCCTCTTCAATAACCTCGGGCAAAGTTATAAAACCCCACCAGCTTTGGTATTTATCGGGGTAATTTGTAAATTTGTACCATTTATAATATGGGCTGTCGGGCGAATTGTAAGCACCCACTGTGTCATATCTGCCGTTTTTGTTGAAATAAACACTATCCGCACCCGTGTGCGAGAAAACGCCGTCAAGAATTATGTGAATTCCAAGGTCTTTTGCGGATTTGCAAAGAGCTTTGAAATCTTCTTCAGTACCTAAAACTGCGTCGATTTTACTGTAATCTGCCGTGTCATAGCGGTGATTTGAATGAGCCTCAAAAATCGGATTTAAATAAATACAAGTGACGCCTAAATCGGCAAGATAGGGCAGTTTTTCTTGAATTCCCTTTAAATCTCCGCCGAAAAAGTCATTGTTGAGTATTTTACCCTCGGCGGTTGGTCGCCATTCGGGCTCTGCGCCCCAATCTGAACGCATAACGCGGTCTGCGGGGATATTTTCTTTTTTTGTGCCCGAATTATAAAAACGGTCGGGAAAAATCTGATAGATAATTCCGCCTTTGAGCCAATCGGGAGTGGTGAAATCCTTTTCGGTAACGGTTAACTGCCAATCGTTGCGTGCACCAAAGCCCGCTGAAAATCCGCCAACACCGTTATTGATTTCAAGAACTGAGCTTCTGCCGTAGGATGAAAAGAAATCGAAATGATACCAATAAAGACCCTCGCGGGAAATTTCGGTGTGAATATCCCAAATTTCAGCATCTTTACCTGACATACCCGCCCAAAGCATTGGTCTTTCTTCATAGCCACCGTCGTCACGACGAAGCATAAGGTAAGCACCACTACAACAAAATGAGCGCGGAAGCACAAGACGGAAGTGAATTTCTTCACCCATCTGCACACTACCGAATTTGTCTTTGAAGAATAAATCTCTTGAATTATAGGGAACAAATCCCATATTTTCACCGCCGAAAATGTGTAATCAATATATTTTATCAAATTAAAGTATATATTGCAAGAGGATTGATTTTATCTTTTCAATATGCTAATATTATTATATATGTAATATAGGGGGATAATCTCAATGTTTAAACTTTATGCTGAAATGAAAATCGGTGGTGGCGACCGCGCATATTCAAGCTATGAAAATGAATGCTTTGATTTTGATTTAAAAGAAACCGAAAAAAGCATTAAGGGTGTTTTTACCGCTAAAAAGGATATGGAAATGAAGAGCTTTGCTCTTACAAAAGAGAAAGACTTTGACGATGACGATTTATTCTATGCAAACGGATATCAGGCATGGACAACATCTCGCGAATTTTCAAAGGATGATAAATTTGACGGTCTTTTCGAGCCTGCAAAAATAACAAAGTTTACTGCTCATTTTGCAGGACTTTCAGGTGACTATCATTTTGCAAGCTATGGCGAAAAGGGTAAATTCCACGGCTATACATACTGCTATTTCCGTGAAAAAGGCGAAAAGGAAATTAAGCTTTACGGCTCAAGAAGTGAACGTAAGGGATTTACAGTTTTCGAAGTTGATATGAATGACGAAAAGTTCACAATCAGAAAAGATGTTGAGGGCTTAAAGCTTAAAGCGGGTC
>CALFTO010000131.1 GCA_937916195.1 uncultured Clostridia bacterium
GTGTCGGCATAATCATCAAAATGATTAACCATTATATAGTCCCAATCAGTATAACCGTCTTTTGAGATTGCAACGGCAATATCAATGTTGTTGGGTGAGTCCGCGCCGTGACCGTAGCGGATATCCGCACCCGCCATAATGCTGCCGTCATTGAGTGTGTAAAGTGCGGGAATACGATTACGCTCAGACTGAAATTCTTTATTATCAAAAATTTGTTCGTATGTGATTTTTAAAGTCATAATTTTTTCTCCTTAATCAAAGAGGAATTTTTTGAATGTGTCAATATATTCTTTTGCACGAACGGGGTTTGTGCTTTCTGCGAATATGCGAAGAAGTGGCTCTGTGCCTGAGAAACGGCAGATTACAAATCCGTCATCAAAATAAACCTTGCAGCCGTCCTCATAGTTTACGCGTGTAATCTCGTCCTTAAATTCGGGCAAACGCTTGTCAACCATAAGAGTTTTCTGAACAACGGGCTTAATTGCAGGGTCAAAGCGCATATCGTCTTCAACCATAACAAATTCGCCGAATTCTTTTTTGAGCTCGTCAAGAATTTCTGAGGGGGATTTACCGGTGACACTTACCATTTCTGCAAAAAGTGATGCGGCATAAACTGAGTCCTTGCCGTGAATGTGACCGCGAACTGTAAGACCGCCCGATGATTCACCGCCGAGAACTGCGTCAACCTCGTCAATCTTTGATGAAATATACTTAAAGCCAACGGGAACTTCATAGCATTTCTCACCGAAGCTTTCAGCAATCTTGTCGAGCATATGTGTTGTTGCAAGGTTTCTAACCACAGGACCGCGCCAACCCTTGTATTTAACAAGATAGTAATAAAGAAGACAAAGAATTTCGTTTGCATTGATGTATTTTCCGTTAGCATCAATAATGCCAAGTCTGTCGCCGTCGCCGTCCATAGCAATACCGAAATCGTAGCCACCGTTAACAACCTGATTTCTCAGTGTGAAAAGACTTCTTTCTGATGGCGCAGGCATAACTCCGCCGAAATAAGCATCTTTATTAATATTGATTGTGTCGATTGTGCATCTTGCGGTGTGGAAGATTACAAGCAGGGGATATGTGCCCGAGCCGTGCATTGAGTCGAAAAGAACTCGCAAGCCACGTTCTCTTAATGCGTTCATATCAAGAAGCCCGATAATGTCATCAAGGAACTTGTTGAAAGGATTTTTAATATATGTAATAAGTCCGTTTTCAACTGCAACTGTGAAATCTGTGAATTCTGCATCGTCAACTGTTGCAATCAACTCTTCAAGATGATTTGTGATTTCAAGGGGAGCATCTCTGCCCTCTTTTATAATAAGCTTAATACCGTTATAGTTTGAGGGGTTGTGGCTTGCAGTAATTTCAATACCGAAATCAAGCTCTTTGTCTTTAACTGTGTGCATAACGAGAGGGGTGGGAACACTTCGTTCCATAAACCAAACATTCACACCATCGTGAGCAAGCACTTCAGCAACCCATTTTGCTGCGTTTTCAGAAAGAAATCGTCTGTCATAGCCTATAATTACGGGTTTTTCAGTCTTGTTTTCTTCTTTCATAAGAAGACTTATGCCCTTTGCAACACGACGCACATTTTCACAAATGAAGTCTTCACCAATAATTGCACGCCATCCACCTGTACCGAACGAGATTTTATTCATCTGTATCACCTCAAGTAAATTTGTTTCAATCCTTATAATACCAAAAAAGTAAGTTTTTGTAAATATTATATCTATTGATTTTTACTGCAATATTGTTTACATACTGCGAATTAAACAAAAATGTGTGCTAAACTTTGTGAATTGTTACCCGTTAAAACTTTAACGATTTTATTGACAGGAATTAGCACGTATGCTAAAATAGGACATATCCTAAATTAGTACACGTGCTAATTTGCTTGAGATGAGGTGATGAAAAGTGGCTCGAAGAAAAACGAATATCACAAAGCTTGAAATTTTAGAGGTGGCAACGCGAATGTTCCTCGAAAAAGGCTTTACCAATACATCGGCAAAGGCTATCAGCAACGAACTGAACATTAGCACAGGAAACCTGACGTTTCATTATCCTACAAAAGAGCATATACTTTTAGAGCTTACAAAAAAAATAACTGATTTTCACGAAAAGGCCATTGATAAGGTGCAAGGCGAGGGGCACGACGACTTGTTTTCATATTGCTGGGAGATTACGGCGCAAATAACACTCTGTGAAGAAAATCCGCAAATGAACGACCTTTATCTTGCAATTTATTCTCACCCCGCCACAATGCTTTTTGTAAAGGATTGGACAGCAGAAAAAAATTATAGAATTCTCGGCAAACGTTTATCGGATTGGTCACTTGAACGCTTCAGACTTGCCGAAAATGTAACTTGTTGTATTGAACGAAGTGCACTCACAGAGCCTTGCACAGAAGCATATACTTTAGAAGATAAAATCAGGCTTACTCTTACTTGTCTTTTAAAAATTTATGATATAGGCAAGGAAGAGCGAGAAAGGGTAATAGACGAGATACTTAAAACAGATTACCGAAAAACAGGCAACGATTTGCTTGTGCAGTTCACAAAATATATTGAAAAACATAATCAACAAATAATTGAAGAAGCAATTAAAGAAAATTATAAATAAACGGAGGAATTTTTGATGTTGAATTACACAATTGAGGGCGGTCACTTGCCCGTAGTTATATGCTACCCTGAAATGGGGCAGACTTTATGCACAGAGGGTGGCTCAATGAGCTGGATGAGCCCAAATATGAAAATGGAAACGAATTCGGGTGGCGGTATTAAAAAAGCACTCGGCAGAATTTTTGCAGGTGAGTCAATCTTCCTTAATGAATACACCCCGCAGGGTGGTAGCGGAATGATTGCATTTGCTTCAAGCTTCCCCGGTTCAATTATTCCTTACGAGGTTACACCGGGTAACGGAATAATCGTTCAAAAACGTGGATTTTTAGCAATGGAAAAGGGCTTGGATTTGTCAATTTATTTCCAAAAGAAGCTCGGCGCAGGCTTTGTTGGCGGCGAAGGCTTCGTAATGCAGAAAATCACAGGTAACGGACTTGTATTTTTAGAGATTGACGGCCATTGTCAGCAGTATGATTTAGCCGCAGGACAGAGCATTGTGGTTGATACAGGCTACCTTGCCGCAATGAGCGAAACCTGCACAATGGATATTCAAACAATTAAGGGCGCGAAAAACGTTCTTTTCGGTGGCGAAGGCTTTTTCAATACTGTAATCACAGGTCCGGGCAGAATTTATTTGCAGACAATGCCACTTATGAAAACCGCAGAAGCACTTATTCCCTATATGCCGACTGCATCAAGCAGTTCAAACAACGGCGGATTTAGTATAAACTTTGGGAATTAAAATTCGCAATTCGTAATTCGCAATTCGAAATGAGGATTAAAATGAAAGAAAACATAATAGAAGAAAAAAGCTTTGATTTTGCAGTAAGAATTGTAAATTTATATAAGTATTTAACTAATGAGCAAAAAGAATATGTAATGTCAAAGCAACTTCTCAGGTGTGGAACAAGTATCGGCGCGAATGTTGCCGAATCTCAAAGGGCACAGACAAGACCTGATTTCCACACAAAATTGACTATAGCATCAAAAGAGGCAGATGAAACATATTTTTGGTTAAGACTTTTACATAAAACAGAATATCTGACAGATAAAGAATTTGAAAGTCTTGAAAAAGATATAAAAGAAATAATAGCAATATTAATAACAATCTGTAAAAAAACAAAAAATTAATTTCGAATTTCGCATTTCGAATTTCGAATTCTTCAAAGGAGGAAAAATAAATGAAGAACACAAGAAAAATATTTGCAATAATAATGGCGGTGGTAATGTGCTTCAGTATGCTCTCTGTCACTGCTTTTGCAACTGACGAAATGATTACGGTCTGCTTTGATAACGGAAATTCTAACTGGGAAACGATTGTTACAATTTATGAAGCCGCAGATGGTATGCGTGCTCCCGCAGGACCGATGACTTCAGAAGGTGGAGATTTGTATTCTGTAAGTATTCCTGCAGATGCAGTTTCGGTTCGTTTTCAGAATTACTTGCCGGGACAGCCTGAAGAGAATGCACCCGCTGAAGGTTTTCAGAGTATCGAATTTGCAGATGTGGTAGATGGCAGAGTATATATTTATGAAGATACTGACACATATTACTATGAACTTTGGGTTGCTGGAGTTTGTGTAACTGAAGATAATGCAGACGATATTTTAGGTGACGGTACAGCAAGCTATAATCCTGATACAAATGAGCTTTATTTAGACGGATTGGACATCACAGAATTCTATGCTATGAATGAATACATTAATGTGGGTATTTTTGCGGCACAAGATTTGAATATTGTTTTGGCAGATGGCTCTGAGAATACAATTTCTATACCTGCAAATGAGGCGACATACGGAATTGCAGTTGAGGGTAGTTTGTATATTTCAGGTGATGGCGCGTTATCTGTTTTCTGTAATGATGTTGACGGCGAATATGAATATGCCTACAGTTACGGTGTTTATGCAACAGGCGGTATGTGTGTTGAAGGTGCAAGTGTTTATGCCCGTGGCGGTGACCTTAATGTAACCGAATACGGTCAAAGCACAGGTGTTCACACTTATGGTGATATTAGCGTGGATTTTGACGGAACATTGATTGCCGAGGGCGGAAATGTAACATCGGATTATGTTGCATATAGTGATGGTATAACTGCTATGTCGGACAATATTATTATTTACGATAGTGATGATGAAGATATACAAGAATATATTAATGTTTCTGTATATGAAGGATATTTAGAGGCTACAAGCGGCAATACAACATCCGGCTATTATGCCATGAGCTCAGGTTTGTATTTCGAAAGTACAGGAGTTTACACCTATGATAAAAACTCTGTCCTTGTGGTAAACAGTGGCAACGCAACAGTTCCTGAAACTGAAAACACACGTGCTATAAGTGCGGGCATTGTTATTAATAAAGGCGATGCAGGTTTTTATGCAGGCGATATTTCAGTTTCAACAGGTGAGGTTGCAGGCTTTGAGGCAATTGCTTACGGTATTTTTGCTACTGCTTATGAAGATGAAGACGGCAGTTTCTCAGGCGGTTATGTGAGTGTTTACTGTGACGAAGTAACACCCGGTGAACACAGCCCCGGTCTTGTTGGTACAAAATTAAATGTTTCATCACCCGACGGTGTCGCAATTATTGCTCAAATGGGTATTGAAATCGGCGAAGAATTAACAATAGTAAATCCCGAAAATGCCGAAGTTACCGAACATGACGATATATTTGGTACAGTAGGCTATACAGTTTTTAATGAAGATGGCAATATGGCAGAGAATGTGACAATCGAGCCATTGGGTTATAAGGTAACAATCAACGGACTTAATAACGGTATGGCAGCAAATGTCCCCGCTGGTATGTCACTCAATGAATTCTATTGTGATTTCTTCGGTATTGAAGATTTCTCTGAAGTTCTCAATACAGAAAAAGAGGGCTATACCTTTGGTGGCTTCTATACAGATGAGGCTTGCACAGACGGTAACGAATTCAGCTTTGATGATGAGATTACAGGCGATGTAACAATCTATGCAAAGTGGATTGAAAATGCTGACGATAACGAACAGGGCGGTACAACACCTGATAACGATAAAGAAGAGAATAAACAGCCCGTAGCAGACCCCGAAATTCCTAATACAGACGCAACTGAAACAAATGCTTGGTTTGCAATTCTTCTTGCAAGTGCATTCGGCGTAGTGCTGATTATGAATTCAAATAAAAAGAGAGTTTTCTCAAAATAATTAAAAGCATGGCGGGGGCTTGCTCCCGCCAGAAAAAATCCCACCTCGCTATTGAGATGGGATTTCTTTTTATTCAACTGTTACTGCGGGCAGGTTTGAGAGGTTATCGTTTTCTTTGTCGTTGGGGATTGATTTCAGATACTCGTTGTCACCGCGGTGAGCAATGCCAACACCTGAAATCTCGCCTTGCTTTGCCATCTGCACAGCCTGTGGCTTTTCGACGATTGTGTCGTCTGATAACTGATAACCCGTAACACGTCCGTTTTCTTTCACAAGCCCCGTAATCCGCTTTGCGTTACACTTCGCTTCAGGAATTTTGTCAAGTGTATTTTTAACCAGCTCACTGCCGTTTATATCATTTGTGTTATTTGAATTATTTGTATTTTCGTTCATATTGACACTCCTTTTTATTCAGTTTGTGCAATGTATAGATTTTTATTCAACCGCAAAAATTCTCCCGCAAAATCCGCTGAAAAGGGGATTGAATGAGAATTACAGTAATGGTATAATCTATTTAATCTATTCTGATTTGTGAGATGAGGCAAATGAACAGAAAATTTGACGGTACTTTTTTTGAGTTTCGTCATCATAACACCGCCGAGGGCAAATATTGGAATCCTGCACTTGATAAATTCAAAGCAGAAAATTGGCGACAAAAGGTTCGCGAAATTTCGGCACTGGGTATGGAATACATAGTGGTTATGGCGACTGCTCTTTATGATAAATGCTATTTCAAATCGTCAGTTTTTCCTTTTGCAGATATCCCTTGCCCCGACCCCATTGAAGAATTGCTTTGCGAGGCTGACAGTTGTGGTGTTAAAGTCTTTTTAGGTAACGGGTTTTACGGTGATTGGCAAAAGGCAAGTCAAAATATCACAAGCAAAGAGGTAATTGACCGTTCTTTCAGGGCTATGGAGGAATTGACAGTACTTTACGGTCATCACAAGAGCTTTTACGGTTGGTATTTCCCCGACGAAACCTGCATAATTCTGCGATTTTCAAAGGATTTTATGAATTATGTAAATCTTTGTTCTGCCCGTTGCCACGAGCTCACACCTGACAAAAAAACGCTTATTGCACCTTACGGCACAAATCTTGTTTACGCAAATAACCGTTTTATTCGTCAACTTGCTGAGTTAGATGTTGATTTTATCGCATATCAGGACGAAGTAGGCGTTAAGAAAACAAAGGTTGACCGCACAAAACGACTTTTTGAAAAGTTGAAGATTGCGCACGACAAAGCAGGTCGTTCACAGCTTTGGGCAGATATAGAGCTTTTCGATTTTGAAGGAATGGTTTATAAAAGTGCGTTGTTGCCCGCACCCTTTGAACGCATAAAGCAACAGGTTGAAAATGTTGCACCCTATGCCGATAAAATCCTCGGTTATCAATATTTAGGACTTATGAATCCACCGGATTCTTCATCCTTTGCAGGACACGAAACTTCCGTAACACTATATGAGAATTATAAAGAATACATAGGAAAATAATTTGAATTTTCTCACATAATAATACCACCAAACCGTTGGTTGATATAATCAAAAATCCCCACACTCAACCAACGGTATGTAGATTTTTACCCCAACAGATATTACACTAATCTTGAAAGGAGGCAACCCGAATGAACCAAGTGAAAATCGGAAAGTTCATTGCCGAATGCAGAAAAAAGAACGGACTTACTCAAATGCAGTTGGCAGAAAAACTTAATATTACCGATAGAGCTGTGTCAAAATGGGAAAACGGTAAATCCTTGCCCGATTCCTCAATAATGCTTGAGCTTTGTGCCGTTTTGGGCATTAGTGTAAATGATTTATTAAGTGGGGAGGTAGTTACAATGAATAACTACGATGAAAATTTAGAAAAAAACCTAATTAAAATGGTAAAAGAAAAAGAAAGAGCCGATGAACGATTATTAAGTATTGAAATTGTTATGGGCGTAGTTGGCGTAATATTGTGCTTGGCACTCATATTTGTAGCGTGCTATGTGCCGATGACAGATTGGTTAAGAATAGTGTTGGGTAGCATAGGCTTTGTGTTTATTTTCGTCATAGCATTCTGTTTGTTGAAAATTGAACAAGTTGCAGGCTATTATGAATGTGAGCATTGCCATCATAAATATGTGCCAACATATCAAAGCGTATTATGGGCAATGCACATTAATCGCACACGATATATGAAATGCCCCGAATGCAGAAAATGGTCTTGGCAGAAAAAGGTAATAAGTAAAGACAAATAAGAATTTGTCGAATTGTTTTTAATGCGTGCGTAGGGACAGACGTCCCCGTCTGTCCGTTGTGAGTGCTTGCTTATTGCGGACAGAACAGGAGTTCTGTCCCTACGCGATTGCGTTTATCCCTACAAACCCTAATTTATTAAAAAATCAAACAATCCCAATTAATCCCCCACAGAGAGCAACTCTTTGTGGGGATTAATTTTTTGGAATTATTGATTGATTATTTTCTTATTTAGTGATAAAATCCATATATACAAATTAAGGAGAGTGAAAAAATGACTTTAGTTAATAAAGTTAAGGAAGGATTTTCCTATGTTAAAACATATTGGAAAACACCACCGCTGGGTAATTATATGCCAATTAAAGAGATTGCAGCTCTTGCCGGTGGCGGTATGGGTATCAGATTTATTACTCAATGCGTTTCATCTGTGCTTTTATCTGCAACCAACGTTTTCGTAGGTAATACTATCGGTATTGAGCCGATGAATCTGTATTACATATATCTTATTGCGGTTGTTATCAGCTTCCCTCTTACAATGGTAAGAGCTTACATTGTTGATAATACAAGAAACAAAAAGGGTAAATACAGACCGTATCTCATTTCAATGGGTATTCCAACTGTACTTTTATCAATTGGTTATTTCTGGATGCCTTATGAAAAAATGGAGAGTCAGGTTACAAAATGTGTTGTTGTTCTTCTTTTCAACATTGGCTTCCAATTCTTCTACAATTTCCTTTATGAAGCATACTACAATTATGTAGTTGTTTTGTCACCTAATACTCAAGAAAGAGCAAATGTTTCATCAATCAAAGCAGTTGTTGAATCATTTGGTCCATCAGTTACAGGTATTATCATTCCACTTTTTGCAAAGAACTTTATAGGTACAGGCAACCTTAATGACATCAGAATTTACAGATACATTTGGGTTCCAATTCTTATTTTAGGTCTTTTCCTTAGTATTATCGTTTATGCAAATACTCATGAGAGAATCATTCAGGCAAAAACCCACGTTGTTCAGATTAAGTTTATGGATGCACTGCGTGAGGTTACAAAGAATAAGTATTTCTGGATTACATCACTTGCAGGTTGGTTGGGCTTCCTTGAGGGTGCTTGCTTCAATATTCTCAACTGGCTTTACTCTTACCAACACGCATGTACAGCCGGTCAGTATGCACTGATTACTACAGTTTACGGAAACGCATCTCTTTGGGGTATGCTTTTAGCTCCACTTTCAATTAAGAAAATAGGCAAGGGAAAAACTCTCCTTCTCATAAACTCGTTGAACATTGTCTTTATAGGCGCTATTTATCCTATTGTTAAATATGCAGATATGAGCATTATGATTTGGCTTGTTCTCATCTGCCTTTGGATGAACGCTCTTGTCGGTGCTTTCGGACATATCCTTTCACCAAGTATCAACGGTGATATCCGTGACTATCAGCAGTACGTTTCAGGTGAAAGAATTGACGGTATGTTTGCTGCTGTTGGTCTTATCGGTAGTGTTGTAACAATGGCAACAAGTTCAGTTCTTCCCGCAATTTATAAAAAAGTTGGATTTAATGAGGAAAAACTTCAAGAGTTATTACCTTTGATTATTGCACAGGAAGGTCCTCTTGATGACCCGACAAATGTTTACAATGTTCTTTATCACAAAGAAACATTTATAGCTATCTTCGGTGTTTTAATTGCGGCATCTGTTGTTGGTGCGTTTATGAATGTTATTCCTTATTTCTTCTATGACCTTACAGAAGTTAAACAACAAGGTATTATTAAAGTTCTTAAAATTCGTGCATTGTTTGAAGACTATGGTAACGGTGTCCTTCAAGACCGTGACCTTGTTGAAACAATTGATATAATCAAACAGGCAAAAGACCTTGAAGATGCACAGCCAAAAGACCTTGCAGAATACAAGCTTGCAATAAAACAGGCAAAAGGCAAAGCTCAAAAGAAAGCTGCAAAGAAAGAATACAATGCGGCAAAGCAGTATAATGTTGATATTGAAATTTCAAAGATTGTTCTTGATGAAATGAGTCGTTTCAACACAACCTTTGGTCAAATTCAACTTGAACAAGCAAGAGTAACTGCTTCTTTAGGTTATGACGCAATTTATAACTATAATCGTAGCGAATTCAGAGATGCAAAGGCTTTACCAAAGAGTACAGTAGAAGAAAAAGAATTCAGAAAGAATGCTATTTCTGTTGCAAAAGACTTTGTTGATGCTCAAAAGGTTGCGAAGAAGAAATTCAGTAACAACATCGTTGATTTTGATTCAAGTATTTTTGATAAGCTTTTCAATCGTGAAGATGAAATTTCTGCGAAAATTGAAGATGCATATAACAATCTTTACAAGGCTAATGACGAAAAGGATAAAGAGTCAATCGCACATTTCAAAGCAGAAATTAAAGCGCTTAAAAAAGAGCGTAGTGTTGTTGAAAAAGAAATCAAAGATGCAACAACTGAAAATTCACTTTATACTCGTGCAGCCCGTCCTGTAATTAAGGCACAGAAACTTTTGATTCAAGCTGAAAACTACACAAAACTTGAAGAAATTGAAAGCCTTTATGAAGATGCAAAATCAAGACACGAACAGGCTATGGAAGATGCTCGTGTTGAAGCAGAACGTGTTGAAGCAGAAAAGAAAGCACACGCAGCAAAAATCAGAGCTGAAAAAGCTGCAAAAAAATAAAAACAACTAAAGCAATAATCCCCCACAGAGAACAACTCTTTGTGGGGATTTTTTGTATTTTAAGATTACAAAAATAAGTTGAAAATTGTAGACAAAAACTATATACTAATTATTGTAAAATCCATTTGGAGTTGTGACAATGAAAAAACGAATTAAAATAATAATTTCGTTAGGATTGGTGGCTATTATGGCAGCAGGATTTTTATCACCCTTATTTAGACCTGAATACAGCGGAGTTAACTATAATCCCGCAGATAGTCAGAACGAAACGGACAAGACAATTAAGTTCAATTCAAACGGAAAACTCAAAATTTTACATATTACTGACACTCATCTCAATCTTAACCATAACTTTGACCCTACAATCTGGTTGGTTGAGAGAGCGTGTGACACAGAAAAACCTGACATAGTTATGATTACAGGCGACAATGTTGTGAATTGCGAAAATGCAGAAGATACAAAGAAAATGATTAACGCATTGATGAATATTTTTGACGAGAGAAATATTCCCGTTGCAGTAACCTTTGGTAATCACGATTCAGAGCAAGGTGCAATGACACGAGAAGAGCTTATGGCATATTACAACACCTTTTCTTGCTCGGTTTCAGTTGATGACGGTGAAGCTCTTTCAGGCTGTGGCACATATAATATTCCTGTGCTTTCTTCCGACGGCGAAAAAGTGAAATTTAATCTCTGGGTTTTCGATTCGGGTGATTATGACGAAGAGGGAAGATATAGCTGTGTAAAGCCCGACCAGATTGAGTGGTATAAACAAACATCCGATAAACTCAAGGCAGAGAATAACGGTGAAGTAGTAAATTCTCTCGCTTTCCAGCATATAATTGTGGGCGAAATCTATGACGTGCTCAAAAAGTCAGATTCGTGGAAGCCTTACGCATTCAAGCATTTATATAACAAAGACGAATACTATATGTTTGACCCTGACCGCGTAAATTACGGCACAATAAGAGAATACCCTTGCCC
>CALFTO010000132.1 GCA_937916195.1 uncultured Clostridia bacterium
GTTCCTGCTCACGTTGAAATGATGGGTCTTATCGGTATGGGTAACAACCCAATGGTAGGCGCAACAGTTGCATGTGCAGTTGCTGTTGAAGAAGCTTCAAAATAAGTTAAACAACTTATAAATATAAAAAAGACGGAGTTTTATGCTCCGTCTTTTGCTTTTGTAGGGGCGATTAAGAATCGCCCGTTTTGTTTTTATATGTATATTTATTCAAGTATTGTATTGAACAAGGCATAGAGCAGTAATAACGCGATTGCACCCAAAAACAATCCGATAATAACGACAAGTATTGTCGAATAAATACTTGCAATCTTTGGATTTCTTTTACCAAAATAATATATTGGTGCAAAGATTATGGTAGCTGCCGCAAACAGAACAAAAGGCTTTATAAAACCTTCCCAAAATGAGCCTTGCCAAATTACTTTTACCACTCCGGAAGTCAAACAGAGTAAAACAGGCATTATGATAATGCCCTTTATACCGTGTTTTGCTTTAATTTTGTCAAAATTAAAGCCGAATAAATGAAAAAAGACAAACTTTTCAAATTCAAGATAATCATTAAAAATGTTATTGAACTCTTCGCCATCATTTTCTCGGTTGTTGATTACATTCCAAAAATGGTCTTGGGGGAAATCTTTTTCGTCTGAATTATCTTCCTTGATTTGCTCGCAGACCTCGATTGCACCGTTTAATTCTTTAATTTCCTTGTGCAGACGGTCAATATTATTATCGATTGCAGTCTGCAAAGGAAGCGTGCCATCAAAAATGCTTTTAATATCAGCAACAGTAATTCCTAATTTGCGAAAGATAATAATCTTTTTGAGCTTTGCAATATCATCTTCACTGTATTCACGATAACCATTTTCTTTTCGCGGTGGATTTATTAAACCCTCTTTTTCATAAAAGCGAATATTTGAGCGAGTTATGTTGAGTTCTTTTTCCAGTTCCTGAATTCTCATAAAATCTCTCCTTTCGCTTTCAGTATAAAGTATAAACAAGGTTTACAGTCAATAGGTTTTTGCAAAAATTTATCTCTTAAAGCAATTATTATATTCGTTAACCCATTTGAGAATTGCTTTGCGGTTGTAATTCTGTGGCATTGTGGCAGTAACTGCGGTGGCTTTACCGAGTTGCAAACCCATTTCAATAACTTTGTTGAGAACAACTTTATTATTAATAAGTCCGCTTAGCTTGATTTTAATATCCGCGGGGGTCATTCCGCCAAGCATTGCGCCGAGGCTTGTTGAGTCAGCGTCAATTGTCATATCCTCTGCGTTGAGAATTCCCTTTGCAAATATGTAGTCAAGCTCATGACCCTCAAGTCTTGTGAGCAAGAGCTTAACGCAGGCGAGAGGAGCGAGAGGAGCACCGATTTGCTTATAGAAATTCTTTTGATATTCCCAAAGAGTTTCTGCACTGAAAGAGTTTGTGAAATCAGCGGAAACCGCGTCAGCGAGAATTTTTGCCGCTTTAAAGCTGTTGGCAATACCCGAGCCGATAATTGGTACTGTCATAAATGCGCTGTCGCCGATTGCCGCATATCCGTCGGCAACTAAAAGTCCCAATGGCTGACGAACGGGAATGTTTGCAAAATTCCCACCACGCACAATTTCTGTACCGATGCTGTCATTAGACTTGCGAAGTATTTCAATCTGCTCGTTGGCGTAATCGAGGTCGAAAGGCTTAAATCTGCCGATAAGCACATCGGTGTGCTCTTCTTCGGTAGCAATCCAAGAAATGCCGAGTTCGTTGTTTGGAAGAAGAATAATCTTAAATTTTTCGCTCTCGTCAACCTCTGCAGTTTTGTTGAAAAATGCGCGGTAAACATAAAACTGCTCGTATTCAGCAGGATTACTTTGAATTCCAAGGTGCTTTGGTAAGTTACTTCTTACGGGGGAGTTAAGTCCGCAGGCATCAATTACAAGGTCGGCAAGATATTCGCCTTTATCGGTTTCAATACCTACAACGCGGTTACCGAGCATAACGGGAGCTTTGATTTCGCAGTTATACTCAAATTTTACGCCCGCTTTTTCTGCGTATGAAATCAAGTAATTATAGATTTCACGACGCTCCATCTGAATCTCTTTTTTGTCTTCTTCGGTATTTTGAAGAAGCTTTGTTTCCATTGCAGGACCGAAAAACGCTACATCCTGCTTTAAGTTGTAAAGACTTTTGTCGGGTAAAGAGAGGCCTATTGCAGTCCAACCCTTGCGGTCGAAAATGTCAGTCCAATCATAACCCATTTTGTCTTTGGCATTACGCTCAAAAACAGTAACGTCATAACCTTTTTTGGCGAGGAGCATACCTGCGGCAATACCGCCGTGGCCACCGCCCGCAACAATAATTTTCTTTCCCATAAACAAAATCCCCTTTTTGTAATTATATGGTAATGGTAACATATTTTATTGGGGAATTCAATAAAAATTACATACGCTTTGCGATTACATACACGCAACGCGTGATTACATACCAAGCCTTCGGCTTGGATAAAAAATAAAGACCTCTGCTGAGGCCTTTATTTTTTGGTGGAGATGGCGAGAGTCGAACTCGCGTCCGAAAATCTATTCCTGAAACTTTCTACGAGCGTAGTTTATCTACTAACATTCCCTACGGGACAGCCGACAAACAGGCATTCCTTTCAGTAGCCCTGTGATGTGTGACGGACTACAAGGCGGTTATCCGTTCACATTTACTGCTAAATGACACTCCGTACCGAGCCGCAGTTCTCTCGGGGGAATGCTCGCCGCTAATTAAGCAGCAAGAAGTACTTTGTTATCTTTGTCGTTTATTTTTAATAAACTGTCCGTTTTAAAGTGGTCAGACTCCACTGCTCGCTTATCGCAGTTCAAAATCCCCGTCGAAATCCTTTCATCCCCATATATAATATAATTATGAATTCGTAATGCGTAATTCGTAATTATTTCTTTTGGGTTTTGGTGATGGATGTGAGAATTCTTAATAATTCCTGACAATCACTATAAATGCTGTCGAATTGTTCTTTTGTAATATATTCACTCTCATAAAGAAGTTCAAGCCAGTATTCTGTTTCGCTTGCTTCTTTGAGGGATATATTTAATTTAGCATAGAAATCAGCCTTGCTTTGAGCTCTTATTGCTTCTTTAACATTGGCACCAATGCTTGTTCCGCTTTTTAAAATCTGCGTTGAAATAACACCGATTTTATGATTGGTATCTAGATATTTATATAATTTAATAATTCTCAAAGCAAAAGCTTTGCTTTTTTCAACAACTATATTTTCCATAACCTTAATTCCGAATTACGCATTACGAATTGCGAATTATCTTAATTGTTCTTTCATAGAACGTTCGATTGTTCGTTGAGCCTCTTTTTTTGCGGCTACGTCGCGTTTGTCGTAAAGCTTTTTACCTTTACAAAGACCAACTTGCACCTTTGCTCTGCCTTTTTTAAAATATATTGACAAAGGAATGAGCGTCAATCCCTCTTGCTTTGTAGTGCCGAAAAGTCGCATAATCTCTTTTTTGTGCATTAAGAGTTTGCGTACTCTCATAGGGTCGCGGTTGAAAATATTGCCGTGGTCATAGGGGCTTATGTGCATACCGTTGACGAAAATTTCGCCTTCGACAATACTGCACCAAGCATCTTTAAGGTTGCATTTGCCCTGACGCAGAGATTTGACCTCTGTGCCCACAAGCTCAATGCCCGCCTCAAAACTCTCTATGACGAAATAATCATGGAGAGCTTTTTTATTTTGTGCAATTGTAGTGTTTGTATTCTTCTCTGCCATGATGATTTCCTTAATAGCCTCCCTTGTCAAAGGGAGGGGGACCGCCGTAGGCGGTGGAGGGATTCACAAAACATTTGAAAAGGAATCCCCTCGCCACTTCGTGGCCCTCTCCCCAATAACCAAGGGGCGCTTTTGCTTCTATTATAACAAACTTCTGCCCTGTAATGCTCTGGAAAGTGTTACCTCGTCTGCATATTCAAGGTCACTGCCTACGGGCACGCCGTAAGCGAGACGGCTGACCTTTATGCCCATTGGTTTGAGTAATCTTGCTATGTACATTGCGGTTGCTTCACCCTCAGCGGTGGGGTTGGTCGCCATAATAACCTCATTTACGCTGTCGTCTGCCATTCGGCTGATAAGCTCTTTAATGCGGATATTATCGGGTCCCACACTGTTCATTGGCGAAATTACACCGTGAAGCACGTGGTAAACTCCTCTGTATTCGTGAGTGCGTTCAAAGGCGGTGACATCGCGGGGATTTTCAACAACGCAAATCACCGATTTGTCGCGTCGTTCATTACTGCAAATCCCGCATTTTTCGCCCTCGGTAAGATTGCAGCACACATTACAGGTATGTATATTAGTATGCGCGGCATTTATGGCGTCAACCAAACTTTTTGTTTCACTATCGTCAAGACCGAGAATATAATATGCCATTCTCTCCGCCGATTTTACACCGACAGAGGGCATTTTGCGAAATTCTTCAAT
>CALFTO010000133.1 GCA_937916195.1 uncultured Clostridia bacterium
GAAACATTCACAGTTCGTCGTGTATCATACGGCGTTGGTGTTGAAAGAGTATTCCCCGTAAACTCACCAAACGTTGCAAAGGTTGAAACTGTTAGACGCGGTAAGGTTCGCAGAAGTAAACTTTATTATCTTCGTGACAGAGTTGGTAAGGCTGCTAAGGTTAAAGAGCAGATTTAACAACAAACCGAAAAATGCAAACAGAGCAGAGAGAAATCTCTGCTTTTTGTTTATCTAAAATCAGCCTCCCTTGTCAAAGGGAGGGAGACCGCGTAAGTGGTGGAGGGATTCAATTATGGACTGGACCGAAATTAAAATAGAAATTGATGCTGAAAATATTGACCGTGCAGCAGATATTGCCTCAATGGCGGTGCCTTACGGTATTTATATTGAAGATTATCGCACACTTGAACAAGAGGCTTGGGAAATCGCAAATATAGACCTTATTGATGAGGATTTGCTTGCAAAGGACCGAACAAAAGGTTGTGTGCATATTTATGTTTCACCCGAAGAAAACTATATGGAGGCTGTGTCATTCCTCAAAGAGCGTTACGAAAGTGAAAAAATTCCTCACACAATTGAGTACAAGCCCTGCAGAAATGAGGATTGGGAAAATAACTGGAAGCAGTATTTCAAGCCTATGAAAATTGGTAAAAAGCTTCTTATCCGTCCTCTTTGGATTGACAATTATGATGCAGATGGCCGAGCAGTTTTAAGCATTGAGCCAGGTCTTGCATTTGGTAGTGGCGGGCACAACACAACTCGTCTTTGTCTTGAAACACTCGAAAAATATGTAAAAGATGGCGACAGCGTTCTCGACTGTGGTTGTGGTAGCGGTATTCTTTCAATCGCATCACTTTTAATGGGTGCAGAGAGTGCAACAGGTGTTGATATTGATAAGCTCGCAGTTAAAACTGCAAAAGAAAACGGCGTTGTAAACGGCTTTACAGAGCCAAAATATAACATACTCCAAGGCAACCTTGTTGATAAAGTAACAGGTCAATTTGATGTTATAGTTGCGAATATTGTTGCTGATATTATTATTCTTTTTTCTTCTCAGGTAGGGGATTTCTTAAAAGATGACGGTGTGTTTATAACATCAGGTATTATTGAGCCCCGTGAGCCCGAAGTAACTGCCGCATTTGAGGCTAACGGATTTGAAATTCTCAAGCGTTACGAAGACGGCGGTTGGCTTTGCTTTGTATGTAAAAAGAAATAAGGTGAATTTATGCTTTTTATTGAATATCCCAAATGTACAACCTGTCAAAAGGCTAAAAAGTTTCTTATGGACAACGGTGTAAATTTTACTTCACGCCATATTAAAGAAGAAAATCCATCCTTTGACGAATTAAAAAAGTGGTATACACAAAGTGGTTTGCCATTGAAAAGATTTTTCAATACAAGTGGACTTCTTTATAAATCGTTGGATTTGAAAAATAGATTACCCCAAATGAGTGAAGACGAACAGTTAAAATTACTTGCAACTGACGGTATGCTTGTAAAAAGACCAATTTTGATTGCTGATGACACAATTCTTGTGGGTTTCCGAGAATCAGATTGGCTTGAAGCAATAAAATAATTAAAATAACAGTTTTTTCTTGAAATCTATTGACAAAAGAGAAAAACTGTTATATTATTAATATATAGTTAGCAACCGCTAACTTCTAAAACTCCGTATAAAACTTTTTGAATTTGTAATGCCATGCAAATTTTAAAAGTTAAAGTACATTTCCTCCCCAAAATGTATTTAGGATTAACCGCTTCTTTTGAGGCGGTTTTTCTTTTTGTGTATTGAAAAAAGAAAAAATATCCAATATAATTATTATAAAAAGGGGAGATTTTATGAAAAAGCTTATATCAATTTTGCTTGTTTTAACTTTAGTTTTATCCTTGTTCGGTTGCTCATCACAACCCAAAGTTACCGAACTTGAAGATTACAATAATTCTAATTCAAAAGAGTTAAGTCTGTTGACAGTTAAAGACGGATACATAGTCAATGAAAATGGCGAAAATGTAGTGCTTAAAGGTGTTAACCTCGGCAATTGGCTTTTGTGGGAAACTTGGATGGGATTTGTACCTGAATATGTATCTGATTGGGCATATTATGATACACTCCAAGTGTTGGTTGACCGTTTCGGTGAGGAAAAAACCAATGAGTTGGTTAATACCTATGAGGATAATTTTGTCACAGAAGAAGATGTTTCTCAAATTGAAAAATTAGGTTTTAATTGTGTGCGTGTTCCGTTCTGGTATCGTAATTTCACGACAGAAGAGGGCGAGTGGATTACTGAAGATATGAATGAAAATCCCGGCTTTAAGCGTCTTGATTGGTTAATATCAACCTGCGAAAAACATGGAATTTACGTAATTCTTGATATGCACGGCGCACCCGGAGGACAAAGCAAAAATCACTGCACAGGTAAAGCGGGGCGTAACGAACTCTATGAAAATGAAGACAAAATGAATTCAGCCGTTGAAATCTGGAAAGCAATAGCAGAAAGATACAAAGATAGCAAAACAGTTGCTGCTTATGACCTTCTGAATGAGCCACAAAATAACGGTGGTTATGACGGCAATTATTCTTGGGCGGCAGAAAGTGAAGAAGCAGTGTCTCGTACAAATAAAGCATACGATACACTCTATAAAGCAATAAGAGAAATTGACAAAAATCATATCATATCATTTGAGGGTGTGTGGTCAACAACTGTTTTGCCCAATCCCAATGAAATGGGCTATGAGAATTTACTTTATCAATTGCACCTTTATGACAGGGATAAAGGAATGATAAAATATCGCGTAAAAGAACTTAAAACCGCTCGTAAGGATTGGGGCGTCGCCGTAATCGTTGGCGAATACAATAATGGTGAATATGAATATTACGCACAAAAGCAGTACGATAAAAACGATATCAGCCGTGTAAAGTGGAACTATAAAACTTATAACGCGGGCGAGCAGTGGGGTATTTTTAATAAAGACGTTGAGCGAATTGATATTAAAACTGCGTCTTATGAAGAAATTATGAATTTTATAATCAACAATACAAAAACTTCAGAATTTAGTTTTAATGCAGAAGAAATGAGCAATCTGATATAGTTTTTTATTGATTATTAATTATTTTAATGGTATAATTTGTATGATTATTAACTCAAAGTCAGGAGTTGGAAAATTTGGATATTCAGGCAATAAAAAACACTATTCAAAGCGGTAATGCTATAATGGGAATTGAAATGGGCTCAACCCGTATCAAAGCCGTTTTGATTGACGAAAACCATAACCCGATTGCATCTGGCAGTCACGGTTGGGAAAATCGCCTTGAAAACGGCGTCTGGACTTACCATTTGGATGATGTATGGGCAGGACTTCAGGATGCTTATAAAAACCTTAAAGACGATGTCTTTGAAAAATATGGTGTTAAGCTTGCAAAATTAAAATCTATGGGCTTTTCTGCAATGATGCACGGTTATCTTCCATTTGATAAGGACGGAAAACAACTTGCAGAGTTCAGAACATGGAGAAATACAATCACCGAGCAAGCCGCGACAGAGCTTACCTCACTTTTCAACTTTAATATTCCACAGCGTTGGAGTATAGCCCATCTTTATCAAGCAATCCTCAACCAAGAAGACCATCTTCCGAATATAGATTTTTTAACTACACTTGAGGGTTATGTTCACTGGATGCTCACAGGTGAAAAAGTAATCGGTATCGGCGAAGCAGCAGGTATGTTCCCAATTGACAGCACCAAGAATTGCTATGATAAAAAAATGGTAGCAGATTTTGATGCTAAAATTGCTGATAAAGAATATAGTTGGAAATTGCTTGATATTCTTCCAAAAATCCTTGTAGCAGGTGAGGTTGCAGGCACACTTACAAAAGACGGTGCACTTCTTCTTGACCCGACAGGTGAATTAGAAGCAGGTTGTCCTCTTTGTCCGCCTGAGGGTGATGCAGGCACAGGTATGGTTGCAACAAACAGTGTTGCAGCAAAAACAGGTAATATTTCAGCGGGTACATCAATCTTTGGTATGATTGTTCTTGATAAAGCACTTTCAGATGTCTACACAGAAATTGATATGGTAACAACACCGACAGGTAAACCTGTCGCAATGGTGCATTGTAACACTTGTACATCAGACCTTGATGCTTATGTAAAACTTTTCGCAGAAGTTCTCGCAAATAGCGGTGTTGAGGTTAACAAACCTGCTCTTTATGATATGCTTTATGCAGAAGCACTTAAAGGCGATTCGGATTGCGACGGCATTATTAGTTTTAACTATTATTCAGGTGAACCCGTAACTGACACAGCAGAGGGCAGACCGTTACTTGTCAGAATGCCCGACAGTAAATTTAGCCTTGCCAACTTTATGCGTGCTCAACTTTACGGTACAATGGCAACGCTTCGCCTTGGTATGAATATTCTTTTTGACAAAGAAAATGTTCAAATTGACAAGCTTCTCGGTCATGGTGGACTTTTCAAAACTCCTGTTGTGGGACAGAAACTTATGGCGGGTGCTCTCAATACTCCCGTTGCAGTTATGGAAACTGCAGGTGAGGGCGGTGCTTGGGGTATTGCACTTCTTGCAGCTTATATGAGCAATAAGGCGGAAAGCGAAGCTCTTGAAGAATACCTTGAAAATAAAGTCTTCGCAGAGTATAAAGCAAGTGTCATTGAGCCCGATAAGGCAGATGTTGACGGTTTCAACAAATATATTAAGAGATACGAGTCAGCAGTTGCGGTTGAAAAATCTGCAATTAACACTCTTAAATAAAGGAGAATAATATTATGAGTTTAAAGAATTATGAATTTTGGTTTGTAGTTGGAAGTCAGTTCCTTTATGGACCTGAAGTCTTGGAAACAGTTGCAGCTCGTGCACAAGAAATGGTTGATGAATTAAACAAATCAGACCTTCTTCCTTGTAAAATTGTTTATAAGGTAACTGCAAAGACAAATAAGGAAATTACAGATGTTGTAAGAGAAGCAAACTATGACAAAAAATGTGCGGGTATCATTACATGGTGTCATACCTTCAGCCCATCAAAAATGTGGATTAATGGCTTTGTAGACCTTCAAAAGCCATATTGTCACCTTGCAACACAGTATAATGTTGAAATCCCTAACGATGAAATAGATATGGACTTTATGAATCTTAATCAGGCTGCTCACGGTGACCGTGAACACGGTTTTATTGCGGCTCGTCTTCGTATGCCTCGTAAGGTTATTGCAGGTCATTGGACAAAGGATTCAGTACGCACCCGTCTTGGTGACTGGATGCGTTCAGCAGTTGGTGTTGCAGTAAGTAAAGAACTTAAGGTTATGCGTTTCGGTGACAATATGCGTGAAGTGGCAGTTACTGAGGGCGATAAGGTTGAAGTTCAGGCAAAGCTTGGTTGGCAGGTTAACACCTGGGCAGTTGGTGACCTTGTAAAAGAAATGAATGCCGTAACAGATGCAGAAATTGATGATCTTATGGATGTATATAAGGCAGAATATGATTTTGCAACTGATAATGTTGAAGCAATTCGCTATCAGGCTCGTGAAGAAATTGCGATGAAAAAAATGCTTGATGCAGAAGGTTGTATGGCATTCTCAAACACATTCCAAGATTTGTATGGTATGGAACAACTTCCGGGACTTGCAAGCCAGCACCTTATGGCACAAGGCTATGGATATGGTGGTGAAGGTGACTGGAAAGTTGCCGCTATGACTGCTATTATGAAAGCTATGGCAGAGGGCAAAAATGGTGGTACAGGATTTATGGAAGACTATACATACCACCTTGTTGAAGGTGAAGAATATAGCCTTGGTGCTCATATGCTTGAGGTTTGTCCTTCAATGGCAGCGGATAAACCAAGAATTGAAACACATCATCTTGGAATTGGTATGAACGAAAAAGACCCTGCACGTCTTGTGTTTGAAGGTAAAGCGGGCAGTGCTATCGTAGTAAGCCTTGTTGATATGGGTGGTCGTCTTCGTCTTATCTGTCAGGATATTGAATGTGTTAAGCCTATTATGGAAATGCCAAATCTTCC
>CALFTO010000134.1 GCA_937916195.1 uncultured Clostridia bacterium
GAACACGGTAGTTAAGCTCATTCGCGCCGAAGATACTTGGCTGGAAGCGGCCCGGGAAAATAGGTAATGCCGACACACATATTCCTCAATAGCTCAGTCGGTAGAGCACTCGGCTGTTAACCGAGTTGTCGTTGGTTCGAGTCCAACTTGGGGAGCCAAAAAATAAAGCACTTCCTCGGAAGTGCTTTATTTTTATCCAATCCGAAGGATTGGTATGTAATCGCCGTTAGGCGTATGTAATCACGCGTAGCGTGTATGGCATCACCGCAGGTGTATTTTCCTTCGGATTGATTACATCCAACACTTCGTTTTGATTACATTCCGACTTCGTCGGATTACATACAAGTCTTTGCCTTTGATTTATCATCGCTTTTATGCTATAATACAGCCAAGGCGGTGATTTTATGGAAATATTGTTTGAAAATAGTTATGTTAGAAATAAAGAGTTAGCAAAAGAAATTTACAGGTATTATTATTTTCAACGCAAATGGTTAGTTGTTTGCTATGCTTTGCTGTTGCTCTCTTTTTTGAGCAATATATTTATTTCAATATTTGAAAAAACATATAATTGGGGCGTTTTTATTTTCGTTCCTTTATTCTTGTTATTCCAACTATATTGTTATTTTCGTCAAGTGAATACAATGGTAAAACGCGATAGTGAAGTTCACGGAAAAGAAATATCTGTTGAAACAATCGTTACGAATGAGTACATTCAGAATACAGCATCGACTGGTGCAGTCAACAAACTGGAGTATGATAAGATTAGGAATTCCGTTCAAACCAAAAATTTGATTTTGTTACGTTCAAAAGCGAATTTAATTTACATATTCCGAAAAGATACATTTACAAAAGGCGATAAAGAGAGTTTTATTAGATTTTTAAATAACAAGGGTGTAAAAATTAAATAAAACGAAAGAAAATCAGGTTTTATGACCGGTTCCATTTTGAGTGTCGGTCCCAAAAAAATAGCGAAGCGAATGCTTCGCTATTTTTTTATCCAATCCGAAGGATTGGTATGTAATCTCGCGTTAGTGAGTATGTAATCAGCGAAGATGTATGTAAGTTTAGTTTAATACGCTTCGGATTGATTACATGCATTTCTTCAAAATGATAACATACCGAAACAAGTTTCGGATTACATGCAACACTTCGTGTCGATTTCATACAAGGCTGCGCCTTGATTTTTATAATTTTAATTGTTATAATGATTTTTGAGGTGAGCTTGTGAAAAATAATCCTATGATGAAGTATTCTGGAGAATTAGCAGTTGAAATTGAGAAGCTTTGTAAATCGTTAGAGAAAAATGATGTTTCTAACACGATATTTCAAATAAGAAAATCTTCTGCAAGTGTGTTTGCGAATATTTCAGAGGCACAATACCCTCAAAGTTTACCCGATATGCTTTCAAAATTCAAAATAGCCCGAAAAGAATGTTTAGAAACTGAGAGTTGGTTAAAACTTTTATATTCTTCTAATTCTATAGATGAAGAAACTTTTAAGAAGTTTAGAAATCTTTGTGGAAGAATTAGAAGAATGTTGACTTCTTCGTGTATTACAATTGAAAATAAAATCAACAAGTAGTTTGAACACCGCCAAGGAGAATATGAAATGAGTATTGACTTTATTATTCGCAAAGCTGAAGTTTCAGACGCAGAAGATATTTATTATATCAATAAGACAAGTCTTGGGTATGATTACGATTTGGATAAACAAAGAAAAAATCTTCAAGCAGTTTTGAATGATAAAACACAAGTGATTTTTGTTGCAGATATTGGTGACAAGGTGGTCGGTTACATTCATTTGACAAGTTATGATGCGATTTATACAGATACTTATAAAAATTGCTTAGGACTTGCCGTTGATAATGATTATAAACGAATGGGTGTCGGCTCTGCATTGTTGAAACAAGGTGAAAAGTGGGCAAAGGAAAATGGTGCAGTCGGAATCCGTCTTTGTTCAGGTATAGAACGAGAAAATGCACACAAGTTTTATTTATCACAAGGATATGTTGAAAATAAACTTCAAAAGAATTTGAAAAAGATTTTTGAGTAATTGTTTATATTAGAGGTGTTTTTTATGAGCAAAGATGTATTTGGTGTTAAATTAGTTTATAAATATGTTGTTCACAGTCAAGAGCCACAAGTGTTATACGAGGAACAAATTTTGAAAATTTGTGCCGATTCCTTTGATGAAGCATATCAAAAAGCTGAGAAATATATCGAATCATATATTGATAAATATACTAATATCAACGGCGATAATGTTGATATTTACTTGTATAAAGAAGTTGATTGTTTTAAATGTTATGATGAGGGAGAAGAGATTACAGAAATCTATTCCGGCTTTTTGAAGTTAGACGATAATGCATTAAAATCAATTACTACTCCTTGTGAAGTAGAAGAAATAGACATATTAAGACACGAATAATTTACACTCATTACAGGGTGTCATTTTGCTTTGAAAAAGACAAAAAATCCAAGCTTTCGACTTGGTTTTTTTCGTTTATTTACACACGTAATTACTTTTATTTGGAAGAGTTTCTTTTTATTGCCATTTGATAACAATTATGATAATATTTTCTCAGGTGATGTTATGAGAATTATCAAAAAAGCATTCAAGGCTATTATTGCAATTATACTGATTATTGCAATAGTTATGCTCACGCTTTTCATTTCAGCTAATGTTGCGGGGTTTGTGCATATTGAGAAAAACATAGAATATCAAAATTCACATCTTGATTATCTAAAGAACGAGTATTATGTGAATTACACCCCTTGCAATGAGCAAAAGCTTGCGGATTTCGACATTCAGCAGGCGCTCGCAGACGGTGTAAAGTTCAATGAAGTGGCCTTTTTGGGTACACACAACAGTTATCAGTTGTTGGCTACCAAGCCGAAAAGAGCATTGATGAAAGCGATTGAAATTATTTCATTCGGCAAGGTTGATTACACAAAAGCCACCTTTGAGATGGATACTCTCACAAATCAGCTTGAATATGGTATCCGCAATCTTGAAATCGACATTGAAACCTCTGATTATGGTGAAAATATCGGATTTATTGTTACTCACACGCCAATTCTTGATAATGTTACAAGCTGTTACGATTTTGCAAAGGCTCTTGAAGAAATAAAAATGTGGTCGGATAATAATCCAAATCATTTGCCGATTACAATTCTTATTGAGCCCAAGGGTGAAGTGCTGAATATCAACAATATGCAGGATTTTTCGCTTGAATATGCTAATGAACTTGGCGAAACAATCAAAGCGGTGCTTGGTGACACGCTTTTAACTCCTGCGGATATGATGGGAGATTACGCAAACTTTAAAGAAATGCGTGAAAATGACGGTTGGCTTACTTTAGAAGAAACGCTGGGCAAGGTTATGGTGCTTATGCACCCTTGTGATGTAACTGACGATTACATAAAACAAGATGAAACCATAAAATCACAGATAATGTTCCCAATGGTGCGTGCGGGCTTGACGAATGAAACATACGCATCGTTTATTCTTGACAATAATCCCGTTGAGGCGGGAGTAAACAATGTCAAGACAATCGGGGAGTGCAATTTAATTGTTCGCACCCGTGCGGATTCACACCCCACATTCAGTGACGAGCGTTATGCAAGTGCTGATGTTTGTGGCTCGCAGATTATTACAACCGATTATCCGCCAAGAAGTGTGAGACCAGATGAGCATACATATGATTTTGACGGCTACACGGTTAAGCTTTTGAAATGAGGATTTTTATGGATAAAAAGGTTTATTTGAGGGGTAAAATTGGGCAGTATTGGTATAATTTTACCGAGTTGCTTGTATATGCGTTGACGGCACGTCCTTGTCCTGCAGAGCTGGAGTATAATGTTACTTCTTACGGCGAGGGCAAACAGCATAAGATTTATACATATTGTCGTAAGGACTTGAAAGATAAGAAAAAACCACTTTTCATTTATATTCATGGCGGTGGTTGGATTTCGGGCGTTACACCTATGCGCAACCGATATGTATCGGAATGGGCGAAAAAGGGCTTTTACTGTGCCTCAATTGGTTATTCTTATGCACCGCAAGAGATTTTCCCAACACAAATTCAAGAGGTTTTCAAGGCTCTTGACCAGATTTTAGAGGGTGCGAAAAAATACAATTTTGACTCCGAAAATGTGGTAATCGCAGGAGAGAGCGCGGGCGGATATTACATTTCTTATGTGGCGTCAGCTCTAAATGACAAGTCAATTCTTGATGCGTTGGGAATTGAATTTAAAAACATTGACAAAATGAAAATCAAGGCGCTTGTATCACTTAGCGGTTGCTTTGATTTGCAGAGGGTGACGGACACCGGCAAAAAGCAGTCGGAATATCCCGATATTAAAATGATGGCGTCTACTTTTGTGGGCAAAAGCTTTGCTGAAACTGTTGAGTTTCTTAAAACTGCTGACGCAAAATATTATTCGCCGAAGTTCACCAAGGATTTTCCTCCAACATTTGCTGTGTGGGCAGTCAATGACAAGTTGAGATATGAAACCTTTGCTTTGCAAGAAGATTTAAAGGCTCTTGGTGTGCCTTGCAAGACTTATAAAGCAGACGGAATAATCGGTAATCACGCGTGGTCGGTAATGCCAATATTTAAAAAGAGCAAGGCTTGTCTTGAAGATGCGTATGAGTTTGTTATGAATTATATTGAAAAGTGAATATTTAATAAAAACGGGACGATGTGGGTTGTACAGTGTAGTAACATAGTATACAGGTAGTGTAAGGACATAGTATACAGTT
>CALFTO010000135.1 GCA_937916195.1 uncultured Clostridia bacterium
GTTCTTCGTACCTATGTACTCTTTATGGGTGACTATGAGCAGGCTGCTCCTTGGTCAGAAAGCTCAGTTAAGGGCTGTAAGAGATTTGTTGACAGAATTTGGAACTTACAGGAAATCTTAGTTGACGGTGACGAATTCTCTAAAGAGCTTTCATCTTCATTCCACAAGACAATCAAAAAGGTTACAGAAGATATCGAAGCTCTTAAATATAACACAGCTATTGCGGCTCTTATGACACTTCTTAACGCAATTTACACAAAGGGCTCAATCAATAAGGCAGAGCTTAAAGCACTCTTGCTTCTTGTTAACCCATTTGCACCTCACGTTACAGAAGAAATGTGGGAAACTTGCGGTTACGGCAAGATGATGGCGGCTGACGGCAAATGGCCCACATATGACGAGGCAAAATGCGTTGACGATACAATTGAAATCGTTGTTCAGATTAACGGTAAAATCCGCGCAAAACTCAATGTTGCGGCAGATATCGAGCAGGCTGATGCAGTAGCACTCGCTAAGGCAGACGAAAAGGTGGCAGCAGAACTTGACGGCAAGAATATCATTAAAGAAATCTACGTTAAGGGCAAGCTTGTAAATATCGTTGCTAAATAATTATTAAAATATTTGTGGTTTAGCCTCCCTTGTTAAAGGGAGGGGGACCACCGTAGGTGGTGGAGGGATTCCTTCGCCACTTTTTCATAGGTGAAGATTATGTTCATTTGTCCCATTTGCAAATCACAACTGAATAAAACAGAAAACTCCTACCGTTGCGAGAATAATCATTCCTTTGATATTGCAAGGCAGGGGTATGTGAATTTGTTGCCCGTTAACAAAAAGCATTCCGACAACCCCGGTGACTCAAAGGATATGGTGCTGTCTCGCCGAGAATTTCTTGAAAGTGGAAATTATGAGTGCTTTTCAAATAAGCTTAATGAAATAATTGCAACTCTTTTTAAAGATAGTCAAAATTTATCTATTCTTGATTGCGGTTGTGGTGAGGGTTATTATGACGGCAGACTTGTTGATTTTTTAGATAAGTTAAAAATTAACTATAATCTTTTCGGCTTTGATATTTCAAAAGAAGCAGTGCGTTTTGCTGCGGGTAAATATAAAAAGGCAAGCTTTTTTGTGGGTAGTTGTTTTAATATGCCACTTGAAAATGACTGCTTTGACCTTGCAATTAGCATTTTCGCCCCTATGGTAGAGAGTGAATTCTGCCGAGTGCTCAAAAGGGGTGGATATTTAATCTATGCCGTGCCCGGTAAAAATCACTTGATGGGACTTAAAAAGCTTCTTTATGAAAATGTTTATGAGAATGAAGAAAAGCATACAGAATATGAGGGATTTGAATTCGTCAGCAGACATTCTGTAAAGGGCGAAATTACTGTTGACGGTAAAATGGGTGTAAATCTTTTTAAAATGACACCTTATTATTTCAAAACAGAGTTGGGTGCAGAGGAAAAAATTATTGAAAATAATGGATTTACAACAGAAATACATTTTGATTTTCTTGTTTACAGAAAGATATAATATATGCTAAAATAAAATGATATAAATTTTCGGGGTGAGAGAATGAAAATAATTGATATATCAAAAGATGTTATGACTTGCGAGGTCTTCGCCGGTGACCCTACACCAAAGCTTGAAAAGGTGGCGAGTATTGGTGAGAGTAGTGAATACAATCTTGGTAAAATAGATATGTGTCTGCATAACGGCACGCATATGGACGCGCCCTTGCATTTTTTGCCCAACGGTAATGATATAACAGAATTCGACCCCGAGGTATTTTTCGGTCCTTGCGTTGTGGTTGAGGTTGCCGAAGAATTCATAACAGGCGCATTTGTTGAAGAATATTTCCCGAGAAATGCAAAAAGAATACTTGTGAAAAGCCACGGTAAAGCGGTCTTTCACGAATCTGCCGCCTCAGAACTTTCGCATATGGGCTATGTACTTGTGGGCACAGACGGTATGACCGTTGAGCCTGAGGGTAGCGACGGCAGAACTCACCGTATGTTTATGGTTGACAATATCGCACTTCTTGAAAACCTTGATTTAGAGAATGTTCAGTCGGGTGACTATTTTCTTGCGGCAGCACCAATTAAAATAAGCGGTGCAGAGGCTGCACCTGTAAGGGCACTTTTGGTGTCTGATTATATCTTTTGGAGCGGAGACAACAAATAAGTTAAAAATCATCTAAAACATAAATTTGAAGAGGAAAATGAAATGGTTAAAAAATTACTAAGCTTGTTTTTGACCTTTGCAAAAATCGGCGGAATAACCTTTGGTGGAGGACTTACAATGCTTCCGCTACTTACAAGAGAGATAGTCCAGAAGAAAAAATGGGCAAC
>CALFTO010000136.1 GCA_937916195.1 uncultured Clostridia bacterium
CTGACAGCATTGATATGGAATGTGCGTTCACACAGTCACGTTATGACCGTGGTGGCGAGGCAGATTATATCAACTGCCCAATGAACAAGGCAGAATATGAAGCCTTTTATGAGGCCATTATTAATGCTGAAAGTGCTGATGTTCATTCTTTTGATAAGAGAAAAGATGTTTATGAGGGCTGTATGCCCATTGAGGTGTTGGCAAGCAGAGGCAAGGACACAATGCGTTATGGCCCGTTAAAGCCCGTTGGACTTACTGACCCACGCACAGGGCACAGACCTTGGGCGAATTTACAGCTTCGCAAAGAGAACAAAGACGGTACGATGTATAATCTCGTTGGATTTCAGACAAATCTCAAATTCGGCGAGCAAAAGCGAGTTTTCTCAATGTTCCCCGCACTCAAAAATGCTGAATTTCTGCGTTACGGCGTAATGCACAGAAATACATTTATTGATTCACCAAGACTTTTAAATGGTGACTTCAGTATGAGGGATAATCCACTTATTTTCTTCGGCGGTCAGATTACGGGTGTTGAGGGCTATATGGAGTCAGCAGCAAGCGGACTTATGGCAGGAATAAATCTCGCAAAAAGACTTAAAGGCGAAGAAACCGTAATTCTTCCAAAGGACACAATGATTGGTGCGTTGAGCCGATATATAAGCGACGAAACGGTTAAGAATTTTCAGCCTATGGGTGCGAATTTTGGTGTATTACCGCCACTTGAAGAAAAAATTCGCGATAAACAAGAAAGATATATGCAACTTGCAAATCGAGGAATGAAATCTCTCAAAGAATTTGCAAAAAACAATAATTTAGGTGTTAAAAATGACTGATTTTGAAAAGAAAATCGGATATGAATTTAATGACAAGTCATTGCTCAAACGTGCTTTGACACATTCCTCCTATGCCAATGAAAAGGGCACGGGGCTTGATAATGAGCGTCTTGAATTTTTAGGTGACTCGGTGTTGGGCTTTATCACCGCTGAATACCTTTTTGACCATTATAAAGACAAGGCAGAGGGTGACTTGACGAAAAAACGCGCCTATGCGGTGTGTGAAAAGACACTTTTCGGCTATGCTGAAAAAATCGGGCTTGGCGAAATGATATTGCTTGGCAAGGGTGAAGAGAGAACAGGTGGCAGACAACGTCCTTCTGTTGTTTCTGATGCTTTTGAGGCTTTGATTGCCGCAATTTATCTTGACGGCGGAATAGAAAATGCTAAAAAATTTGTTCTTCCGTTCATTGAGGTTGCAACAGAGACAAAGCCTGTTTTTAAAGACTACAAAAGCACTTTACAAGAGATTTTGCAGCAAAATCCCACAGAAAAATTTGAATATGTTGTTGTGGGCGAGAGTGGACCTGACCACAACAAAGAATTTGTTGTTGAAATTCATATGAACAGTAATGTTATTGGCAAGGGAGTCGGCGGAAGCAAGAAAAAAGCCGAACAGCAGGCGGCAAAATCCGCATTGGAGTTAATGGGATTATGAGCCACGCAAACATAAGCATTTTTGTGCCACATAAGGGTTGTCCCAATGACTGCAGTTTTTGTAATCAGCGGGCAATAAGCGGACAAACTGTGCCTGCCACCGCAGATGATGTGGCGAGTGCGGTAAATACCGCAATTAAATATAATATTGACCCGAAGAACACTGAAATTGCGTTCTTCGGCGGTAGTTTTACGGCGATTGAAAGGGAATATATGCTCTCCCTTTTAACCGCCGCAAAGCATTTTTTAGATACATATAAATTTGCGGGAATTCGCATCTCAACCCGCCCCGATTGTATTGATACAGAGGTGCTTGAAATCCTAAGGGAATACGGCGTAACGGCAATCGAATTGGGCGCACAGAGTATGTGTGACGAGGTGCTTATTGCCAACCGCAGAGGACATACTGCAGATGATGTGCGAAAAGCATCAAAACTCATTAAAGACTATGGCTTTGAATTGGGACTTCAGATGATGACGGGGCTTTATAAAAGTGATTTCACAAAAGACGAGTACACCGCTCGCGAAATCATAGAATTAAAGCCTGATACTGTGAGAATTTATCCCACAGTAGTGCTTAAAAACACCCATTTGGGTTATTTGCAAGAACAAGGTGAATACACAGCACCAAACGCAGAAGAAAGTGCACCGTTCTGCGCCAAGCTTTTGCAAATGTTCAATGAAAACGGCATAAAAGTCATAAAACTGGGCTTACATAGTAGCGAAACAGTTGAGGAAGATATGATTGGCGGTGCTTACCACCCCGCATTCCGTGAGCTTTGTGAGGGGAACATTTTTTATGAAAAAATCCTTGAAAAATTAAAGGATAAAGACAAAAACCAAAAATATACCGTTTATGTGCCTGAAAAAGCCGTTTCAAAGGCAAAAGGACAGCAGAAAAGAAACGAAAAAGCATTGAAAAATCAAGGGTTTCATTGTATAATAAAGGGTAAAGAAAATTTAGAAGAATTTCAGATTGAGGTTGTAACTGAATGATTTTAAAATCAATCACAATGCAGGGTTTTAAATCCTGCCCCGACAAAACAGTACTTCAATTTAATAAAGGAATAACAGGTGTTGTTGGCCCTAACGGTAGCGGTAAGAGTAATATTTCTGATG
>CALFTO010000137.1 GCA_937916195.1 uncultured Clostridia bacterium
TATAACAAAAAACACAAGATATTACAATATAAAAATTACAATATCTTGTGTATTTTAGTAAAATTTTTGTTGTATTTTGTATTTAAAAGTTATTTTGCACTTAGCATTTTGCATTTTGCGCTTACAAAAGTTCTTTTATTCTGCTTTCGTATGCCTTTGCTTCATAGGTCAAGGGCACGTCAACATATTCACCGTCAACAAGCTTTATTAAATACTCGGTAAATTTAGGATTAAGAGGCAGAATTGGTCCTGTGTGATAGGTCGCGAAAAGGTTATTCTTATGAACGCCCTCAATATTTGTTTCTTTATTCATACCCGCGCCCTTTTTCATTTTGAGGAACGGCGTGGGATTTTCGCCGTAAGAGTGACTTAAAAGATTTTTAAAGCCTGTGATTTCCATACCCTCAAATTCGCCAACACTACAATCATTATAGCGAAGTCGTGAAAACTGCTTTGCGTAATATGGGAAGAAATTAAGGCACTCGTGCTTTTCGCCCTTTGCATCTTCAATATATTCACCGAAGATTTCAAAAGCATTACCCGTGGCAAGTATTACACCGCCGTTTTCAATGCGATTTCCAATTGCATCGCGGTATTTTTTCAGCATTTCAATCTCTTTAAGCTGATGCTTTTCTTGGCAAGGACCAATCAGAAGAATATCAACCCGACCATTTACAAAACGAGGCTCATCAAAGAGGTTAGTTTCAACCATTTCCACCTCATAGCCCGCCAAAATTAATTTCTTCGCAAGATATTCAGCGTTTCCGCGGTCACCGTAAAGGTTATTATATTCGGGGTAAAGCACTTCAATTACAAACTTTTTCATAATCAGTTTACCCCCTTTGATTTCAATGCGTTTTTAATTTTTGCAACAACGCTTGTGGCATAAAGCTCGAAATAAATGACGATATTTCTGTCTTTTTCTGCATTTTTGCTGACTGCGTTTGCCAACTCGTCGTAATTCTCAAAAAGAATGAATTTTGAGGTATCAAGCCCTTTGATTTCAAGGCACTGAGCCAAGTCATAGCAACGAGTACCGCCAATATAAATGTTTTTGATTTTGTCACTCTCAAGAGGTGTAAAATCGGTGTCATAAAGCCACGAAATATCCTCATGACCGTGCACCTTATCATTGCTATCGGTGATTAACAGCACAACATCTTTTTCGTTTTCAGTGCTGTTGAGATATTTTAAACTTTGTGAGCAGGAAATGGGATTTTGATTCTTTGAAAGCATTGAAACTACTTCCACACCGCCGAATTTTTGCTCTTCAAAACGACCTGTTTTTGAAGATAAATCCTCAATACTTGAAGAAATTGTGTCAATGTCAATTCCTAAAAGACGACAAACGGCAACCGCCCCTGTAATATTGAAAACATTGAAGAAATTGCCCTTTTGGAACGGCAACACAAGACTTTCACCCTTGTCACCGTTGAATACGAATGTGCCGTTTTCAAAGTCAACGTCAGAGGCATAATAACGGCTTTTGGGCATCTCAAAACCACAATGCGAGCACTTTGGCACACCGATATGATTATAATGGAAAAATTCGTAATCAAGAATATGATTACACTTTGGGCAAGCTATTAAATCACAAACTGTATCCTCACACTTTTCGGTGCTTCTTTCAGTTTTGTTCACAGAGAAAAACACGCGATTGCATTTATCCTCACCTAAAAGTCCTGAAATAGCATCGTTGCCGTTGAGGACAAGAGTAGTTTTTTCGCTTAAATAATCATTAATTTTATCGAAAATAAATCCGCTGTGGCCGTTACGCATAATTGAATCGCGGAACAAGTTTGTGCAAAGGATATAGTCGGGCACAAATTTAGTATAAATAAACTGTGATGAACGCTCGTCCACCTCTAAAACCGCAACATCTGCGGTCACCTTACCACCGAGAGTGCATTGTGTAACAAGTGCTGAGGCAAGACCGGGAGCCATATTTGAGCCCTTTGAGTTGTTCACAACGGTTTTACCGCTGTTGCGGATAATGTGTGTGAGCAAGTTTGAAGTACCTGTTTTGCCGTTTGTACCCGTTACGCAAACCGTAGTTTCGGGCATAACAAAGCGAGCAAGGGCATCGGGACAAATTTTAAGCATAATTATGCCCGGTGTATTTGTTCCTCGTTTAAATATTTTATCAAGTAAAAATGCCGAAAGCTTACCCACAATAACGGCAATTAAAAATCTTAATTTACCCATTTTGCACCTCAAGAAAATTCAAATTATTACATAATAATTATAGAATTACCAAGTTTTAAAGTCAATATTAAATCAACAAAAAACGGCGTGAAAAACACGCCGTTTAAAATAACATATTAAAGAATACTGAAATTCACAACAAGTGCCGCGAAAACAATTGAAACCATTGAAAGAAGCTTAATGAGAATATTGATTGCGGGACCTGAAGTATCTTTGAACGGGTCACCTACTGTATCGCCGACAACTGCCGCTTTATGCTGTTCACTGCCCTTACCGCCGTGAACGCCTGACTCAATATATTTCTTTGCATTGTCCCAAGCACCGCCTGAGTTTGACATATAAACTGCCATCAAAAAGCCTGTAACTGTTGCGCCTGCAAGCATACCGACAACACCCTTATAGCCGAGAACAAGACCAACAACAATAGGAACTGCAATTGCAATTACTGTTGGGAGCACCATTTCGCGAAGGCTCGCTTTTGTGCAAAGGTCAACACAAGAAGCATAATCGGGCTCTGCTTTACCCTCCATAAGACCTGTGATTTCCTTGAACTGACGGCGAACTTCTTTAACAACGCTCTGTGCTGCCTTACCGACAGAATCCATTGTAAGTGCCGCGAACACAAATGGAAGGCATGCACCAACGAAAAGTCCGATAAGAACAACGGGGTTGATAATATCAAAGCTTAAATCTGCATCGGGATTAATTGACTTAACCTTGTCAACATAAGATGCAATAAGTGCCAAAGCTGTAAGAGCCGCTGAGCCGATTGCAAAGCCTTTACCTGTTGCGGCAGTTGTGTTGCCGAGGGCATCAAGAGCGTCTGTACGTTCTCTTACTTCGGGCTCAAGACCTGACATTTCGGCAATACCGCCCGCATTGTCAGCAACAGGACCATAAGCGTCTGTTGCCAATGTAATACCGAGAGTTGAAAGCATACCAACTGCTGAAAGTGCAATACCGTAAAGCCCCATTGAAGCACTTGCGCTACCGCCCGACACAAAGTAAGAAACGAGCACGCTGATTGCAACAATTACGATTGGTAATGCTGTTGATTTCATACCAAGGCCAAGTCCACCGATAATGATTGTGGCTGAACCTGTTTCGCTTGTTGAAGCCAATTTTCTTGTGGGCTTGTAGCTGTCGGATGTGAAATATTCGGTTGATTTACCGATAAGCACACCCGCTAAAAGACCTGAAACAATAGCAACATAAAGTCCAAGATTTTCTTTACCTAAAACAAACCAAACCACAGGCAGAGCAATAACCGCAATTGCGATTGCACTAAGGTTTGTACCACGGCTGAGCGCTTTAAGAAGCTGTTTCTGGTCAATGCTTTCGCCTGTACGCACAAAGAATGTACCCACAATTGACATTATAATACCAAGAGCTGCCAAAAGCATTGGCACTGCCATTGCATTAAAGCTACCGTGGAATGCTGATACACCAAGAGCTGCCGCTGAAATAACCGAGCTTACATAAGATTCATAAAGGTCTGCACCCATACCTGCAACGTCGCCAACATTATCGCCAACATTATCGGCAATAACTGCAGGGTTGCGTGGGTCGTCTTCGGGAATTCCTGCCTCAACCTTACCAACAAGGTCAGCACCAACATCTGCCGCTTTTGTGAAAATACCGCCACCCACACGGGCAAAAAGTGCCATTGAAGATGCACCCATACCAAATGTGAGCATTGTGCTTGTGATAGTTGCAGGGTCATTGATACCGAAAACAAATCTCAAAAGCAAGAACCAGATTGAAATGTCAAGAAGTCCGAGACCTACAACGGTAAAGCCCATAACCGAGCCCGCAGAGAATGCCACACGCAAACCACGGTTCAAGCCCTCACGACAAGCGTTTGCTGTTCTCGCATTTGAAAGCGTTGCGATTTTCATACCAACAAAGCCTGAAAGTCCTGAGAAAAATCCGCCTGTGATAAAGGCAAAGGGCACATACCATGTGAGAAGCCCTGCCAATGCCATACCGCAGAGAATTAAGAACATTCCGCCAAAGAATATTGAAACCACCGTGTACTGACGCTTTAAATACGCATTTGCGCCCTTACGGATTGATTGAGAGATTTTTTGCATTTTCTCGGTTCCCTCTGAAAATTTCAGCACCTTTTTTGCAGTGAACAGTGCAAAGAGAAGTGCCAATACCGAGCCTACGAATGTGAGCAAAACAAGATATTTTTCCACACTACTGTCTCCTTTAATTAAAATGTATAGGTATAATTATATACATTGGCGAAAGATTGTCAACCATTTAACAATAATTTTCTATAAGTTTGTGAATTTTAAACAAAGTTAAATTGCATCTCCGTCGTAACAATGTGTCATATTATCGCGAAAAATGAAGCTTTAGTAAATGTTTCCTGCATTTTAGCTGTACAAAGATTTAACAACAATCAAAAAACTGACCTGTGAAAATTCATAGGCCAGTTCTTTTATATGTTATTCTTCCTTTTTAATCTGCTTAACCACCTGATTACCGTAAACAGCCGTACCTGTTACAAGAATACCCTGCACTACACTTTCAGGTGAAAGTCCCATAATCGCAATAGCACCCACTATTCCAAATCCTAAAAGTATAAGCGGGATATATTTATCGGGAATTTTCTCGGTGTTTTTGATAATCATACCAATCACATTAAGCACCGGAATAAGCAAAAGTGCATTTTCCGTTATATATTCAAGCATATTTTTCACCCCAAAACCAAGCTACGACACAAAAGAACTTACAAGGACACCGCAAAGAGCACCAATCAGCGCCACAACCACCTTATCCCAAAGCCAGCCGGGACGCTTTTTCAGAGTTTCGATGCTCTCTTTTAGCTCGCCCAATGTCACAAGCATACTATCAAGCTTTGTCGAACTTGTAACCTGCTCAAGTGTCACATCATTAACCTTTTTATAAAGAATTTTTACATCTGCTTCAACCGCATCAACACGTCGGTTGAGAATTTCATTTTCTGTCATCAGCTTACACCCTTTTTAATATCGTCGCGATGCACAAAGCCCGTTACATATTTACCGATTGGTTTACGCTCGACATTTTTGAGAGAATTTGTCACACGATATCTCGCCTCAAAATAAATTCCGTCATAAATATAATAAGTACCGCTGATATAGTTAGAAACCTTATCGGTGTAAGCTGAAGAATAAAGTCTTGCGTTTTTAAGCACAATTTTCTGCCCCGCCGCATATCCGCGTTTTGGGGCTTCTGCCTCAATTTCAGCACCATAGCCGTTAAGACCATTGTATTTCATAATCGCAGGGTAGTTCTTATAGGCCTCGTCAATATCTACATTACCTTCAATACCGTCAATTCTACCCTTTGAGGATTTCTGCCATATTCCGTAAGGCTTGTCAAAGGTGGGTTTATCATTCCATTGAGCAAGCCAAATATCGTACTTTTCAAAGATTTCGTCGGTGAAATAGTTTTCAAGCCAATGCTTATTTGCATAAATGCACACATAATATCCATAGCTTTCCATTTTTTCGCAGAATGCCTTTGCAATTTCAGAGATTTTCTCTTTACCGAGCTCTGCCATTTTACTGTATTCCATATCATAGGCAATCGGGTATTCAAACTTTTTACCCTTAAGCTTTGAGTGGCAATGTTCTGCCTCGGCAACTGCCTGTTCAGGAGTTAAAGCATATGCAAAATGATAAGCACCAACCGCAATACCCACCTTGCGTGCAGCGGGGTAATTTGTTCTGAAATACAAATCAAAGCCCTCTGTACCGTATGTCGCACGAAGCATTGCAAACTGAATTCCTGCATTGCGCACAAGCGACCAATTAATGTCACCCTGCCAACGTGACACGTCAATTCCTTTATAAACTGCCATTATACATTACCTCCCAACGAAATTATTGCATTTACAAGGTTTTCGATAACCTTGTTTGTATCCTTGTTATATTCACATTCAATATTAATTCCTGCGTTATCAGTAAAAATTGTCATATTCGGCGAAGCGGACATAAGACCATCAACTGTTCCGTCAGTATTTACGGTAACAGTTTGTCCGTTGTACCTTTCATATTCAGTTGCAGATGAACCAACCTCAGCCTGAGGATAAATAGTTTCGTCAACAGAAATATCTTTATTAACAACAATGTATATAATTTTTGTAATACTGTTATACATTAATCTCTTGCTTATTGTATATCCATTGGCCGTCGCATACTCAGCAGTTACCGCTACTATATTTTTATCGCCTAAGTCAATATCTGCCAGCGAAAAAGCGGCCTGTGCTGTTGCTGTTCCTGCAATATGAACTGAATCATCATTAACGGTAAACGTAACGCCGTTAATTGTTCGCGATTTAGTCTTATATGGGTACGGAATAAGATTTTTACCCGTTCTTGTTACATTAACTGTTGCAAGGTCAATGCTTGCATCTTCACTTGTTATTCTGCACTTGAGCTCGTGTTCAACAGGTGACGCGTCGTGAATTGCAATAATTTTACCGTTTGCAACACCCTTTATCGCATTGGCAAAGGTGCTGTTCACATATTTTGCGGTAACCTCACCATCGTCACCTCTGTCACCTTTGTCACCTTTATCTCCTTTTTCACCGGTATCACCTTTTTCACCCTTGTCCCCCTTGAATGTTCCAAGTCGAATTGCTTCAAGCAAGGAATTAATTGAAAAATCATTAACCTTGCAAAGATGATTATCAGTATCGGGCGAATAATCAAAAGTAAGAGTAAATTTTGCTGATTTGATAATCTGCTGAGTATTACCGTCACTATCAATACTCACAATATTAAACCAACAATCAACACCTTTGAGCGAACTCATTGTTACGGGAATATTATAAGTTATCGTATTATCCTCTGTGTTCAGTTCAAGATATTCAGTTCTGACCTTTGTTCCCATAAGAGAACGATATTCAATATAGTAGCGGTAATCCCCCACGAAAGCTTTATCAATATTGAACTTAAGTAATGTGGCATTATGCTCCCACATTACTCCGGCATTTGCAGTATACTCTGCACTGTTATCAGGGGTAATATCAATAGAAATAATTTTATTTTCCATTTATTTCTCCTTTACTGTTTTTGTAATAATTCTTCAAAGCCTTTGCTGTTTCGCTGAGTTCCTCTTTTATCTGATAAAAAACTCTGCGCTTTGATTTGAGCTCTGCTTCGGCTTCAAAATCCCCCGATTTTTGTGCCTTTTTGATTTCTTCGTTACATTTATCAATAAATTGTTGCTGTAATGCAATGTGTTTTTCGTATTCAAGCCCCAATTCATAAAGGGACTTATCTTTAATTTTCTGTTTTTCTGACATATTCAAGTAAACCCTCCACCGATTTCGGAGCAGAAATGTTATCATAAATCCAAACATATTTAAGTGATGCTATAAGCTTTTGCTTGGCGCTGTTAAGATAACGATAAAAGGTAGACCGCGGAATTCGATATTTTTCTTGAATTTCTGCAGCAGAAACACCGTCACTTAAATGCTCTTTTACGATTTTCCGTTCAAAATCGGTCAGTTCATTTGCGAGCACCTGCCTTACGATATCAACAATTTTCTGTTGTCTGCTATATAAAATAAAGCTCACGCCCTTTTCAATACTTTCTTTATCTGCAACTTCAAGATTTTCTGTGAGATAAAAATACTCATCAACAGATAAGGCTTTGATTTTTTCGTCATACATAAACTAAACTCCTCCTTTTACTCGGCTTTTTTGCGAAAAATAAAAACGCAAAGTATTAAAACTTGCGTCTTTATTTACCGAACATTTGTTCTGTTCGCAATTACTATTGTAGCAACATATTTTAAGGTTGTCAAGAAAAAATTAAAGTTATCTATATATACTAAAGAAAAAATAATTACAATCAACAGTTACAAACAAAAAAACGGAAGCCCTTTCGGACTTCCGTCAAAATATCAATTATGAAATTATGTAAAAAATTATTCAGCGTCTTCGCTCTTTTTTCTTGTCATAACAAGTGCTGCACCTGCTGCAAGAGCTACTGCTGCAACTGCAAATACTGTTGTGTCGCCTGTGTCAGGAATTGTTGAGCCGTTGTCGCCGCCATTGTCAAATGGGTCTTCTTCATCCCAAAGATTGCCATCCTCGTCACCGGGGTCTGAAGGGTCAGTTGTTCCTGGGTTATCGTTACCGCCACCGAAGATTAATTCGCCGATTGTACCGAGAATGCCAAGAACTGTATCAAGCAATCCGCCGATTTCAAAACCGCCACCTGCGTTGCCGCCTTCGTCTTCTTCAGGAAGCTTACCGTCGTCAATGTTACCGTCTGGCTTACCAACATAACCGTCAGAGTTAAGGTCTGTTGAAAGAAGATCTTCAACGCCCCAAACAATCTGGTTAACAACATCGCCACCAACTGCCTTTGCAGCCTCTGGGAATGCTGATGTAAATGTATCCATATCGATTTGACCGTTTGTTACATTACCTGCAATTTCAGGCACAACAGTAATAACTGCTGTGGGGTTTGTTGCAGCTTCACCAAGAAGGATTGTGTAATATGTTGTCCAAGCTTCAACATCTGTGGGGTCTTCAGGAATATAAACAACACCGTCTGCAGGGTCACCAAGGTAACCGTCGCCGTCGATATCCTCATAAAGAGCGTTCTCAAGGTCCATATCATAATTTTCTGCAAGAGCAACATTCAAACCTGCTACTGCACCTTCAATATCAACGCCTGCTTCACGAACTGCAACAATAGCAGCAACTAAAGCATCTTCATTAGGCTTAACAGTTGTGATAGCTGCGATTTTAGCATCATCATCCATCAAATTACTGCTGAGCACTTCCTCATAATATGCCTGGCTTACTGCACCTGAAAGGTCATCAGTTGCAAAAGCACAAACACTCATGCTGAGAATCATTGCAAGAGAAAGAACAACTGCAAGAATCTTTTTCATAATAATCATTTCCTTTCGTTCAAGTAGAAAAATTAGAATATTCCACTTCTATTCTCGCTCATTATACAACAACAGCCAAAAAAAGTCAACTGCGTTTGGAAATTTTTTTATTTTTATTGCAAATAATATACACGGAGGTGAATTTATGTTTTTTAAAAAGAAGAATTCTGAAGAAAAAGCCGCACGCACAAGACGAAAATTACGCAAAATGAATGAAGAAATCAGTGAAATCTGGAATAGCGATGAAAATGCAAAGCAATTTGATGCAAACGGTTGGTATACGGGCAACCCAAAAGGATTTGAAATACCCGAGCAGGACCCTGATGACCTTTAAAATGCAAAATTCGCAATTCGGAATGCGAAATTAAAAATTCTTTAATTATTATTGTATATAAAATTAAAAAAATGCTTGATTTTATATTAATTGTATGCTATTATTCTTTATGGTAAGAATATTCGTTTTGTCAAGAGAGTGGGGCGACCCGCTCTCTTAAACTTATACGGACAATTAAATATTTTACAGGAGGTTTTTATGAAGAAAAACACCGCCGCAGTTGTGTGGGATATTGCAAAGCCCATTGCAGACGAATTAGGTCTTATTCTTTGGGACGTTAAATTCTTAAAAGAGGGCACTCGCTGGTATCTTCGCATTACTATTGACAAGGAAGATGGCGTCGGCATTGACGATTGCGTAGCAATGCACCACGCTATTGACAAGCCCTTAGACGAAGCAGACCCCATTGAGCAGGCATATAATTTGCAGGTTCAGTCCCCCGGTATTGAAAGAGAATTATGCCGTGATTTTCATTTTGAGGCATATCTCGGTGAGAAAATTCAAATCAGACTTATTAAAGCATTCGAGGGTCAGCGTGAATACAAGGGTATTCTCACAGACTACGACAAAGAAGGCGTAACTATCGCTCTGAACGACGAAACAGAGCTTAATGTTAAATATAAAGAAGCGTCTTGGATAAAGGCAGACGATTTTGGAGGTTTTACAGAAAATGAATAAAGAATTTTTTGAAGCGGTTGCGCTGATGGAAAAAGAAAAAGGTATTCAGGCCGAATATCTTTATGACAAAATCAGCGAAGCAATTATTAAGGCAGTAAGAAAAGACTATAATAACAAAGATGTTGTTGCTTGCGAAATTAACGCAGAAACACAGACTATGCGTGTTTATCTTCACCTTAACATTGTTGATGAGATTACAGACTGGGATGAAGACATTCTTCTCATCGATGCACAGGAGTACCGCCCCGACGCAAAGGTTGGCGAAACTCTTGAAATTGACCTTGACACAATGAAGTTCGGCAGAATTGCAGCACAGACAGCAAAGCACGTTATCCGTCAGGGCATCAAAGATGCAGAGCGCGGTCAGGTAATCCGTGACTTCCAGTCAAAGACACAGGATTTGGTTACTGCAAAGGTAAGCAGAATTGACCCCATCAACGGCAACGTTACTCTTGAAATCGGCAAGGGCACAGCAGTTCTTCCCAAGGGCGAGCAGGTTCCCGGCGAAACATTTACAGAGGGCGAGCTTACAAAGGTTTACATCAGCGATGTTAAAGAAACTGAAAAAGGCCCTCGCATTATGATTTCAAGAACTCATTCAGGTCTTGTAAAGAGACTTTTCGAACAGGAAGTTCCCGAAATTTATGACGGTATTGTTTCAATTCATTCAGTATCCCGTGAGGCAGGTATCCGTACAAAGATGGCTGTAAGCTCAAAGGATGCAGATGTTGACCCAATCGGTGCTTGTATCGGTCAGCGCGGTGCTCGTGTCAACAACATTGTTGAAACTCTCGGCGGCGAAAAGATTGACATTGTAAAATACAGTGAAGACCCCGCAGAGTTCATTGCTGCTTCACTCGCTCCCGCAAATGTATTGGAAGTTGAGATTATTGATGCAGACGCAAAATCATGTCAGGTTACAGTTCCCGACCATCAGCTTTCTCTTGCAATCGGCAACAAGGGCTTAAACGCAAAGCTTGCCGCAAAGCTTACAGGCTGGAAAATCGACATCAAGCCCGAAAGTGGCTTCTATGAGGGCTAATCACGACTTATACAAATATACTTAATTGAGGTGAAAAGGTTTGAAACAGAAAAAAATTCCTATGCGACGCTGTTGCGGTTGCAACGAACAAAAGCCGAAAAAAGAATTAATTCGCGTTGTCCGTAGTGCCGAGGGAGAAATAAGCCTTGACTTAACGGGTAAGACTTCGGGCAGGGGCGCATATATCTGCAACAACCTTGAGTGTCTCAAAAAAGCCAGAAAATCCAAGAGAATCGACCGCACCTTTGAAATAACGATTCCCGACGGGATTTACGACAAAATGGAGGAAGAAATCGGTAAATGATAACAGATAATTTAAAAGGCATTTTAGGGCTTTGCCGCAGGGCAGGTAAAATGTCAATCGGCCACGACGCCGCAGTTTCTTCCATAAAAAAACGCAAAGCATTTTTAAGTATCACCTGCTGTGACGCGTCAGAGAGATTAAAAAGAGAAATCGCAGACGAATGTGAATTCGATAACCGCAAAATCCCTTATATTGACGCGAATTTCGATATGAAAGAATTATCACTCTGCATCGGCACAAAGGCAGGCGTTATTTCAATAGATGACCGCGGATTTGCAAATAAGCTTATTACGATTTTAAGTCAAGAGAACTGAAACGGAGGTTATGAATATGGCGAAAAAATATAAAATTCACGAGCTGGCAAAAGACTTTAACATTTCCAGCAAAATCATTATAGAAAAACTTACAGGTAAGTTTGAGGGCGAAAAGAAATCACAAACTACTCTTGAAGACCGCGAGCTTGATTTCATTTTCGATGTAATCACAAGCGAGAATTCTGTTAAGAGCTTTGATGACTACTTCAATGCAGCTCCCAAAGAAAAGCCCAAGGCAGAGCCTAAAAAAGAAGCAAAGAAAGAGCAGAAAACTGCTGACAACAAGAAACAGCAGAACGCTCCTGCTCAGCAGAAAAATGACAATCAGCCTAAAAAGAAAGAAAAAGACCAGAACAAGCCCATGCAGGCTCGTACAAAGGGCGAAATGCGTCACATTGACACAAGAGCAAATTCTTTCGATGCTGAAAAATACAATGAAAAATACGAAAACATTGCTCCTGCAAACGCACATCAGAGCGATAATATGGTTAAGAAGCAAAAACTTAAGCAGAAGAGCCAGCAGTATCGCAAACAGGGTATGAGAAGCGGTAAGAAAGAAACTGAAGCAGAAAGACTTAAGAGAATTGCCGCAGAGCGTGCAAAGAAACCACCCGTAATCACAGTTGGTGACGAAATCACAGTCGGCGAATTGGCATCTCGTCTTAAGATGACAGCCGCTGAAGTTATCAAAAAGCTTTTCGCACTTGGTATGATGGCAACTGTTAACGAGGTTATCGACTACGATACCGCTGAAATCGTTGCAACAGAGCTCGGCGCAAAGGTTAACCGCGAAGTTGTTGTTACTATCGAAGAAAGAATTATCGACGACCACGAGGACGACGAAGCAGACCTTATCACACGTGACCCTGTTGTAGTTGTTATGGGTCACGTTGACCACGGTAAGACTTCACTTCTTGACGCAATCAAGAATACAAACGTTACTGCAACAGAAGCAGGCGGTATTACACAGCACATCGGTGCTTACAGAGTAAACCTTAACGGTCAATATATCACATTCCTTGACACTCCCGGTCACGCAGCTTTCACATCAATGCGTGCTCGCGGTGCTCAGGCTACTGACGTTGCAATTCTTGTTGTTGCCGCTGACGACGGTATTATGCCACAGACAATCGAGGCTATTAACCACGCTAAAGCAGCTGAAGTTGACATTATTGTTGCTATCAACAAAATGGATAAACCCGGCACAACAGTTGATAAGATTATGCAGCAGCTCACAGAGCACGGTCTTGTTCCTGAAGAATGGGGCGGTGACATTATCTGTGTTCCCGTTTCTGCAAAGACACATATGAATATTGACAAGCTTCTTGAAAACGTTCTTCTCACCGCTGAAATGAGAGAACTCAAGGCTAACCCTAACCGTGCAGCTAAAGGTATTGTTATTGAAGCTCGTCTTGACAAGGGTAAGGGCCCCGTTGCAACACTTCTTGTTCAGAACGGTACACTCCACTCAGGTGACATTGTTGTTGCAGGTACTGCAGTTGGTAGAGTTCGCGTTATGCTTGACGATAAGGGTCGCAAGCTTAAAGAAGCTGGTCCTTCAGTTCCAGTTGAGATTATGGGTCTTGACGAAGTTCCGCAGTCAGGTGATGTGTTCAACGCAGTTTCTGACGAAAAGCTTGCACGTGAGCTTGTTGAACAGAGAAAGCAGGAACAGAAAGAAGAACAGTTCAAGCAGTTCCAGAAGGTTACTCTTGACAACTTGTTCTCATCAATCAACGCAGGTAAGATTAAAACTCTCAACATTATCGTTAAGGCAGACGTTCAGGGCTCTGTTGAAGCAGTTAAGCAAAACCTTGAAAAGCTTTCAAACGAAGAAGTTGCAGTTAAGGTTATTCACGGCGGTGTTGGTGCAGTTAGCGAATCCGATATTATGCTTGCTAACGCATCAAACGCAATTATCGTAGGCTTCAACGTTCGTCCCGACCCCGTTGCTACTGAAATGGCAGAGCGTGACGGCGTTGATATGAGAATGTACCGCATTATCTATGACTGTATCGAAGAAATTGAAGATGCTATGAAGGGTATGCTTGCTCCTAAATTCCGCGAGGTTATGCTTGGCCGAATTGAAGTTCGTAACGTATTCAAGCTTTCTTCAGTCGGTATGGTTGCAGGTAGCTATGTGCAGAATGGTAAGGTTACACGAAATGCACAAATCCGCGTTGTTCGTGACGGTATTGTTATTGCTGAAGACTCAATCTCATCACTCAAGAGATTTAAGGACGACGTTAAGGAAGTAGCTTCGGGATATGAATGTGGTATCGGTCTTAACAAGTTTAACGACGTTAAGGAAGGCGATATTTTTGAAGCCTTCATTATGGAGGAATACAGAGACTAATGGCAGGATACAGAACAGGCAGAGTTTCAGAAGATATCAAGCGTGAAATTGTGGCTCTTATCCGCGAATTGAAAGACCCCAGAGTAAGAGATAAAATTCTTACTGTTGTGCGTGTTGAGGTAAGCTCTGATTTATCTTATGCAAAGGTTTATGTAAGTTCTATGAACGGCATTGACGATGCAAAAGAGGCAGTAAAAGGGCTCACCTCTGCTACGGGACTTATCCGCAGAGAAGTAGGAAACAAGCTTCATCTTCGCAAAACTCCCGAATTAAAATTTATTGCTGACGATTCAGTTGAGCACGGTATGGAAATCTTTAAAAAGATTGAAAGCACCGTAATCACTGACGAAGAGGACGAAAATGAATAAAATTGGTGTAAAAGAGTGTGCTTCACTCTTAAAAGAATTCGATAATTATCTTATTCTTTCGCATCGCAACCCTGACGGTGATACACTTGGCAGTGCATTTGCGCTCAAACGTGCTCTCACCATCTTGGGTAAAAAATCAATGGTACGCTGTATTGACGAAATCCACCCTAAATTCTCATATTTATGGGAAGAACTTGACAATGCAGACATTGAATTCGACAAAATAATAGCCGTTGACGTTGCCGACAATAAGCTTTTGGGCGAAGAATTCCAGAAGCTTTACGGTGACCGCGTATGGCTTTGCATTGACCACCATATGTCAAACCGCGAATATTCAGAAAATCTTCTTTTAGAGGACAAAGCCGCGGCGGCCGTGGTAATTTATGAGGTAATTTGTGAATTAGGCGTAAAAATTACACCTGAAATCGCAAATTGCATCTACACAGGTCTTGCAACTGACACAGGCTGTTTTATGTTCTCAAACACTACCCCAACAGTTCACAGAATTGCGGCTGAAATGATGGAATTGGGTGCAGATTACACAACTATCAATCGCCTTATGTTTGAGACAAAAACTCTCTCTTATTTAAAATTAGAGCAGATGGCTGTGGCTTCAATTGAAAGCTATTTTGAGGGCAAATGTGCAATAATGACAATTACCCGCAAAATGTTTGAAGAAAGTGGCTCAAGCTCATCGGAATGTGACGGAATTGCAGGTATTCCACGCAAAATTGAAGGTGTGCTCGTAGGTGTTACAATCCGCGAGCGTCACGACGGCACATACAAGGTGTCACTTCGCACCGTTGAGCCCATTGACGCATCGAAAATCTGCGGTAAACTCGGTGGTGGCGGTCACAATCGCGCCGCGGGCTGCGAATTTGATTGTTCTTTAGACGAAGTAAAACGTACTTTACTTGAAATTATAGAGGCGGAGCTTAAATGACAGGCATAATTTGTCTTGACAAACCGCGCGATATGTCATCTTTTATGGCAGTTAAGCGTGCATCACGAATTCTCGGTGTGAAAAAGGCAGGACACACGGGAACTCTCGACCCAATGGCTACGGGAGTTCTCGTAATAATGCTTGGTCATTGCACACGCTTCATTGAGCTTTTGCCCGAACATCGCAAATCCTACACCGCAAGGGTAAAATTAGGCGTTACTACCGATACTCTTGATATTACGGGCGAGATTTTGACTACTTGTGATGTGAATGTGACAAAAGAGCAGTTATTATCTGCCTGTGAGAATTTCAAGGGCGAAATTATGCAAACTCCCCCAATGTATTCTGCTCTCAAAAAAGATGGCGAACGTCTTTATGATTTGGCACGCAAGGGAATTGAAATCGAACGTGAACAGAGAAAAATCACAATAGAAAAATTAGAAATCTATGATTTTGACGGCGTTGAATTTTCAATGGACGTAACCTGCTCGGCGGGTACATATATCCGTTCACTTTGCGACGATATCGGCAGAGTGCTTGGTTGTGGTGCAGTTATGACAGAGCTTCGCAGAACAGAAGCAAACGGGTTTTCAATTGAGAATTCCGTCAACTTGGAAGAACTTGAAAAGCTTGTCAGCGAAAACAAGGCTGAAAGCGTCATAACTTCAGTCGAAAGAGCACTTATGAGTTATCCCGAAATCACAGTAACTAAACCGCAGGCAAATCGTTTTCACAATGGCGGTGCGTTAGATTATGAACGCTTGCACGGTAATTATCCCGTTGGGATTTACCGTGTTTACTCCCCCGAAAAAATTCTTTTAGGGCTTGGAGAAATAAAAGAAGAAAAAGGCAACCTTGAAGTCAGGAGGGTGCTTATAAATGAATAAAATTGCATTGGCGCTCGGCACCTTTGACGGCTTACATAAAGGTCATTTACAGGTGCTTAAAACCACACAGGAATTTGCATTACAAGGGTTTGTCCCCGCGGTGCTTATGTTTGACTGTCACCCATTGAAAGCGGTCAAAGGCTTTTCGCCTCCCCTACTTATAACGCAAGAGGATAAAGAGGATTTCGTGAAAAGAAAGGGGCTTTTACCCGTTCCGATAAAATTCGACGAAATCCGTCAGCTTTCCCCCGAAGAATTCGTTACAGAAATTCTTATTAAAAAATTTAACGCGGGGGCAGTTATAAGCGGAGAAAACTTCCATTTTGGCAAAGCAGGTGCAGGCAACAGTAAAATACTTGCTGAACTTTGCACAAAATATGACATAATTTATAAACAAGCTGAAAATATTTATTACGATAACGAGCTTGTAAGCTCAACAAGAATTCGCAAGGCATTAGAAAACGGCGAAATCGAAAAAGCAAACGAAATGCTCGGTCGCAAATTCTCGTACGACTTTCTTGTGGTTGAGGGTAACAAAATCGGCAAAAAATATTTTGGCTTTCCCACAATCAATCAGCATTTCCCCGATGATTTTGTAGAGCTTAAGCACGGAGTTTACGCATCACAAACCAAGGTTGACGGCAAGATTTATCCGTCAGTTACAAACTTTGGTTGCCACCCAACAATAGGTGGTGACAAGGTGCTTTCAGAAACCTGTATTTTAGGCTTTGACGGTAATCTTTATAACCGAAGAATTAAGGTTGAGCTTTTGCTGTTTCTCCGTGGCGAAAAGAAGTTTAATTCCAAAGAAGAATTAAAAGAACAAATTGACAAAGACAGTAAATTAGCTATCAAGATTTTTGATAGTAAAAAATAAAAATCAAATAGTAACCGCTGAATAAATCGGGTTGCGATTATCAGCGAGATAGTTTTTCGTCAGAGCCGTCAAAAAACGCAGGCAATACTTTGTGTATTAACGAGTATTTTTGACGAGTTATGACGGAAAAATAGACGCTGAAAATTGTGACCAAGATTTAAGAAGTGGTTACCTTAAAATGAAAGGGACGATTTTATGACACAATTTTACAAGGCATATTGCAGAGTATTCCAAAAGGTAATGATGGTTATGGAGTGCTTCTTACCTTGGGGCGAGCCTTTTATGCTCACAGGACCGGGAAGTATTCGCAAACTCCCCAATCTTATTAAAGAAAAGGGACTTAAGAAGGTACTCATCGTAACAGATAAAGGTCTTACTTCGCTTGGTCTTTTGAACTCTCTCTATGAAGAAATGGACAACGCAGGCGTGGAATATGTAGTTTACGACGGCACACAGCCCAACCCCACAATTGAAAACATTGAAGAAGCAAAGGATATGTATCTTCAAAACAACTGTCAGGGTATTATCGCATTTGGCGGTGGCTCACCAATGGACTGTGCAAAGATTGCAGCAGCAAGAGTTGTTAAACCCCGTCAGCCCGTTGAAAAGATGCGCGGACTTATGAAAATTCTTCATCCACTGCCCCCATTCTTTGCAGTTCCCACAACTGCAGGTACAGGCTCAGAATGCACACTCGCAGCGGTTGTTTCAAATTCAAAAACACACGAAAAGAATGCTTGTAATGACCCATTCCTTCGTCCCCGCTTTGCAGTGTTTGACCCCGAGCTTACAGTAGGTCTTCCTCCCCATATCACATCAACAACAGGTATGGATGCTCTTACACACGCGGTTGAAGCATACATAGGCAAATCGAATGTTAAATCAACAACACAGTACGCTGAAAAGGCTACAAAGATGATTTTCCAAAACCTTGAAACAGCATACACAGACGGCAAGAATATTGAAGCAAGAAACAATATGCTTTTAGCTTCTTACTATGCAGGTATGGCATTCACTCGTGCTTATGTTGGTTATGTTCACGCAGTTGCTCACAACCTTGGCGGTCAGTATGGTATTCCCCACGGTCTTGCAAATGCAGTAATTCTTCCTGTAATGCTTGAAAGCTATGGTAGTGCAGTTTACGGCTCACTCTCTAAGCTTGCAGACCTTGTTGGTATCAAGGGCGACAGCGAAGAAGCAAAAGCAAAAGCATTCATTGCTGAAATCTACGCAATGAATGAGAGAATGGGAATTCCAAAGGGATTTGCACAAATTCAGGAAAAGGATATTCCGATTATCGTTGAGCGCGCTCTTAAAGAGGGCAATCCACTCTATCCCGTTCCCGTAATCTACGGCGAAGAAGAAATGACAGCAATTGTGAAATCACTTATGATTGTTGAATAATTAAAAATAAGCAAAAATTTAGGAACTCTCAATTTGAGAGTTCCTTTTTTGTTGTTTCTTATACTTCGCCTCCCTCTGACGAGGGGGCTGTTTTGTTTTTTTATTTATTTGAAATCTTTGCAATACTTTCTTCAAGCATACTGAGTTTTTCGTTGTATTTTGCCAGCTTTTCGCGTTGCTCGTTAACAACTGCTTCGGGTGCTTTTGCTACGAAGCCTGCGTTGTTGAGCTTGCCTGAAACAAATGCAATTTCTTTAAGAACAGATGCTTTTTCTTTCTCAAGACGTTCAAGCTCAGCCTTAAAGTCAACAAGTTCATCCATTGGAATGAAAAGTCTTGCATCTTCTGTGATGATTGCAACTGCCTCATCATTTTCATAACCCATAACGATTTCAACTTCACTTGCTGATGCAAGTCTTACAAAGAAGGTTGCACCTTCACTGAATGTTTTTTCATAAGCAGTTTCAATGAAAATCTTTGCTTTCTTTGATGGTGGAACATTCATTTCTGCACGGCGATTACGAACAGCCTTGATTGCAGTCATAACTCTTTCCATTTCGTTTTCATCCGCCTTGAATGAAAGTTCATCAGTAAATACAGGCCATTCTGAAATCATAATTGAGTCACCATCGTGCGGAAGTGTCTGCCAGATTTCTTCTGTGATAAACGGCATAAACGGATGTAAAAGTTTAAGAGTATTTGACATTACATAAACAAGAACTGCTTTAACAGTTGCTTTTGCTGTTGCACACTCACCGTTAAGACGAATTTTTGCAATTTCAATGTACCAGTCGCAGAATACATCCCAGATAAAGTCATAAAGCTTCTGCACGGCAAGACCGAGTTCAAATTTTTCAAGTGAATCTGTAACATCTTTTACAAGGTCATTGTATTTTGACAAAATCCATTTATCTTCAATGGCGAGATTCTTCGGAACATAAGGCGCATATTCGTTCTCGTCAAGATTCATAAGGATAAAACGAGCTGCATTCCAAATTTTATTTGCAAAGTTTCTGCTTGCCTCAACCTTTTCATCAGAGAAACGCATATCGTTTCCGGGGCTGTTACCTGTTGCAAGAGTAAAGCGGAGTGCGTCTGCACCATACTGGTCGATAATTTCAAGTGGGTCAATACCGTTACCGAGAGATTTCGACATTTTTCTGCCCTGTGCATCACGTACAAGACCATGGATAAGAACTGTATCAAACGGAACTTGTCCTGTATATTCAAGGGCAGAGAAAATCATACGGGATACCCAGAAGCCGATAATATCGTAACCTGTTACGAGTGTGTTTGTTGGATAATAATGCTTCAAATCCTCTGTCTGTTCAGGCCAACCAATTGTTGAGAATGGCCAAAGGGCAGATGAGAACCAAGTATCAAGAGTATCTTCGTCCTGACGGAGATGTGTGCTGCCACATTTTGGGCAAACAGTTACATCTGTCTTTGAAACTATTGTTTCACCACAATCATCACAATACCAAGCAGGAATTCTGTGTCCCCACCAGAGCTGACGTGAAATACACCAGTCGCGGGTACCGTTCATCCAGTTAAGGTAGTTCTTTGTAAATCTTTCAGGAATGAACTTTGTTTCGCCTTTTTCTACTGCTTCAATTGCAGGTTTTGCAAGGGGAACCATGCGAACAAACCACTGTTTTGAAACCATTGGCTCAATTGTGTTGTGACAACGATAGCAAGTACCAACCTCGTGCTTACGAGGTTCAACCTCTTTAAGATAGCCACCTGCTTTAAGGTCCTCAAGGATTGCTTTTCTTGCTTCCATTGTTGTCATACCTGCATACTTGCCACAGTCAAGAACTTCAGGCTCGTTTTCTGTTGCACGACCACTTGCAATAAGTTCGTCAGCAATTCTCTTGTCCTCTGCACCTGTAAGATGACCGTCATAAGTAAATGTACGAACAATCGGGAGATTGTTTCTCTGACCAACTTCAAAGTCATTAGGGTCGTGAGCAGGAGTGATTTTAACAACACCTGTACCCTTTGTCATATCAGCATGTTCGTCACAAACAATGGGGATTTCCTTGTTAAGTAAAGGTAAAATTACGTGGCAACCGTGAAGATGCTTGTATCTTTCATCGGCTACGTTGATTGCAACAGCAGTATCACCGAGCATTGTTTCGGGACGAGTAGTAGCAAGTTCAAGCTTTTCGCCTGTTTCCTTAACTGTGTAAAGAAGGTGCCAGAAGCTACCGTCCTGTTCTTCATACTCAACCTCTGCATCAGAAATTGATGTGTTACAGCAAGGACACCAGTTAACCATACGGTTACCGCGGTAAATCAAATCTTTTTCATAAAGGCGACAGAAAACTTCATTAACAGCTTTACTACAACCCTCGTCAAGAGTAAATCTTTCTCTGTCCCAATCGCAAGATGAGCCTAATTTCTTTAACTGTTCAATAATTCTGCCACCGTACTGTTTTTTCCAGTCCCAAGCACGCTCTAAGAAGCCGTCACGACCTAAATCCTCTTTAGAGATACCCTCTTTACGCATTGCCTCAACTATTTTTGCCTCAGTTGCGATAGATGCGTGGTCTGTACCGGGAAGCCAGAGTGTGTCATAACCGGCCATTCTGTGATAACGGATTAAAATATCCTGTAATGTGTTATCAAGAGCGTGACCCATATGAAGCTGACCTGTAATGTTTGGGGGTGGAATTACAATTGTGTAAGTCTTTTTGCCCTCTTCACGCTTTGCGTGGAAATATTTGTTGTCGAGCCAGTCTTTATATATTCTGTCTTCAACATTTTTCGGATTATACTGTTTTTCAAGTTCCTTGGACA
>CALFTO010000138.1 GCA_937916195.1 uncultured Clostridia bacterium
CACCTGACACTGTTGACGAATTCTTTAACAAAGAAGTATTAGCAAAGGTAAAATAAATTATGATTATTCAGGTTTGTGTTGGCAGTTCTTGTCACCTGAAGGGCTCTCCTGAAATAGTTGAGCTTCTTCAGAAAGCCGTTGAACAAAATCATTTAGAAGATGAAATTACACTTGCCGGTAGCTTTTGTATCGGCAAGTGTAATCGTGTAGGTGTTACTATTCAGATAGATGACGATGTTCATACAGGCATTACAAAAGAGAACTTTAAAGAATTTTTTCAGGAAAATGTCCTAAGCAAATTTTAAACGAAAGGGAGTAGCAGTAAATGGCTAATTGTTTGACACTTAAAAAATCAAACTGTAAAAACTGCTATAAATGTATCCGCCACTGTCCTGTAAAAGCAATTCGTTTTTCGGGAAATCAGGCGCATATTATCGGTAACGAGTGTATTCTTTGTGGTCAGTGCTTTGTTGTTTGTCCACAGGATGCAAAGGAAATCGTTAACGAAGTGGAAAAGGTAAAAGTATTCCTTCAGAGTGGTGAACCTGTTGTTGTAAGTATTGCACCGTCATTTATTGCGAACTATGATGGTGCTGGTATTGACTCAATGCGTACAGCACTTAAAAAGCTTGGCTTTTATGATGTTGAGGAAACTGCAATCGGTGCAACAATCGTAAAAAACGAATATGAGAGAATGTTAGAGGAAGAAGACAGAGATGTTGTCATCTCCTCTTGTTGTCATTCAATCAATCTTCTTATTCAGAAGCATTATCCGTCAGCATTAGAATATCTTGCGGATGTTATGTCACCAATGCAGGCTCACTGTCAGGATATTAAAAAGAGAATTCCAAATGCTAAGACTGTCTTTGTAGGCCCTTGTGTTGCTAAAAAGGATGAAGCCCAGTATTATGACGGTATTGTCGATGCTGTTTTAACCTTTGAAGAGCTTTCAGAGTGGCTTAAAGAAGATAATATTGAAATTGAAAACACTCAGGATAACAACGATTACAGTCGTGCACGTTTCTTCCCTACAACAGGTGGCATACTTAAAACAATGAGTGATGTTAAGGGCTACACTTATGTTGCAATTGATGGTGTTGAAAACTGTATTCAGGTCTTAAAAGACCTTGAAAAAGGTAAAATACATAATTGCTTTATAGAAATGTCTGCTTGTGTAGGTAGTTGTGTTGGTGGTCCTGTTATTGAAAAATATCATCATACCTCAAATATCAAGGACTATATTGAGGTTGCAAATTACGCAGGTGAAAAGGACTTCGATGTGGCTCAACCAAAAACTATCGAGCTTAAAAAGACCTTTTCCTATATTGAACAGAGAAACACAAAACCATCTGAAATTGAAATAAACAACATTCTTCGTCAGATGGGCAAATTCAAGCCATCACAGGAACTTAACTGTGGTTCTTGTGGATATAATACTTGTCGTGAAAAGGCTATCGCAATTATTCAGGGTAAGGCTGAAATTTCAATGTGTCTTCCATTTCTTAAGGATAAAGCGGAAAGCTTTTCTGACACTATTGTTAACAATTCACCAAACGGACTTATTGTTCTTAATGAACAGCTTGAGGTTCAGCAAATTAATGATGCTGCAAGAAGAATGATGAATATCCGTTCAGCCTCTGATGTTTTGGGTGACCAGGTAATCCGTATTCTTGACCCTATAATATTTATGAATGTTATGAGTAGTGGCAGAGAAGTCCGTGACGAGCGAGTTTACCTTGCTGAGTATAAGCGCTATGTTGAGCAGACAGTTGTTCACGATAAAGACTCACATCTTTTAATCAGCATTATGCGTGATGTTACTGATGAAGAAAAAGAACGTGAAAAGAAAGAGGATATCAGTCGTCAGACAATTGAGGTTGCTGACAAGGTTGTAGATAAGCAAATGAGAATTGTTCAAGAAATTGCATCACTTCTTGGTGAAACAGCAGCTGAAACAAAAATTGCTCTTGCAAAGCTTAAGGAGTCAATTACCAATGAATGATTTGTGTGCTGATATCGGATATAAAAGTATAAATCATTACGGTGAAGAGCTTTGTGGTGACCACGTTGATATAGTTGAGCCAAGTGACGATTCTACGGTTATTGTGTTATCAGACGGACTTGGTAGTGGTGTAAAAGCAAGTATTCTTTCTACGCTTACATCAAAAATTATTTCAACAATGCTTGCTGAAGGCTTGTCCCTTGAAGAATGTGTTGAGACTATTGCTGCAACTTTACCTGTTTGTTCAGTCAGAGGTGTTGCATATTCAACATTTACAATTATTCATCTTAAAAATAATCACACTGCTGAGCTTATTCAATATGATAATCCTCACGCTATTATTATCCGTGATGAACAAAATTGGGATTACCCAAAAACTGAAATGAATATTGGTGGTAAAAAGATATTCAAATCAGTTATCAAATTACAAGAAAACGATATTTTCGTTGCTATGAGTGATGGTTGTCCTCACGCCGGAATTGGTATGTCATATAATTTCGGTTGGAAAAGAGAAGATATTATTGAGTTTGTTGAAACTCTTGCACCGGCAGGTTATACTGCTAAAACTCTTTCGACAATGCTTGTTGATGAGTGTGATAAGCTTTATGGTCATAAGCCTGGTGACGATGCAACTGCTTGTGTAGTTCGTATCAGAAAACGAGTTCCGATGAATATGCTCTTCGGACCTCCATCAAATCGTGATGATGCTGATAGAATGATGTCACTTTTCTTCTCAAAAGAAGGTAAACACATCATTTGTGGCGGGACAACATCTTCAATTGCTGCTAAGTTTTTACGAAAACCGCTCAAAGCATCGCTTAATTTTGAGCAGAGCGATGTTCCTCCTATTGCAGAATTAGAAGGTGTTGACCTGGTCACAGAAGGTGTTATCACAGTAAATAAAGTTGTTGAATATGCGAACGATTATCTTGGTGAAAATAAGTTTTATGAACATTGGAGCTTCAAGAAGGACGGAGCCTCACTTATCTGCCGTTTGTTATTTGAAGAAGCAACCGATATAAATTTCTATGTAGGCAGAGCTATCAACCCTGCTCATCAGAATCCCGACTTGCCTATAAATTTCAATATCAAAATGAATCTTGTTGAGGAGCTTTCAAAGTCCCTTAAAAAGATGGGCAAAAGAATAAAAGTAAGTTATTTCTAAGGAGATGACATTATGAGAAAATTTGATACAAAAGTGCAGTATCTTAAATATAAAGTATTGCGTGAAGTCGCAAAACACAGTTGGAATGACACTCTTATTGAAAATCTTTGGAATATTCCAAAAACAATTTCTCCCGGCAAAGAGCCAACTATGAGATGTTGCGTTTATAAAGAAAGAGCAATTCTTAGTGAGCGTATAAAACTTGCAATGGGTGGCGATAAGGAAAACCATAATATTATCGAAGTCATCGATATCGCTTGTGACGAATGCCCTGCAGCAGGATATGAAGTAACAGATTCCTGCCGTGGTTGCCTTGCTCACAGATGTGAAGATGTGTGTAAGCGTGGTGCGATTTCATTTGACCATAATCATGTGGCACATATTGATAAATCAAAGTGTGTTGAATGTGGTCAGTGTGCAAAGGTTTGTCCTTTTGCTGCTATTGTAAACCGTAAACGCCCCTGTCAGAATGCTTGTAAAGTTAAAGCAATTTCAATTAACGACAATAATGCCGCAGCAATTGATAATAACAAGTGTATTCAATGTGGTGCCTGTGTATATCAGTGTCCATTTGGTGCTATTAGTGACAAGTCATATATACTTAATGTTGTCGATATTATTAAGAAAAGTCAGAATAACGAAAAATATAAGGTGTATGCAGTTGTTGCTCCTTCAATTTCCAGCCAGTTTACTTATGCGAAGCTGGGTCAGGTAATCAGCGGACTTAAAGAACTTGGCTTTTATACTGTTGTTGAAGCAGCTCTTGGTGCTGATATGGTTGCAATGGAAGAGTCAAAAGAACTCAGTGAAAAAGAATTCTTAACAAGCTCATGCTGTCCTGCATTTGTGCAATATATAAAATCTTCATTCCCAACACTTTTACCTAATGTTTCACACAACTTGTCACCTATGGCAATGCTTGCAAAGTACATAAAGGAAACAAGTGAAAATGCAAAGGTTGTGTTCATAGGACCTTGTACGGCTAAAAAAGCAGAGGCACAGCTTGAATCCGTTAAACCTTATGTTGACAGTGTTCTTACATTTGAAGAGCTTCAGGCACTCTTTGACAGTAAAGACATTGACATTACAACTCTCGAAGAAGATGTACTTGATAACGCATCATATTTCGGTAGAATTTTTGCTCGTTCAGGTGGTCTTTCAGATGCAGTTAAACAAGCACTTAATGAACAGAAAATTGATTTCACAGTAAAACCTGCTGTTTGCGACGGAATTGAGGCTTGTAAGGTTGCACTTCTCAAAAAGAGTAAAAATGTGCTTGATGCAAACTTTATTGAGGGTATGGCTTGTGTCGGAGGTTGTATCGGTGGTGCAGGATGTCTTACACACGGTG
>CALFTO010000139.1 GCA_937916195.1 uncultured Clostridia bacterium
AAATGTTAATAAGCTTTGTTGTGTGCTTAACAATCATATTGTAGTGAAGATGAGCCATGCGAAGCTGTGGTCCGCGAAGTCCTGCAACGTGGCGGTCAACAAAAGAGGGGGCAGAGAGATAAGATGCCATCCATCTGTAACGCCATAAGCCCTTTACTGTGGATATGGGCGCTTTAAGCACCATTTTAATCATATCCTTCCAGGTGACAAGCCAACGGTAATAGTCATACATTGTGTCTTTAAGTCCGCGCCATTCTCTGTGCTTTAAAATGGCGGTGTGCTCTTTATAAAGCTTACCGTAATCAGCCATTTGCTTTTTCCTCCCTTGCCTTTTGGATTTTCTTGATTTCAAGGCTCTCAACAAAAGCCTGAACACGTGTGCGTAACTGACCTGATGCCGATGCGGTGTACTGACGGTCAACCGCCGCGGTGGGCACACCGTAGTCGCCACTCATAACATAAGATGCAAGAGCTCTTTCGTAGCCCCAATACTCGCAGAATTTTAACTGCTCATACATAACACCGTCTGCGTGGTATTCGTCAACCAAGTGTTTCACATAGTCGCGACGCTCCTGCACTTTTTCGTGACTCATAAAGCGTGGGCACTGACTTGTTTTAAGATAATGAGTGCAAATTTGTGTAAGAATGTCCTGTGTCTTGTCAATAACAATTTCCTGTCTGCCGGGGAGTGCGCCGAAGCAGAAACGGTCGGCTACAACCAACGCACCGCTGTCCTCAATAAGCGATGTGAAATCGGGGTCGTCCATTTCAGAGCCTACAACCACGATTTTTGCGCGGTAATTTTTCTTTTGGTCGGGCTCTCTTGTCTTTAATTCCTCTGCAGTTTCGCGAAGCGCGGGCAGAATTAAAGCCTTGGGGCAACAATATGTAATAAGGTTGAGAATGTGATATTCATAACCTGTAATTCTCGGATTTTCTTCTTTTCTGTAATCGCCGATTTCTGTCATAAGTCGGCAAACCTCGTTGTGCTCTTCAACTGCCTTGAGAAGTGCCTCGTCAGAGGTGTCAACACCGTAAACTGAAGTGAGCATATCAAGAATTTTAACTCTTGTCTGGTTAACATAATGCTTGATTGTGTGCTCTTCAATCTTGAATGGTGCGTCAAGGAATGTTAAAAAGAACTTGTCATTGGGAACTAAATCGAGAAGCTCAAAATGCTCGGCAGCTCTGTTCATTTCAGAGCAGGTTTCAGAAGTGAGCAACGCGTTTAAGAAGTTATATCCGCCCTCAATGGCTCTTTCCAAAATAGCCTTACTGTATCCGCAAAGGAAATTGCTCATATAATAAGTTGCAATGTCCATTGAGCCAGTACGCGGTGCGCGAAGTCTTACCGAAAAGCAGTTTCCGCAGTTTAAAAGTACTTCAGGGATATGATAACAAGTATAGCCCAAGGCAATACCGCCGTCTGCCTTCGCCTTTTGCACAAGCTCGTTGTTGGCTTCTTGCAAAAGCTTTTCAAATTCATAAAGATGCTTTAAATCTTTCATACCTAATACCTCAAATTATCTCTAACTCTGTGAGAGCCTTTTTAACGCCCTTTACAACATTTGAAGTATCGGGAAGCTTTGTAATGTCCTTGCCCTCAATGTCGTAAATTGCGAGATTTTTGTCGTTGGGGATATATGACAAAACGGGAATATCGTTTGTGTTTATATGGGGAATAACACTTTCATCGGGCAAACGGTTAACAATTGCGCCGATTTTTTTGTACATAACAAGCTCGTCGGCAACACTTTTTATAGTTGAGATTACCTGTGTTCCCTTTTTGCTTGCATCAGTAATAAGAAGCAGGTGAGTGACCTTTTCCATAACTCTGCGGTTAATTTGCTCAATTCCTGCCTCGCCGTCAATTACAACATAATCAAAATCACTTGAAAGTATGCTGATAACTTCTTTGAGATATGAGTTTATTTTGCAGTAACAACCCGCACTTTCGGGTCTGCCGACTGCTATGAAAGCGAAACCGTCAGTTTCGACAAGGGCGTCAAAAATCTTGTAGCGTGCGTCGCCCAAAAGCTCAATTGCCGCTTTTGTTTGACCGTCTTCAACGGTGGCGACAATTTCTTTTCTAATATCGTCAATTGTGGTTTTAACCTCAATGCCTAAAGCCGTTGAAAGCCCAACCGCAGGGTCTGCGTCAATGGCGAGAATTTTCTTGTCGGGATAAGCTTCAACTAAAAGCTTAACTATTGCGGCAGAAATTGAGGTTTTACCCACACCGCCCTTACCTGAAAGGGCAATGATTGTTGCATTGTTTTCCATAAAAATCCCCTCAAAATATATTTAAATACATTGTCATAAATATAACAAACATATTGTAACAAATTCTGCCACAGTTTTCAACAGAAAAAGCAATATCTGTTGAAGTTTCTTGAACAATTTAAAGGGGATTGAACATTAAATTTATGAATGGTATAATTATTTAACAAAATGATTAAGAGGGATTAATTGTGAACAGAGAAGAACTGATTAAGCATATTGCAGAAATTTACAGCACAGATGCAGAATACCCTTGGGCTTCTGCACCTCAGTTTGCCGTATTCCGTCACCAAAGTAACCGAAAATGGTTTGCGGTTATTATGGATTTACCAAAAGAGAAGCTTGGACTTCACGATGACGGTATGATTGATGTGCTAAATCTTAAATGCGACCCAATTTTAATCGGTAATCTGCGACAAGAAAAAGGATTTTTCCCCGCATACCATATGAATAAGACTTATTGGATTACCGTAGCCCTTGACGGTACGGTAGAAAGTGACAAAATAAAATGGTTACTTGATTTAAGCTTCGATTTGACCGATATAAAGACAAAGAAAAACCCCACAAAGTAGTAAAAAACTACTCTGTGGGGCATTTTTTATAGTTTCATTACATTAAGCCCAATGCAAATTTGATTTTTGCAGTAAATCTTTTGAATGATGTTGAGCGTTTTGCTTTAGCGGATAAATCGGGCTTGAAATCGAGGTTGTCGCCGTTGATTTCATTGATTGTGCCGTCATCTGCTACGCTGAAAACTGTGTATTTAAGGTGAGCCGCCTCGTCCTCATAGAATACTGCAAAATTACCGTCATTGAGTTCTGTAAGGCAAGAATAACCGTAAAAACCTTGTGTGAGATGATATTTGCTAATCCAGTTAACCTCACCGTTATTCTCAACAACGCCTGCGCGAAGAACACCGTCGGCTCTTGCCTTGAGATTTCCGCCCGCCGAGCAGAGAAGCATCTGTTTTCCGTTAAGCTTTCTTGTGGTGTCAATGAGCGAAACCATACAGTTTTTTGTGCCCTCAAGTGCCTTGTCAGCACGGAAGTCGGTCCAAGTCTCGCCACCGTCAGTACTGTCGGCATAAGCGATATAGTTACTCAAATTTCTTGCGTACATACGCAATGCCTTATAGTCACCGCTGTCGATTTTAACAAGCTGTGCTTCACTTGTTTTCTTAAGTCCCGCTTTAATCTTGATTTTATTGCTTCTGTGCCATGTTGCACCGTTGTCATCGGTATAAATCGCACTTGCATTTTCAAAAATCGGGTCTTTGAAAAGTCCGTTGTTGTCATAAACACAGAAGAGAATTCTCTCTTTACCGTTATGATTAATTACAACACCTCTGCCGGGGCCAACACCTAAGAATGATTCTTTTTCGTTCTTTACCTGTTCTGAAAGAATTGTAGGGGAGCTCCAAGTCTTACCGTTATCGTCACTGTAACGCAACCAGAGATAAGTTGTCTTGTAGCATCTGAGCTCAGCGGCACTATAGAAGATATTTTGCTGAACTTTAACACCCTCACTGCCTTTTTGCTCGGTATATAATGCTTCGCCGTTTTTATAAAGGCGGAATTCTCTGTCAACAGAATATTCTGTAACTTTCGAGTCTGCTCTTGTGAAAACCGGGGCAAAGTCGCCCTCATAATCACCCACATAGTAACCGAAAGTGCTTAACTTGTCACCGTGATTTCCGTTTGTGAGAAGAAGGTGCTTTTTGCCGTTGATTTCTGTGTATCCCGTACCTGTTTTGCATTGAAGATAGCCACATTCAGCGGGCTGAGCATCTGCAACCAAAAAAATTCTGCCCGTAGATGACTGCGCAATAGCAGAGTCAATGAAAGATGCGCTGTCAGTTGATGTAACTGTGTCGGCATAATCATCAAAATGATTAACCATTATATAGTCCCAATCAGTATAAC
>CALFTO010000140.1 GCA_937916195.1 uncultured Clostridia bacterium
GACGAAAAGTTCACAATCAGAAAAGATGTTGAGGGCTTAAAGCTTAAAGCGGGTCAGGAATATGAAATGTTTGATATCGCTATTATTGAGGGCGATATGAACAAGGTTATGGATAAATATTTCTTTGACTTTGTTGGTTGCAAAAAGCCTGCAATCAAGCACCTTTCAGGTTATACCTCTTGGTACAATTATTTCCAAAATATCAACGAAGAAATCATACTTCGCGACCTTAACGGACTTGACCGTGCAAGTGAAGAAGTAAGCATTTTCCAAGTTGACGACGGTTATCAGCACGCAGTTGGTGATTGGCTCATTACTGACCATAAGAAGTTCCCCAACGGAATGAAATATATTGCAGATAAAATTCACGAAAAGGGTTATAAGGCAGGCATCTGGCTTGCACCTTTCAGCGCACAGTGTAATTCAATCCTTGCTAAAAAGCACCCCGAATGGTTGCTCCGACACAAAAGAAACGGCAAAAAAATGCTCGGTTGTCAGGGCTGGGGCGGTGCTTATACACTTGATATTTATCACCCCGAAGTTCGCACATATATCAAAAAGGTTTTTGACACAGTTCTCAATGTGTGGGGCTTTGATATGGTTAAGCTCGACTTCCTTTACAGCCAATGTATTGAACCACGCAACGGCAAAACACGTGGTGAAATTATGTGTGACGGTGTAGATTTACTCCGTGAGGCTTGCGGTGACAAGTGGATTTTAGGTTGCGGTGTGCCTCTCGGTGCTTGTATGGGTATTTTTGACGCTTGCCGTATCTCTTGTGACGTAAACAAGAACTGGAGATTTGAACTTAAAAAGAGCCTTAACATTAACTCAATCGTAACAGGCATCAGATTTAACAATGAAATCCCATCTTCACAGAATGCAATTATCAACACAATTTTCCGTAATCACCTTGACGGTAGAGCATTCTGTAATGACCCCGATGTATTCTTCCTTCGTGACATTAATATCGGCTATAATATGGAGCAGAAGCTTCTTCACGGTAAAGTTAACACAGTTTGCGGAAATGTTCTCTTTGTTTCTGACAACGCAGGCGATTTCGACGACGAGAGAATTGAATATTTGAAGGAATTCTTCAGAGATAAAGATTACAGAGTTAAATTTGCTGAATTTGAGAGTGATGATGTTATTCGTCTTGAATTCTCAGAGGACGGCGTTGACAAGACATTAAGATTTAATCTCATTACAGGAGAAAGCAACATTTACGAGGTGCTTTAAAATATGAAGTTAGCAGTTATCGGCGGTGGCGGTGTCCGTTCAATGTTTTTGGCTAAAAGCATTGCGGGCAGAGCCGAAAAGATGGGTATTACTGACCTTGTCTTTATGGATAACAATGAAAAGAAACTGAATATTTACGGCAAGATGGCGAGAGAAGTCTCTCGCCGTCTTTGTCCTGCTTTAAATTTTACATTGACTACTGACGGAAAAGAGGCTATAACTGACGCAGATTACGTGATTACTACAATCCGTGCGGGCGGTGACAGAATGCGTTGCCGTGACGAGAGAATTGCCCTTGACCTTGGAATTCTCGGTCAGGAAACTACGGGTGCGGCAGGCTTTTCTTTTGCTATGCGCAGTATTCCTGCACTCAAAGAGTATTGTGAATTGGTGAAAAAATACGCAAAGCCGAACGCTATGGTGTTCAATTTCACAAACCCTGCGGGCGTTGTGTCACAGACACTTCGCGATATGGGTTATGATTTTACATATGGAATTTGCGACGCACCCAGCGGAATGTTAAGACGATTTGAAGAATTATACGGTTACCCTGAAAATCACCTTGACGCACTTTGCTACGGGCTTAATCATTTGTCGTTTTTCAAATATATTAAGGCTGACGGTGTTGACATAACAAACAGAATTGTGAGTGATGACGAGGCGTATAAAAATACTGATTTACGCTATTTTGACAAGGACTTTTTAATGCGTAAACAGTATGTTCCCAATGAATATATGTATTATTTCTACAACCGTGAAAAAGCGGTTGAGAATATTTTGAACGCACCAATGACCCGCGGTGAGCAGATTGCAGAAATCAACGAAAAAATGACCGAAGCCCTCTCAAATATTGACATTGAAAGTGATTTCAAGAAAGCGTTAGAAATCTTTGATTATTACTACGGACTTCGCGAAAATTCATATATGGCAAGCGAAACGGGCGAAAAGAGAAACTCAACATGGCATTTTGATATGTATGCCCCCGATGACGGCGGTTATGCAGGTGTTGCCCTCGGTATAATCGACGCAAAAAATATGCAAACCGATAAAAAAGTGATTGCTTGCGTGCCAAATGATAATAATGCCATTGATTTTCTCTATGAAATCGACACGGTTGAAATCTCTTGCGAGGTTAAAAACGGTAAAGTGACACCAATTCAAATTGGTGACGTGCCCTTTGAAAATAAAGAGATTATCACAAGAGTAAAGGCATACGAACGACTTGCTTCAAAGGCAATTATAAACTGTGACCGCGAGAGTGCAGTTGATTGCTTATATCTGCACCCGCTTGTCAGTTCTTATTCACTTGCGGAAAAATTAGTTGACAGCTACATTGAACTTAACAAAGATTATACGGGAGAATGGAAATGAGCTTTGTTGCGGCTTTCGGAAAACTGAATGTTGACTTGCTTTATGCGGGTATGCCACGAATTCCAAATGAGGGTGAAGAAATTTACTGCAAGGATTTTAAGGTGTGCCTTGGCGGCGGCTTGCCCGCAACTATGATTAATTGCTCGTGTTTGGGTGTTCCTGCTAAAATCGGCACTTTTTTGGGTGACGATATGTTCTCGCAGTTTGCAAAATCAGAGCTCGATAAAAGCGGAACAAAATATGAAATATTTAAAAGCGAGAATTATCCGCTGAATGTGACTTCGGCAATAATCACTGAACGCGACCGCACCTTTGTGTCGTACGGCGGGAAAGAAAATTATACCGACGAGATGCTTGAAAAAATCTATAATTCTCTTAAAGGTGCAAAAATAGTCGCAATTCAAGAGAATATTTTGCCTGTTTACAAAGAACTAAAAAAAGACGGCACAATTTTAGTGCTTGATACGGGGTATAGCGAGGATATGTCAATCGAAAAGCATCGCGATTTGATTGAGATTGCAGATTATTACACCCCAAGTATTGACGAAACCGAAAAAATGACGGGTACACGTGATTATAAAGAAGCCCTTAAAGTTCTTGGTGAGTATTTTGAAAAGCCCATTGTTAAACTCGGTAAAAACGGTTGTGCGGGGTATGACGGAGAATACTTTAAAATAGATAATATGGACGAATTTAAGTGCATTGACGCAACGGGGGCGGGCGATGCCTTTCTTGCGGGCTTTATCTATGGATTATACAATGATTTATCCTTTAAGGAGTGTATTTTGGCGGGCAATATCACCGGCGGAAAATGTGTGACGGGTGTTGGTTGTTTGACGGAGTATGTAACAGAAAAACAAATTGCGGAATATATTAATAAGTACAGAATTTTAATAAAGTGAGTGTTTTAAATGAGTAATAATAAACTTGATGTTTCGCAGCAGATGGCTACTGCACCGGTATGGAAATTAATAATTAAATTAAGTATTCCTGCAATTCTTGCACAGATTGTAAATCTGCTTTACAACGTGGTTGACAGAATTTACATAGGTCATATGGAAGATGTGGGCACAGCAGCACTTACGGGTGTTGGACTTTGCAACCCCATAATAGTGTTAATTTCAGCATTTACCATGCTTGTAGCCCAAGGCGGTGCACCTCGTGCGGCGATTGAAATGGGCAAGGGTGACATTAAAAAGGCAGAGAAAATTCTCGGCAACTGCTTTAGCGTGCTAATGGTTTTTGCTGTGTTGCTTACAGCGGCTTTTTCAATATTTGGTGAAAAACTTTTAATGCTTTTCGGCGCAAGTGAAGACACAATTATTTATGCGCTTCCTTATATGCAAATTTATGTTGCAGGCTCAATTTTTGTGATGTTCAGCCTTGGACTTAATATGTTTATCACAACTCAGGGCTTTACAAAAATCAGTATGGCAACGGTGCTTATCGGCGCAATTTGTAACATTGTGCTTGACCCCATATTTATTTTCGGCTTTAAAATGGGTGTGCGAGGTGCGGCACTTGCAACAATAATTTCTCAAGGTGTTTCAGCGGTTTGGGTGCTCTCGTTCCTTTTGGGTAAACAGACAAAGCTTAAAATAAGAAAAGAAAATCTTCTGCCCTCGGCTAAAATTCTTTTGCCCGTATTGGCGCTTGGAATTTCACCCTTTATTATGAATGCGACCGAGGCGGTTATAAATATTTCGTTCAACTCGTCACTTCAAAAATACGGCGGGGATATTGCGGTTGGCGCTATGACAATCTGCACAACCGTTTTCCAGATGGCTTGGGTGCCGGCTCAGGGTATCGGTCAGGGTGCACAGCCCATTATCAGCTATAACTACGGTGCAAGAAATGCTGACCGAGTTAAGCAGGCTTTCAAAGCGTTTCTTACTATCTGCTTTACATATGTTTTCATATTCGGTGCACTTATTGAGTTGTTCCCGCAGTTTTTTATAGGTATTTTCAATGATAATCCCGATTTGGTGGATACGGCTACTTGGGCAATACGTCTTTACGGTTGCGCAATGACATTCTTTGGCATTCAGATGGCAGTTCAGCAGACATTTATCGCCCTCGGCAAAGCAAAAGCATCATTGTTTATTGCTTGCTTAAGAAAAGTAATATTACTTGTTCCGCTGATTTACATTCTGCCCAATTTCTTTGAGGATAAGGTTTTTGCGGTGTTCCTTGCAGAGCCCGTGTCCGACGCAATTTCAATTGTCACCGCATCAATTGTGTTCTTCTTTGTATTCAGAAAAGAAATGAAACAAATGAAAGCTCAATAAAAAACTCTGTACATTTTTGGTTTGTTATGTTAAAATGCAATATATATTGTGAATGAAACTATAGTTTACATAAAGGGGAAAAGAAAATGGAAAAAGAAATTTATTCTCTTGCCTTTGATATTGGTACAACGGGTGTTAAAACCTGCCTTTTCAAAATCGGCAAATCAATTGAGCTTTTAGAGGCGGCAACTGAAGGTTATAATCTCTACATTATGCCCAATGGCGGTGCAGAGCAGGACCCTGACGAGTGGTGGGCTGCAATGTGTTCAACCTCAAAAAAGGTAATTAAGAATTCGAAAATTGACCCTAAAAATATTTACGGTATCTCTTTCTGCTCACAGATGCAGGGCTTGGTGCTTGTTGATAAAGACGGAAAACACGTTCGTCGTGCGTTCAGCTATATGGACCAGAGAGCTACTGAAGAAATTAAAAAGGGTATTGCTTACGGCCCGCAGATTGCAGGCGCTAATATTGCAAAGCTTCTTCCCTCACTTGCAATTACAGGTGCGGTTGCGGCAAGTGTTAAGGACCCCGTATGGAAATATAAGTGGACAGAGGCTCACGAGCCCGAAAACTTCAAGAGAGTACATAAATGGCTTGACGTTAAAGAGTATCTTATCTGCCGAATGACAGGTGAATTTGTAATGACAAAGGACTCTGCTTTCGGTGCATTGCTTTATGATATCAATAAAAAGTGCTGGAGCCCCAAAATTTGCAGTTTGCTCGGTGTTGATATGAAGCACCTTGCTCGTATTGCTGATTGTACCGAGAAAATCGGTGAGCTTCGTGAACAGCAGGCAAAAGAATTGGGTCTTGTTCCCGGTATTGCCGTATTTGGCGGTGGCGGTGACGCAACACTTATAGGTGTTGGTGCAGGTGCTACTGAGCTTGGCGACACTCATATTTATCAGGGTACATCGGGTTGGGTTTCAACTGTTACCGACAAGAGCGTTGTTGACGCAAATGCAATGATTGCTGCGGTTGTTGGTGCGGCTGACGGTATTTACAACTACTTCGGCGAGCTTGAAACTGCGGGTAAGTGCGTTGAGTGGGTAAAAGACCATTTGGCACTTGACGAAATTGACATTTATCTTGATAAACAGCACGACCTTAAGCATAAAAAGGCTGACCGCGAGGTTGTATTTACAAATCTTTATGATTATATGATGGCGGTTGTTGACTCAATTCCCGCAGGTAGCGGCGGTGTAATTTTCACACCTTGGCTTCACGGTAACCGTTGTCCTTTTGAAGACCCAAATGCACGCGGAATGTTCTTTAACATCAGTCTTGACACAGGTAAAACAGAAATGATTAGAGCCGTTGTTGAGGGTGTTTGCTTCCACCTTCGCTGGTTCCTTGAAACTGAAGAAAAGAAGGTTAAAACTTCAAAGACCGTTCGTTTTGTAGGTGGCGGAGCACTTTCAGATGTTACTGCGCAAATCCTTGCAGATTGCACAGGCAGAGTGGTTGAAACCGTTGACAGTCCTCAAAATGTCGGCGCAGTTGGTGCGGCAGTTCTTGTTGCAATTGACGCCGGTATAATTGAAAAGGTGCAGGACGCTAAAAAGCTTATCCCTGCAAAGAAGACTTTCACTCCCGATATGAAGAATAAGTCAGTTTATGACAAGAACTTCGAAGTATTCAAGAAGCTTTATAAGTCAAATAAAGATAACTTTGCAGAAATGAATAAACTTAATTAGTTTATTTTTCCGCAATATTTGTCGTAATGTTGTCTTGCGAAAAAATAAATCTAATTATAGGTATAATGCTAATTTGCGGGACGCTGTGAGCAGCGTCCCATACTTTTTGTATTTATTTTGTTATTGCAATACTTACGCAAAACTTGTATAATATAATAAATATGCAGAAACGAGGTGTTTTTATGGATGAGAAAAAATCTCTCGCTAATAAATACCGAAAAATTGATATAGCTGAGGCAAAAGTTCTTCCCGAGGTAGCACCCGAAAAGCCCAAGAAAGAAAAAAAGGCTAAAAAGGAAAAAGCACCCAAAGAAAAGAAGACTAAAGAGCCTAAACAACCTAAGGAGAAGAAAGAAAAAGCTCCAAAGGAAAAAAAAGTCAAAGAGCCGAAGCCTCCCAAGGAGAAAAAGGTGAAAGAGCCTAAACCTCCAAAAGAGAAGAAAGTCAAAGAACCCAAGCCCGAAAAGATTAAAGAGCCCAAAGCACCTAAAGAAAAGAAGTCGCTTTTTAATAAGAAAAAAGAAAAAACTTCTGTTGAGGTGGCAGAGGCAATTACTCCCGAAGTTCCCGAAATTACTGAAGCTCCCGCTGTGGCAGAAAAGAAACAAGAGCCCGAAGTTGTAAAATTGGTGAATTCTGATGGCAGAGTTGAAGAAGAAATCGTTCTTCCCGTGGTGACAAAGGTAAAAAAGGTTAAGCCTAACAAAAAAGAAAAGCAACCCAAAGAAAAGAAAGCTAAAGAGCCTAAACAACCTAAAGAGAAGAAAGAAAAAGCTCCGAAAGAGAAAAAAGTCAAAGAGCCAAAGCCCGAAAAGGTTAAAGAGCCAAAAGTTAAGAAAGAAAAAGCTCCAAAACAGCCGAAGCAACCAAAAGAGAAAAAACCGCGCGAACCTATGAATAAAAAGGATTTCGCAACAATTGGTGTTGCTTTGGTGGCGGTTGCTCTTGCTTGCACCTTTGCATATTTTAAGTTCTTCTATGACGATAGCCCACAGATTGACAACACAACCGAGCCCTCGACAGAGGTAGTTGTTGAAAAGCTTTCTGATATTCAGATTGCTCGCAACGGCGTGCTCGTAAACCTCGTGCAGACTGACATTCCCGACGTTTTCTACGGAATTACAACCGATTACAAGGTTAAATATTATCAGTATCGCGACAACAGAATGGTAGCCGTTCAGTCCACAAACAGTATTACAACCGAGGTGGATTTCGGCAATGAGACACTTCCTGTCACAATTGACTATGTAAAGCTTGGCAGTAAGGTTTACGGAATAGGTCTTTTTGTAGCCGAAGAGGGCGAAGAGGTTTATTTCTATAATATGATGGTGTTTAAGCTTACAAACTTACCCGCCAAATATGCCGAAGAGGGCAAGGCCTTGCTTCTTGCAACCACAAGCCGAAACGCACTTACTCAAGGTGATGTTTTGTGGCCTGAAAGCTTCACTATTGACCTTGAAAGCGGAAAAACCTCAAGATTTTTGAAGATTATCAACCGCAGTATTGATATAAATACAGGTGCGGGTGTTACAGATTTCTGTATTCTCACCCAGCAGGGTTATAATTCAACCACAAATCAAGTCCCGTTTATTACTGCCCGCGAATACGAGCAGGGTAGCGGAATGCAGGATATTTTCGTTAAAAACGGCACAAAAGAAAGTCTTTTTGCAGAAAATATTTACGGTAAATTCCTGTTGACCGACGGCGACAGCGTGATATTTATGCGCAAAACTAATACGGGCTTTGATGTTGTTCGCAAAACAGGTGAAACCGAAGAAACTGTGCGTTCATTCTACGGTACAATGGGTGCTGATTATCTTCACAGCGGTAAATATCTTCTCAATGTGAATGACGGCAACCTTTACAATATGCTGACCGGCGAAAAAACAATGCTTGTTGGCTTCAGAATGGACCCTGAAATGATGGTAATCAGCGACGACGGCAAGTATGTTGTAATGCTCGGCACAGTCAAGAATATGATGGATTATCAGGTGCATATTTTCAATCTTGAAAGCGGTGAATATGCAAAATTTGAGGACCAGAACTATTCAAATCATTCAAATCTTACATTTATCAACAACACAACAGCGGTTTATACCGTCCTTGACCCAAATCAAGGATATGAATATGTTGTTATGGATGTTTCCAAGATAAAATAAAAGTGACGGCGGAGTTAGCGTGTTATCCTTGACGGAGAACACGCATCGAGATAAATCCTTGCGGGATTTTCGATATACGCCTGCGGCGTTCGATATGTGCTGATGCACGCGATATGTTTGCTTCGCAAACGAGGGATTTATCTCATATCGAATTGGCGCAAAGCGGCAATATATCGAGCTTGAGCATAGCGAAAGCATATCGAGTCAACGGAGTTGACATATCGACAGAAGAAAAAACAAGAGCAAGAATAGAAGGATTCATTCCTTTTACTCTTGCTCTTTTCTGTTTGTTATTGGGTCTGGGATACCGCCCAACTGCATTTGTGCATACAAAAGCGATGTTGGTTATTCTTTATCAAAGTTGTAGGATTTTCAATTATCCGATAAGAACAACCCAGTTTTTTAAATTGATTTATCATTTAATATTTTTTCATATATTTCTTTAAAGCGCACACAATTTCGAAAGTTTTGAGTGCAACAAAATTCCATATAGTGTTCTTCGTTTATATTATTATATCCTAATCCACAATGGGGCTTATGATAAAATTCGGATACAATATTGTCGTAAAATAAACATTCTTTAATCAAAATATCACCTTAAAATATATTTTTCTTAATTATAAATCTATAAAGTTTAATTGTCAACTCTTTTGAGTTAACGTTTTTGAGTTGAAATGGATACACTTTAATTAACTCAATATAATTAAGGTGTGTATTATGAATATTGGTTGTGCAGTAAAATTAAGAGTTTTAGAACTTTGTAATGAAAAGAATATTTCAGTAAACAGACTTGCTACTATCAGCGGAATAACGCAATCCACTTTGAATAATATTGTAAGTGGAAGAAACAATAGCACAACAGTTTCTACTGTTAAGAAAATTTGTGACGGATTGGATATAACCATTCAAGAATTTTTTTGTTCAGAAATTTTTGATAATCTGGAACAGGAAATAAAATAATACAAAATAGTTGTTTAAAATGCATTTGAAAATATGCGTTTTTTTTAAATTTTTGTATAATGTGCAAAAAGTTTCAAAAAACATAAAAAAATGCTTGCATTTTGTAAAATGCGGTGATATACTATCTCTTGCGTTCACGAGATAAAGTGTTTCGTGAGTCGGTGTTGATTGCGGTGAGGGTCCACCCGTTCCCATCCCGAACACGGTAGTTAAGCTCATTCGCGCCGAAGATACTTGGCTGGAAGCGGCCCGGAAAAATAGGTAATGCCGACACAAACAGTTCGTCCATCCAAAAGGATGGGCGTTTTTTTATGCAAAATTAAATATGAATTTTTGGTTGCGGGTATTGTATAATATCCGCAATTTTGTTATACTATAATAGATTAACTATGTTTTTATTTTTCGCATAAATTCGCATAAATGGGAGATGTTAAAATGCTTTTCGCACAGGACATTGGTATCGACTTGGGTACCGCCAACACAATTGTATATTTAAAGGGGAAGGGGATTGTTCTTCGCGAGCCGTCAGTTGTGGCTGTTAACGAAAAAACTGACCCTCCGTCCGTTGTTGCCGTTGGTAACGAGGCAAAGGATATGATAGGCAGAACTCCCGGCTCAATCACTGCCGTTAAGCCTTTAAAAGACGGCGTTATTGTCAATTCTGAAATCACTTCTGATATGCTTAAAGAATTCATAAGAAAGGTTATTAAGCGTTCACCTTTTGCGAGGGCTCGAGTTCTCATCTGCGTGCCTTCAGGCATTACAGAGGTTGAGCGTAAAGCCGTTCACGACGCGGCTCGTGACGCGGGTGCAAAGTATGCTTCACTCATTCACAAGCCCTTGGCGGCGGCAATCGGCGTAGGACTTCCCGTAACAGAGGCAGTAGGAAGCATGATTGTTGATATCGGCGGCGGCACAACCGAGGTTGCAGTTGTTTCATATCGAGATATCGTAACTGCAAAATCCTCACGCATTGCGGGTGACGATTTTGACGAGGCTATTATTGAATACATACGCAAAAAGCATAATGTGCTTATCGGTGAGAGAACTGCCGAAGAAATCAAGCTTAAAATCGGCTCTGCAATGAGCTATGACGGTGAGGGCGCAATGGATGTTCGTGGTCGAAATCTTGTTGACGGACTTCCTAAAAATGTTGAAATCACATCAGAAGATGTTCGTGAAGCCTTGGCAGAGCCCTTGGCACAAATTCTTGAAACAATCCGTTCAACTCTTGAAAAAACTCCACCCGAATTGCTTGCAGATATTGTTGATAACGGAATTATGCTCACAGGTGGCGGTGCGCTTCTTCGTGAGATTGACCGTCTTATTTCAGAAGAGACAAAAATCCCCGTTCACGTGGCAGTTGACCCTATGGACTGCGTAGCAGCCGGTATGGGAATTTGCTTGGAAAAAGGAAATATTTAATATGAACAACTTTTTTAAAAGTACAACCTTTAAGGTGCTTTTGGCGGTGGCAATAGTGCTTGTTTGTGCGACAATTCTTGCTACCGTTGTGAGTAACTCAACATCTCCGCTGACAAATGCAGTGAGCGTAATTACTTCGCCCTTGCAGAATGCGGCGTCATATCTTTCGGACAAGCTTGACGGATTTTCGGGTGCGTTTGTGTCCTCAAAATCTTATCAGGATAAAATTGCCGAGCTTGAACAGCAGGTGGCTGACTATCAAGCACAGCTTGTAGACTACGAAAAGACAAAGAAACAGCTTGAATCCTATGAAGAATTCCTTGATGTGCGTGAGAAAAATCCCGATTACACTTGGGTTTATTCAACCGTAGTGGGCAGGGATTCTGCCGATATGTTCGGCTCATTCACAATTAACAAGGGCTCAAATGACGGTATCAAGGTCAATGACGCGGTAATTTACAGCGAATATTTAATCGGTGTTGTTACCGAGGTCAACGCTACAACTTCCGTTGTACGCTCTGTTTTTGACCCGTCGGTTAATATTGCGGCTTATGAAATCAGAACGGGCGAATTAGGTTATGTTTCGTCAAATGTATCTATGTCAGTTGAGGGTGTTTGTCAGCTTTCGGGGCTTGACACGAAAACCACCGTTTCAAAGGGAGGAATTGTCTGTACATCGGGCACGGGCGGAATTTTTCCCAAAGATTTGATTATCGGCACGATTACCGAAGTAAAGCAAAGCGAAACAGATTTATCGGCATATGCCGTTCTTGAAACAGAGGTAAACCCAAAAGACATATCAGATTGTTTTGTAATCACAGCATTTAAAGAGGAATAATTAATGACCGTTCAGACCAAAACCAAGGTCAAGAGATATGTAGCTTATGTTTTAATACTGCTCTTGGCACATATTTTGCAGAATTCACTGCCCATATTCCCCGAAATATTGGCGGTGCGCCCTGTTCTGCTCATTTCTGTGGCGGTCTGCATTTCAATGTTCGAGGGTGAATTGGTTGGTGCTATCGCAGGGCTTTTGGCAGGTGCTTTGTGGGATACCGTAACCGCTACGGCGGACGGCTACAACGCATTCTATTTAATGGTTGCCTGTGCAGTGTGCGGTGTGTTGCTTCGCGTATTTATGCGTAACAACATTATCACTTATATAATGATGAACACGGGCATAACAATCCTCTATTTTTCAAGCTATGTGTTGTTTTTCATTACCGCCCAGGGTATAGACGGCGGTGCGGAAATGCTTTTGAGATATTACTTGCCGATGGGCTTTTATTCCTTGTTGCTAACACCGATTTGGTATATTATTATCCGTGCGGTGAACAGAAAATTCTCTTATAACTACACAGAATATTAATGAAAATTTTTACTGAAAGGAAGTGATAAAAATGAGAAACAATTACAGCTTTAAGGTGCGCTCTGTTGCGTTTATCGTTGTAGTTTTATTCGTTGTTTCTGTTTTTATTGCTGACCTTTTCAGAATTCAGGTTATAAACCGTGACGAATATTCAGCGGAAAATCTTTATCTTTCTTCAGCACAGACTGAAATTACCGCTCAGCGCGGTGAAATTCTCGACGCCAACGGAAAACCGCTTGTTTACAATGTGAGCTCAAATACGGTTTATTTTGATGCGTCATATTTCCCAAAACTTTCAAAAATTGAAGAGCGAAATGAAATCATTTTGTCTCTTGTTAAACTTTTTGAGCAATATGAGGTTGAATATAACTCAACCCTGCCCATTGAATTAAAGGGTAATACTCTTGTTTTTACTGAAAGCAGTGCAAGTGATAAAAACAAGCTTTTTGCAAAGGATTATTTAAATCTCAATGTATATGCAACTCCGCAAAATATTTTTGACGCGCTTTGTGAATATTATTCGCTTGAAGAGATGTCAATTGCAGACGCGGTTAAGGTTGCGGCGGTGCATTTTGCAATGGTTAAGGCGGATTTCTCAAAATATAACCCCTTTACCTTTGCTGAAGATGTGCCCGACGAATTGGTGCTTATTTTAAAAGAGCAGAGCCGTTTTTATGCGGGTGTTGAAGTGAGAATTGACACTGAGCGCGAGTATTACGACGGCACAATTGCACCCCATATTATCGGATATTATGACTATATCAGTGCAGAAGAATATAGCGCTGTTACCGAAAGCTATAAAGAGGCACTCAATGACCCTAATCTTACCGACGAAGAAAAAGAACTTCTCAAGCTTCGCGCTTACGGAATGACTGACAAAATCGGTAAATTTGGTATTGAAAGCGCAATGGAAACCGAGCTTCGCGGTACAAACGGCGTTCTTACTACAGTTACAAATGCTGATGGCTCAAAAAACACCTCTGTAACAACTGCACCCGTTAACGGAAATAATGTAATTCTTACAATTGATGGTCCTTTTCAGAAAAAGGTGCAGGGAATTCTTGAAACTAAAATCAACACCACAAAAAAGAACGATAATATTGATGCCGCAGGCAGTATTGTGGTTATGGATGTAAACGATTTCTCAATTTTAGCTTGCGCAACATATCCGTCATATGATTTGAACACCTATAAGGAAAATTATTCCGAGCTTACCGATGACAGTTCTGCACCCTTGTGGAACAGAGCACTTCGCAGTACCTACGCCCCCGGTTCAACAATGAAGCCGATTGTGGGCTTTGCAGGACTTGAAGAAGATATTGTGACAGCAGATACCGGTATAAAATGCACACGCAGATATACTTATTTCAAGGATATGGATTTCTATTGCTTTAATGTTAGCGGTCACTCTGGCTCAAATATTACTTTGGAAACCGGCTTAAAGCATTCATGTAACATTTATTTCTATGAAGTCGGCAGACAGCTTGGCATTGATAAAATGGGCGAATACTTTAAAAAGTTCGGTCTTGGCAGTAAAACGGGCATAGAGCTTACCGAGGCAACTGGTGTTGTGCCGAGCATTGAGCACAGAACTGCAATGGGCGGAGTATGGTACCCCGGCGATACTGTTCAGGCGGCTATCGGTCAGACAGACCATCTTTACACCCCAATTCAGCTTTGCTCTTATGTGGCAACTCTTGCAAACGGCGGAACTCGTTATAAGGCACATTTTATTGACAGTATCAAATCAGCGGATTACTCCGAAACCATCTTCCAAGCAGAACCAATCGTGCTCAGCGAAGTTGGTGGCTCACCCGAATCTTATGAAGCAGTTGAAAAGGGTATGGTCGCAATGGCAAACACATACACTTCACTTCGTAATGCAGACTATCAGGTTGCGGCAAAAACAGGTACTGCAGATGCAAAGAAAAAGGTTAACGGCGTGGTTGTGAAATACACAAACGGTTTTGTTGTTTCTTATGCACCCGCAGAAAACCCCGAAATCGCAGTTGTTATTGCCATTGAAAATGTTATGTCAACAGGCTTGCCAAACTATGTAAAAGAGGTTTACGACGCATATTTCAGCCGAAATTCAGATATTACAAACTCACAGCAAAGCGGAAATATTTTAAATTAAGTGCAAAATGCAAAACGCAAAGTGCAAAATTATCAAACGCACTCATTTCGTAGGGGTGCCGAAAAAGTGATAGAACAAACTACAACGGGCAGTTTTTGTTTCTATATTAATTTTATAAAATGAATGAAGCATAAATTTTAACAAATAATAATCTTACAAAAAACACTTGATTTTTAGAAACTCTTGTGTTATACTATCAAGGATATCTCTGTGCGCTCGGGTGATTGAGAAAACCCAAAGGGTGTTTCACCTACTTTCATCTGGGGCATTTGAGTATAAATTTATTATTATAATGAGGTGAAATGACAATGACACAGGCAGAGAAACAGGCTATTATGGCTGAATACGCTGCACACGAGGGTGACACAGGTTCTCCTGAAGTTCAGATTGCTGTTCTCACAAAGAGAATTAACGACCTTACAGAGCATCTTAAGGTTAACAAGAAGGACCACCACTCACGTCGCGGTCTTCTTAAGATGGTTGGTCGCAGAAGAAATCTTCTCGCTTACCTTCAGAAGAAGGATATCGAAAGATATCGTTCAATCGTTGCAAGACTTGGTCTTCGTAAGTAATCAAAACACTTTAAGGCAGATAAGTTTTTCGCTTATCTGCCTTGAATTGCTTTTAAAGGCAATGTAAACACAGGCAAAAATCATAGCTTTTAGCGGTAAACAGAGTTCTTAAATTTTGTTTTTGAGGATTGTGTTTATTGCTAAAGAACGGTTTTTGCCTTGTTAATAAAAATATTTTAAGGAAGGTAAAAATTATGTTTTTCAAGAATTTTAAAGTTTGGGAAACCGAACTCGCAGGCAGAAAATTAACTCTTGAAACAGGCAAAATGGCAGGTCTTGCCAATGCCGCTGTTATGGCTCGTTACGGCGAAACAGAAGTTCTTTGTACAGTTACAGCTTCTGCAAAGCC
>CALFTO010000141.1 GCA_937916195.1 uncultured Clostridia bacterium
GTCAAAATCATTGACTTTTTTGCGAATTTTAATTATAGTTATTCTATACCAATTAGGGTGGGGCGGATTGAAGTTTTTTCACCGCTCAATCCCAACTATATCTATCGGTTGGAAAGGGGCTGCATAATTGAAAAACAATCCCATTATCATTGACCTTAAAAACATCAGCGTAAGCTTTGAAAATCAAAAAATACTCAATAATATCAACCTTTATATCCGTGATGGTGAGTTTTTGACCCTGCTCGGACCTTCGGGCTGTGGCAAAACTACAACTCTGCGTATTATCGCAGGCTTTTTACAACAGGATAGCGGTGATGTTATTTTTGAGGGTAAAAATATCAATGGTGTTCCCGCTTATAAACGACAGGTGAACACCATTTTTCAGCGTTATGCACTTTTCCCGCATTTGAATGTTTATGAAAATATTGCTTTCGGTCTTCGCCTTAAAAAGTGGAAAGAGGATGCAATTCAAGAAAAAGTAAGCGAAATGCTCACTTTAGTAAACCTTAAGGGCTTTGGCTCTCGCAAAATCGACTCTCTTTCAGGCGGTCAGCAACAGCGAGTTGCCATTGCGCGTGCTTTGGCGGTTAATCCCCGCGTTGTGCTTCTTGACGAGCCTTTGGGCGCTCTCGACTTAAAGCTTCGCAAGGATATGCAGATTGAGCTTAAAAACATTCAGCAGAAATTGGGTATAACCTTTATTTATGTTACACACGACCAAGAGGAAGCACTTTCAATGTCCGATACCGTTGTTGTTATGAACGGCGGCGAAATTCAGCAAATCGGTACTCCTCTTGATATATATAACGAGCCTAAAAACGCATTCGTTGCAGATTTCATCGGTGAAAGTAATATTCTTGATGGCGTAATGAAAGAGGATTTCACAGTTGAATTCAACGGCATCAAATTCAAGTGCGTTGATAAGGGCTTCAAGCATAATGAACCCGTTGACGTTGTTATTCGTCCCGAAGATATTGACGTTGTTGCACCCGAAAAGGGTATGCTTCAGGGCACAGTAACGTCAGTTACCTTTAAAGGTGTTCATTATGAGATTATCGTTGATATTGATAATTTCAAATGGATGATACAAACAACCGAAAAGAGTGAGGTCGGCGATGTAATCGGCATTTCAATCGACCCCGATGAAATGCACATTATGAAGAAGTCTGAGTATTCAGGACTTTACGGCGACTACAGCTCATTCAGTGACGAGTTCGACGAGCTCTCTGAAGCATAAGGGGAGGTGTACGCTTTATGAAAAAATCCTCCCTTGCACAAAAATTAATGAATGCTCCATATATGCTTTGGTCGGTGCTTTTCATAGTAGCGCCTCTTATAATGGTTATCTATTATGCCTTTACCGACACCACAGGGGCATTCACACTCTCTAATATTGCACAAATCGGCGATTATACTACCACATTCATACTCTCAATCAGCTATGGTGCTGTTGCAACTGCAATCTGTTTGCTGATAGCATACCCGTTTGCATATTTCCTTGCACAGACCAAGGCATCATTCCAGAGCGTTGCAACAATGCTTGTGATGTTGCCTATGTGGATGAGCTTTTTAATCCGTACTTATTCGTGGATTACAATTCTTGGTGAATCGGGTGTAATCAACCGCTTTTTAGGAATTCTCGGTATTGAGCCCTTGCAGATGCTCAATACGGGCGGTGCGGTTATCTTGGGTATGGTTTATAATTTCTTGCCCTATATGATTTTGCCACTTTACACCGCAATGTCTAAAATGGATAAATCTCTTATTGAGGCAGCGCAGGACTTGGGCTGTAATAAATTCTATTGTTTAAGAAAAGTTATTTTCCCACTTACAATCCCCGGAATTGCAAGCGGTGTTACAATGGTGTTTGTGCCAAGTGTCAGCACATTCTATATTACACAAAAGCTGGGTGGCGGTCAGATTACCTTAATCGGTGACGTTATTGAAGGTCAGTTCCAGACCGCTTACAATTATAATCTCGGCGCGGCACTCTCTCTTGTGCTTATGGTTATGATTTTAATTTGCCTCGGTGTGCTTAATTATTTCACCGACAGTGACGACGACGGAGGTGTGCTTATATGACAAAAACATCTCCTTTAGCAAAGCTTTATATTGCCCTTGTGTTTATTTTTCTTTATGCACCAATGGTGATAATGATGGTGTTCTCATTTAACTCGTCAGAGAGCACATATATCTTTGAGGGTTTTTCACTTCAATGGTATGAGCGTCTTTTTCAAGATAAAGTTACAATGGACGCTCTCAAAAACACAATAGTCCTTGCGGTCACCTCGGCGGCAATTGCCACAATTCTCGGAACTCTCGCCGCAGTCGGATTAAACTCAATGAAAAACAAATTTGTGAAGTCATCTGTTATGACGGTTACAAATGTCCCTATGATGAACCCCGAAATCGTAACAGGTATTTCAATGATGCTCTTGTTCGTCTTTGCAGGTGCAATGTTCAGCAAACGCGATGTTCTCGGTTTTTGGACACTTCTCATCGCCCACGTGACATTCCAGTTGCCCTATGTAATTCTGTCCGTTTTGCCGAAGCTTCGACAGACCGACAACAGAATTTTCGAGGCTGCGCAGGATTTAGGCTGTCATCCCTTAAAAGCGTTCTTTAAAGTGGTGTTCCCCGCAATTCTTCCCGGTATTATTTCGGGTGCAATTATGGCGTTCACACTCTCGCTTGACGACTTTATTATCAGTTATTTCACAAACGGGCCCGATTTTCAGACCTTACCCATTCACATTTTCTCAATGACAAAGAAAAGGGTAAAGCCCGATATGTATGCCCTTTCAACTCTTATTTTCGGCGCAATGTTTGTGTTGCTTATTCTTATGAATATCGCACAGTCACGCTCCGATAAAAAGCAGCGCGCAAAGGGGGATAAGCAATGAAAAAGTTTTTCTCTCTTGCTGTTACATTATTAATAGTGATTTCAGCACTTGTTATTCCCGTGTCTGCTGATGACGAAATATTCTCGGCAGAGGTTGTTGAATATTATAAAAATCTCGGGCTTCAAGGCACAACGCTCAATGTGTATAACTGGGGTGAATATATTGACGACGAAGAAGTTGATGTAATCACTCAGTTTGAGCGTCTTACGGGCTGTGATGTCAATTACACCACCTTTGAATCTAATGAAAATATGTATTCAAAGCTTTCGGGCGGTGGAGTAAGCTACGACATTGTTATTCCGTCGGATTATATGGTTGAGCGACTTTTGTCTGAAGAAATGCTTTTGCCCCTTGATTATAACAATATTCCCAATTACTCAAAGTATTTTGATATTGAAAAATACGGTTATCTTGTAGAAAACGGCATAAGTGATTATGCGGTTATTTACAATGTGGGAACTACCATACTTATTTATAATAAGAAAATGGTAAGCGAAGAGCCGACAAGTTGGAAGGTTCTTTGGGATGAACAGTATAAAGGCAAGGTGCTTATGTTCAATAACCCACGCGATGCCTTTGCGGTTGCGCAGTTTGCACTTGGTCAAAGTATTAACACTACAAATATGGCAGATTGGGACGCAGCGGCGGAATACCTTTTAGAACAACGTCAAACCGTTAAACCCGAATACGTAATGGACGAGGTTTTCATTAAAATGGAAAGTGGCGAATATGCTTTTGCCACCTATTACGCAGGCGACTATGAGCTGATGGTTGAAAACAATTCCGATTTGGGCTTTGCTTTCCCCGAAGAAGGCGTTAACACATTTTATGATGCAATGTGTATTCCAAAGGGTGCACAGAACAAAAAAGGTGCAGAGGCTTTTATCAATTTTATGATGGAGCCCGAAATTGCCCTTGCAAATGCGGAGTATATTTATTACGCAACCCCAAATATTGCAGTTCTTGAAAATGAAGATTATTCCCTTGCCGACAGTGAGGCGGTTTATCCCGAAAACTTACAGAATACACAAGAGTTTCATAATCTTCCAACAGATACCCTGCAATATATGAACAACCTTTGGATGAAGGTTAAGGGTGAAAATGACGCAGGTGGCTTGTATATCGGATTTTTCTCGGTAATTGCAGTAATTGTTGTAATACTCATAATTCACATTTTAAAGAAAAATCGAATGAAAAAGTATTATAATGTATAAAAAACGACACGTTTTAACAATTTATCACACTAAAGCTGACCACAATATATTGTGGTCGGCTTTATTTTTGTCAATATGCAAAAATAGTCAATTTTTTGCCTTTGTACATTTTCACAATGCTCAAAACCACGCATTTTCAAGGGTTTATGAGAATAAACAAAAAAATAGCTAAAAATTATCTCTCTTTTTTGTCTATTATTTTGTTGCACAATATATTGACATAAATGGGAATATACTATAAAATGATACTTGCTCGAATTCTGAACACAAGATATTGTGTATCAATAAACAACAGAAACACAAAACGGAGGACTCGTAAAATGATTGAAAAGATTTTAAAGCGCGACGGTCGCGAGGTTGATTTTTCAATTGAAAAAATCGCTAATGCTGTTTATCAGGCAGCAAAAGCAACAGGCGGTAATAACTTTGATGAAGCAATGGATATTGCAAAAGCCGCAGTACAATATATTGAGCGTGACGGAATCACAACTCCCACAGTTGAGCAGATTCAGGACTATGTTGAAAAAACACTTATTGAAACTGGTCACGCAAGAACTGCAAAGAAGTACATTCTTTACAGAGCAGAGCGTTCTCGCGTTCGCGAAATGAACACTCGTCTTATGAAAACTTACGAGGATTTGACCTTCGTTTCTGCAAAGGATAACGATGTTAAGCGTGAAAATGCTAATATCGACGGCGACACCTCAATGGGTACAATGCTCAAATACGGTTCAGAGGGTGCAAAGCAGTTCAATGTGCTTCACATCTTAAAGCCCGAGCACGCAAAGGCTCATCAAGAGGGCGATATCCATATTCACGATATGGACTTCTTAACTCTTACAACTACTTGCTGTCAGATTGACCTTCTCAAGCTCTTTAAAGATGGCTTCTCAACAGGTCACGGCTTCCTTCGTGAGCCCAATGACATTGCAAGCTATTCAGCTCTTGCTTGTATTGCAATTCAGTCAAACCAGAACGACCAGCACGGCGGTCAGAGTATTCCTAACTTTGATTACGGTATGGCTCCCGGTGTTAAAAAGACATACAAGAAAAAGTATATTGAAAATATTGCAAAGGCACTTGAGCTTCTTCACGGCGTTGACGATGCAAAGCCCGCTTGCAAGGCTATTATGAACTCTATTGAAGAGAAAAACGGCGTTGCTCCTTGTCTTGCAAATGATAACGATTATCAGAAGTATGAAGCAAAGGCTCTTGTAAAGGAATTCGGCATCACAGCAGAAGAGGTAGAGAAAATTCAGAAGTTCGCAGTTGATAAGGCAGTTAAAGAAACTGACCGCGCAACATATCAGGCTATGGAAGCTCTTGTTCATAACCTTAACACAATGCATTCTCGTGCAGGTGCGCAGATTCCTTTCTCATCAATCAACTACGGTACAGACACTTCACCCGAAGGTCGTCTTGTAATCAAGAATGTTCTTCTTGCAACTGAAGCAGGTCTTGGTAACGGCGAAACACCCGTATTCCCAATTCACATCTTCAAGGTTAAGGCAGGCGTAAACTATAACCCCGATGATGTAAACTACGATTTGTTCAAGCTTGCTTGTCGTGTATCAGCACTTCGTTTGTTCCCCAACTTCTCATTTATGGATGCTCCTTATAACAAGGCAACATATGTTGAGGGCGACCCCAATACAGAGGTTGCATATATGGGTTGCCGTACAAGAGTTGTTACAAATAACTATGACAAGTCACGTCAGGTAACAGGCGGTCGTGGTAACCTTTCATTCACATCTGTTAACCTTCCAAGAATTGCTATTAAGGCTCACGGTAACCTTGACTACTTCTTTGAAGAGCTTGACAGAAAGATTGATCTCGTTATTGCACAGCTTCTTGAACGTTTTGAAATTCAGGCTAAGAGAAGAGTTCGTAACTACCCATTCCTTATGGGACAGGGCATCTGGCTCGATTCTGATAAGCTTGGTATTGACGACGAAGTTCGTGAAGTATTAAAGCACGGAACTCTTACAATCGGCTTTATCGGCCTTGCAGAAACCTTGAAGGCTCTTACAGGTAAGCACCACGGTGAGTCAAAAGAAGCACAGAACTTGGGTCTTGAAATTGTTCATCATATGCGTCAGCGTACAGATGAGGCAAGCCAGGCAACAGGTATGAACTTCTCACTTATCGCAACTCCTGCTGAAGGACTTTCAGGCAGATTTGTAAAAATGGACCGCGAGCGTTACGGCGTAATTGAGGGTGTTACTGACAGAAAGTATTACACAAACTCATTCCACATTCCCGTTTATTATCCAATTTCTGCGTTTGATAAGATTAAACTTGAAGGACCTTATCACGCACTTACAAACGGCGGTCACATTTCATACATTGAAATGGACGGTGACCCCACACAGAACCTTGACGCATTTGAAGCAGTAGTTCGTTGCATGTATGATGCAGGCATCGGTTACGGCTCAATCAACCACCCCGTAGACCGTGACCCCGTTTGCGGATACACAGGTATCATCGGTGACGTTTGTCCACGTTGCGGACGTCGTGAGGGCGAGGGCGTTGACGTTGAAGTTCTCAAGAAACTCAATGGCTACAAGAAGGATGTTCACTGCTGCGACATCAACGAGCTTGAAGAAGCAGACAAAGTGGCACACCCTGTAGAATAATAAAAACAAACAATATTTCAATTTTAAGGAGGCATAACAATGGCTAAGAAAGAAAAAGTAATGGTTGGCGAAGGCGTAGGATTTGAGAGAATCCGCAGAATTACAGGCTACCTTGTTGGTACTCTTGATAGATTTAACGATGCTAAATATGCAGAGGTGCAGGACAGAGTTAAGCATTCAATCGGCACAGGCAAGGGAGAAATGGAGCAGGTATAATGGCAACGCCCCTAAGACTTGCAGGTGTTATCCGTGAATCTATCGTTGACGGACCGGGTTGGCGTTTCGTAGTGTTTGCACAAGGCTGTAAGCACAATTGCGAGGGCTGTCATAACCCAGAAACTCACGATATGAACGGCGGGTACGAAAGCAGCGCGGAACGAATTATTGAAGCAGTAAAGGCTGATAAATTGCTTAAGGGCGTTACCCTTTCGGGCGGTGACCCCTTTGAGCAGGCTGAAAACTTTTCAGTGCTTGCCAAAATGGTGCACGATTTAGGTCTTGATATAGTAACCTATACGGGCTATACCTTTGAACAGCTTTACAAAGGAATGGCTAAAAATGAGGGTTGGAAGCATCTTTTAGAACAGACCGACATTTTAATTGACGGTAAGTTCATATTGGCAAAAAAGTCACTTAATTGCAAATTCCGTGGCTCAACAAATCAAAGAGTTCTCGATTCAAAAAAATCCTTGGCAACAGGAAAAGCAGTTGAAATCGAGATATAAAATTAACAGCAGACGACTGACCCCGTCTGCTGTTTTTT
>CALFTO010000142.1 GCA_937916195.1 uncultured Clostridia bacterium
AAACTCCGGGTGGTGCAATTCTTTACAAGGCACACGAACTTCTTGAAATGATTTGCCTTGACCGTGACACATCACATTATAAGAAACTCGTTGCACAGAAATTCGGCGAAGTTGTTTATAATGGTCTTTGGTTCACACCACTCCGTGAGGCACTTTCTGCTTTTGTTGACGAAACACAGAAGACAGTTACAGGTGATGTTAAGCTCAAACTCTATAAGGGTAATATCATTAATGCCGGTATCACTTCACCTTATTCACTCTATGATGAAAACGTTGCATCATTTGGTGACGACGGTGGTGCATATAACCAGAAAGATTCAGCAGGATTTATTAACTTGTTCGGTTTATCAATCAAAGTAAAGGCTTTGTTAGATAAACAGCGTGAAGAAAACAACTAAAATAATATGATGATTTGCCTCCCTTGTTAAAGGGAGGGGGACCGTCGAAGACGGTGGAGGGATTCACCGTCGCAACCCAATAAACAACGACAAGGGATAGATTTATCCTTTGTCGTATTGTGCTAATATAGACATAATTAAGGTGAATAATATGCAACTCTGGAAAGGCAGATTTTCAAAAGAAATCGACCCGAAAACAAATGATTTTAACTCATCAATAAAGTTTGACAGCCGTATGTATAAAGAAGATATTGACGGCAGTCTTGCTCATGCTGCAATGCTTTGTGCACAGGGAATAATCTCTGCAGAGGACCTTGCTCAGATTACTGACGGACTTAATGCTATTAAGTCAGAAATCGAAAGCGGAGAATTAGAGATTGACCCAAATGCAGAGGATATTCATACTTTTGTTGAGGGTGAACTCACATCGCGAATTGGTTCGGCAGGTAAAAGACTACATACAGCGAGAAGCCGTAATGACCAGGTTGCAGTTGATATAAGACTTTATCTCCGTCATGAGTGTGATGCACTTTATAATCAGCTTACAGAACTTATAGATGTGCTTTGTAAAAAAGCGGAACAATATGCAAGTGCTGTAATGCCGGGTTACACTCATTTGCAAAGAGCGCAGCCTATTACATTTGGTCATCATTTAATGGCTTATGCTGAAATGCTTCTTCGTGATAAAGAAAGACTTTTACAGGCAACTGACAGAATGAACTATTCACCACTTGGTGCTTGCGCATTGGCAGGGACTACATATAATACAGACCGTGAAATGACAGCAAAAGCACTCGGCTTCAATGGTGCTATGCAGAATTCACTCGACTCAGTTTCTGACCGTGACTTCTGTATGGAACTTGCATCTGTAATTTCAATTATTATGGTGCATCTTTCACGTTTTTCAGAAGAAATTGTATTGTGGTGCTCATGGGAATTTAAATTCATTGAACTTGATGATGCTTTTTCAACAGGCTCATCAATTATGCCACAGAAGAAAAATCCTGATATCACAGAATTAATTCGTGGTAAATCAGGTCGTGTGTTTGGTGATTTGACAACACTTCTTACAATGATGAAAGGTCTGCCTCTTGCATACAACAAGGATATGCAGGAAGATAAAGAGGCAATTTTTGATGCTTTTGATACAGTGAAAATGTGCCTTACTGCATTTATTCCAATGCTGGATACTATGACTGCACTCCCTGAAAATATGAGAAAAGCAGCAGCAGGCGGATTTATAAATGCAACTGACTGTGCCGATTATCTTGTAGGTAAAGGTCTTCCTTTCCGTGATGCATATAAAGCAACAGGTGAGCTTGTAGCACTCTGCATCAAAAAAGGTCTTACACTTGAAACACTTCCATTAGAAGATTATAAAGCAGTTTGCGATATTTTCGACGAAGGCGTGTTTGATGCAATTAATCTTGATAAATGTGTAAACGACAGAACATCTCTCGGTGGACCAGCTCCACAGAATGTGCTTGCACAAGTTGGGCGTGTAAGAAAATTAAATAAATAAACCTATTCTGCCTCCCTTGTTAAAGGGAGGGGGACCGTCAAAGACGGTGGAGGGATTCTATTATATGACAAAAATATTCATTGACGGTAGTCAGGGCACAACAGGCCTTAAGATTTTTGACCGTCTAGCAAAAAGGGAAGATGTTGAATTGATTACACTTCCCGAAGATTTAAGAAAAGATACGGATGCTCGTAAAAAAGCACTTAATTCTTCTGACATAGCATTTCTTTGCCTTCCTGACGCGGCGGCAGTTGAGGCAGTAAGTCTTATCGAAAATGACAACACAATCGTAATCGATACATCAACTGCACATCGCACAAATGAGGGTTGGGCTTATGGTTTCCCTGAATTGTCAGAGGATTTTGATAATAAACTTAAAAACTCAAAGAGAATTGCTGTGCCCGGTTGTTATGCAAGCGGATTTTTAGCCCTTGTTAAACCACTTGTTGATGCAGGAATTATAGATAAGGATATATGCATTGCCTGTCATGCAATTTCAGGTTATAGCGGCGCAGGTAAAAGTGGTATCGCACAGTATGAAGATGCTGAAAGAGATTATCTTTTAGATGCTCCAAGAGAATATGCTCTTACTCAACAGCACAAGCATTTAAAAGAAATGAAAGCAATTTCAGGCCTTAACAATGAACCTATCTTCTCACCATATATCTGTGATTATTTCAGCGGTATGGTTATGACAGTGCCACTTTTCAAAAAGGATTTGAAAGACGGTAAAACTGCAGAGGATATAAAAACGGTTTACAAAGAAAAATACAATTCAGATATTGTAATGTATAAAGAAAATATGGACGAAAACGGATTTATCGCAGGTAATAAAATGAGTGAAAATGATGGTATGGAAATCACAGTCTGCGGTAATGATGATAGAATTCTTTTAATCGCAAGATATGATAATCTTGGCAAGGGTGCTTCTGGTGCCGCAGTTCAATGCTTGAATGTGAAAATGGGTGTTGACCCCAAATATCAATTGAATATATAAATAGCCTCCCTTGTCAAAGGGAGGGGGACCGTCGAAGACGGTGGAGGGATTCAAAAATATTATGGCATTTTCAATTAAAATTAATCTCAATGGTGGCGTTACCTCACCTAAAGGTTTTAAAGCTAACGGAATTCATTGCGGAATCCGTAAGAATAAGACAAAAAAAGACCTTATGCTTATTGTTTCCGAAAAGGAATGTGACGCAGCGGCGGTCTATACAAAAAATTTAGTGTTTGGTGCACCAATTACAGTTACAAGAAAAAATCTCGAGAATGGTAAGGCTCGTGCTGTAATCTGCAACAGCGGTATTGCAAACACTTGTAATGCAGACGGCGTCCCCAAAGCACAGGCAATGTGCGATTTGGCAGCACAATATACAGGCGTTTCAGCAAGTGATGTAATTGTCGCTTCAACGGGTGTTATTGGTCAGCCTATTGACCTTGAGCCTATAAAGAATGGTATGCAAGAATTGGTTGACGGACTCAATAGTAACGGCTCTGATTCTGCTGCGGAAGCAATTATGACTACTGATACAGTAAAAAAGACAATTTCAGTATCTTTTGACCTCGACGGCAAGACCTGTACAATCGGTGCAATTGCAAAAGGTAGCGGTATGATTCATCCCAACATGGCTACAATGCTGTCATTCATCACAACTGATGCAGACATTTCACCCGAAATGCTTAAGCAAGCACTTACATGGTGCGTAAACAGAAGTTATAATATGCTGAGTGTTGACGGTGATACATCAACAAACGATACCGTTGCAATTATGGCAAACGGACTTTGTGGAAACGATAGAATTACAGAAGATAATGAGAATTTCCAGAAATTCCAAAGAGCACTTTTCAAAATATGTAACTATGTTGTAAGAATGCTTGCAAAAGACGGTGAAGGTGCAACAAAGCTTGTAGAATGCGATGTTTTCAATGCACCGACAGAAGATATTGCACGTACTTGTGCAAAGTCTGTTATCTGCTCACCACTTGTAAAAACTGCAATGTTTGGTGCGGATGCTAATTGGGGCAGAATTTTATGTGCTCTTGGTTATGCGGGTGCTGACATTGATGTCACAAAAATTGAGGTTTCATTCAGTAATAACAAAGGTGAAATTTTTGTTTGTAAAAATGGTGCCGGTATTGAATTTTCAGAAGAAAAAGCAAAAGAAATTCTTCTTGAAGATGAAATCACAATAAAAGTAAATCTCAACGACGGCGAATGTGAAGCCACAGCTTACGGTTGCGACTTGACCTATGAATATGTAAAAATCAACGGTGATTACAGAACCTAATTTCCAATAGTACGCACATTTTGCATTTTGCACTTTGCATTTATCCGGAGGATAATATGGATATTTCAAAACTTACTCACGCTGACCGTAGTGAGGTGCTGGTACAGGCGCTTCCTTATATTCAGCAATATCACGGTAAAACAGTAGTTATTAAATACGGCGGAAACGCTATGATAAATGAAGATTTGCAGGATGCAGTTATGACTGACATTGTACTTCTTCGTTCAGTTGGCATTAATGTTGTTCTTGTTCATGGTGGTGGACCTGAAATCAACGAAATGCTTAATAAAATCGGCAAGGAGTCAAAATTTGTTGACGGACTTCGCTATACTGACGAGGAAACAGTTGACGTTGTGCAGATGGTGCTTGCGGGTAAAGTCAATAAACGTCTTGTGCATCATCTTCATCTTCATGGTGGTCACGCAATCGGTATTTGTGGTCTTGACGACGGCATGATTAAGGCTAAAAAAGTTGAGGATAAGGACATCGGTTTTGTGGGTGACATTATTGATGTTGATACAACTTTGGTTGACGGAATTCTTGAACAACACTATATTCCTGTAATTTCAACTGTTGGTGGCGGTGAAAACGGAGAGGTTTATAACATCAATGCTGATATTGCTGCGGCTAAAATTGCTGCGGCATTGAGTGCCGAAAAACTACTTCTTATGACAGATGTCCGCGGTCTTTTGCGAGATAAAGATGATGAAAGCACACTTATTCACAGCGTAAATGTCAGCGAAGTGCCACAACTTAAGAGTCAGGGCGTTATTAAAGGCGGTATGATTCCAAAGATTGATTGCTGTGTTGAGGCGGTACGCCGTGGTGTTAAACGTACACATATTATCGACGGCAGAATACCACATTCAATTTTGATAGAAATGCTCACAGATAGTGGTATTGGTACAATGTTCCTTTAATGTGGTCTATTTCTCCTGTAACTGCTTCAAAAATCCTCGAAATATCAACATATTCCTTGCGGTTTTTTCATTGTTACAGAAAGAAATATTCTCACATTAAAAACTCTTTCATAGGTGAAGAAATATGGCTTTAGAATTGATTAAAAATCAGGCAGATAACTCCTTAATGCCGACTTATGCACATTTTCCTGTGTCAATAGAAAAGGGTAGCGGTGCAACATTCGTTGACAGTGAAGGTAAGCAAGTTATCGACTTTGGTTCAGGTATTGGTGTTAATTCATTGGGTTATAACAATGAGGGTTGGATTAAGGCTGTTACAGAGCAACTTTGCAAAGTTCAGCACACATCAAACCTTTATTATAATTCTACTGTTGCTGAATATGCCGATATGCTCACGAAAAAAACAGGATTTAATCGTGTTTTCCTTTGTAATTCGGGTGCTGAGGCAAACGAGTGTGCAATTAAACTGGCTCGTAAATACAGTTTTGATAAATACGGTGAAAACCGATACAATATAATAACTCTTGTGAACTCTTTTCACGGCAGAACAATGGCTACAATCACTGCAACAGGTCAGGAGCATTATCACAAATTCTTTGACCCCTTTGTGCAGGGGTTCAGGTATGCAGAGTCAGGTAACACCGAACAGTTTTTAGAAATGGCGGATGACACAGTTTGTGCAATCATCCTTGAAATTGTTCAGGGTGAGGGCGGTGTTGTGCCGACAGATTATGAATATCTTAAAACTGTTGAAAAGGTTTGTAAGGAAAAAGATATACTTTTAATTATTGACGAAGTGCAAACAGGTATGGGCAGAACAGGTAAGCTTTTCGCTTATGAACACGCAGGAATTTCACCTGATGTTGTAACAATTGCAAAAGGTATTGGCAACGGTCTTCCAATGGGCGCTTGTCTTTGTACCCCCAAATGTGCTAATATATTGACTGCCGGTACTCACGGTACAACCTTTGGCGGAAACCCGGTTGCTTGTGCGGGTGCTAAATATATTCTCAATTGCTTAACTGATGACTTTATGAATGAGGTTACAGCAAAAGGGGAGTACATACGAACAAAACTTGCAGAAATCCCAGAAGTTAAATCCGTTACAGGACTTGGTCTTATGCTTGGTATTGAGCTTAAGACTAAAAATGCAAGCGAAATTGCCAAAAAATGCAGTGAGAATGGTCTTTTAATCCTCACCGCTAAAACAAAACTTCGTATGTTACCACCACTTGTTATTACTAAAGAAGAAATCGACAGGGGAGTAAATATTCTTGAAAAAATATTAAAAGAGGAGAAAATATAATATGAAAAGAATATTGTTAACATCAAATGGCTTATCTACTAAAAAAATAAAGTTTGCATTCAAATCACAATTTATAAAGCCTATTGAAAATGTTTCTGTTCTTTTTATTCCTACTGCTTCTCGTACCGAGGATGAAATGATATATGTGAAAAAATCATACGACGAGTTAATTGAATCAGGAGTAAAAAAAGATAATATAATTTGGTTCGACATAGATGCGGTGAATGAAACCTCTGAATATTTTGAGTCTGTTGATTGTATTTTTGTTTGTGGAGGAAATGCTTATTATTTATTATCAAAACTCAAAGAATTTGGATTAGATAACAAGATAATTAGAGCTATTGAGAAAGGAACTGTATATGTAGGTGTAAGTGCAGGAAGCGTAGTCACATCACCAACCATAGACCATATTTGTTTTTTAGATGAAAATGATACTGGATTAATAAATTTTCATGCTTTAGAGCTAATTGATAAATATGTGGTTCCTCATTATGAGAAAAGTTTTAACAATCAGTTAATATCCGACAAACCTTTTGTTTGTATTACTGACGAATCCGCAATACTTTATGAAAACAATATGGTTACCATAATTTAAATAGAAAATATAATTATCATACATCTTATACGTTTATGACATTGAGGCATTGCCCTTATTATATAACCGATTTTGGTTATCAAAATTACAAAAAATACAGCAAGTTGGTGAAACCCACTTGACTTTTTATAGGAGTAGAATAATGAAACATCTTTTAAATATGCTTTCACTTTCAACTGAAGAAATCACAGACATTCTTAATCTTGCAGACCAGTTGAAATATGAAAATAAAAACGGAATTAAACACCACCGTCTTGCAGGGCAGACACTTGGTATGATTTTTCAAAAATCATCAACCCGTACCCGTGTTTCTTTTGAAACAGGTATGTACCAGCTTGGCGGTCAGGCACTTTTCCTTTCAAATCGTGACCTTCAAATTGGACGTGGTGAGCCAATTCAGGACACAGCGCGCGTTCTTTCACGCTATCTTGACGGTATTATGATTAGAACTTTTGAGCAGAGCGAAGTTGAAAATCTTGCAAAATTCG
>CALFTO010000143.1 GCA_937916195.1 uncultured Clostridia bacterium
ATGCTCAAGGTCAACAAAGAGATTTTTCTCGTCTGCCACTATATTGTCCACCTTTCAAGTGATATATGTACATATTTTTACACATAGTATTATACACGAATATAGTTAAATTTCAAGTGTTAAAAGGAAAATTATGTACATTAAATCACTTTTTAGACATATATTTTTCTTTTGTTGCCAGACCACCGCGAATATGCCTTTGTGCCTTGTTTACTTCAAGAACTTTTCTCACCTGACCATACAACGCAGGGTCAAATTTTTTTAGTCTTTGAGCAACATCCATATGTACTGTACTTTTGCTTATTCCAAACACCTTTGCGGCGGCACGAACTGTCGCCTCGTTCTCAACAATGTATTCCCCAAGCATTGCTGCTCTTTCCTCAACTAAATCTTTCAAAGCAAAACCCTCCTTATCGGTCATAAATTAATATGAATTGAAGGGTTGAAATATTCGCTAATTATGATATATTTATTATGGTGATTATATGATTAAAATAATGTTCGTTTGCCACGGAAATATATGCCGTTCTACTATGGCGGAATTTGTGATGAAAGATATTGTAAAAAAGAATAATTGTGAAAATGAATTTTACATTTGTTCAAGTGCAACGAGCACCGAAGAAATCGGAAATGATACGCATTGGGGAACAAAGAAAATCCTTGATGAAATGAGCATTCCCTACACGAAGCGCCAAGCAGTTCAGCTAAAAAAATCCGACTATGAAAAATATGATTTCATAATCGGAATGGACAGCGCAAATATGCGAAACATCAACAGAATTATAGGTTATGATAAAGATAATAAGCTTCACAAATTATTAAGTTTCGCAAATATTGACCGCGATGTTGCAGACCCTTGGTATACAAGAGATTTTACCACTACATATAACGATGTGTCACTCGGTTGTCAAAAATTATTTGAATACATAAAAAATGAGGCTCAGGAGTAAACCCGAGCCTTAAATTTTATATTTCAACTATGCCCTTATTTACAGGCTTGCAGAGGTATACGTTTTCATATTTTTTGCAAAGCTTTTCACAGCATTGCTCGGCTTTTTCTTTATCGCTGAAAATACCGAAAACTGTTGGGCCGCTGCCACTCATACAAGCGGCATCTGCACCACATTTGCGCATAACGCCTTTAATATGGGGTCTTTTCGGTACTTCAACAGCCTGTTCAAATACATTTCCACAAAGAGAACAAATTTTCTCATAATCACCGTTTGAAACAGCGTCAATCATTGATACTCTGTCGAGGTGACGAACACGTGTAAGTGCATCATACTCTGCATAAGCTTCGGGAGTTGAAACATTTTGTTCGGGCTTTGCAAGAACTATGTAACACTCTGGCAAATCTGTAACAGGTGCAATTACATTACCTGTTCCGAGGGTAACTGCAGTTCCGCCCGTTAAGCTGAACGGAATATCCGCACCAACCTTATTGCCAATTACAGCAAGTTCTCTATCGGTAAGGTTTGTTTCGTAAATCTTATTCAGACAATAAAGCACAGCCGCACCGTCTGCGCTGCCGCCCGCAACACCTGCCGCCATAGGAATATTCTTTTCGATTTCGATTGTAACTCCCCTGTCAGTAATATTGCAAAAATCGAAAAATGCCCTTGCGCATTTGTGAGCAATATTCTTTTCATTAAAGGGCACGCCCTCTGTATTGCACTTGATAATTATTTCATTTATACTATTTTTTTCAACAGTTACAGTGTCATACAAGTCAACGGACTGCATAATCATAAAAAGACTATGATAACCATTATCGAGTTTTTTGAGAATATCGAGCATTAAGTTGATTTTAGCTGCTGCTTTTACTTTCATAAATCATACCTCTGTTTCAATTTTTAATAACATTGGTGTACGCTTTTGGAAAAATGCAATATTGTTAAAGCCTGCCTTGAGTGCCGCATCATAAGCCTTGTCAATATCTGCCGCGAGATGCTCGGCATAATGAGCATCAGAGCCAACTGACAGGAATTTACCGCCAAGCTCTTTGTATCTCTTTAAAATATCAACCTCGGGTGAAAGCTTATTGAGTGGCTGACGAAGTGCTGCAGTATTGATTTCAAGAGCTTTATCAGTTTTTGCAGTCATAAAGAGAATTTCGTCAATCTGTTTTTTAAACTTGTTTAAATCAATTGTGAGATTAGATTTTGAATAAAAGTATCTTAATGGATAAGTAAGGTGTGCAAGCACATCAAAATTACCCCATTTAAGCATTTCAAGGATTTCATCAAAGTATTCGCCAAGAAGTTTTTCTGCTTCGTCATATTTAAGATTTTCCATAAAATAAAAATCTTCTTTACCGCGAAGATTATGAACTGAGCCTAAAATCTGGTCATAATCATATCGTGTTATAATATCCTCTGCACATTCAATATCGTATGCGGGCTGACCAAGTTCAATGCCGTTAAGCACAATCAATTTCCCTCTGAATGCAGAACGAACCTTTGCAACCTCGAAAAATGCCTGATATATTCTTTTTTCGTAATTATCGTCACCGCGGAACTGGTCAACTTCACAATGGTCGGTAAAAGCAATAGCTCTTAAATCCATAAACTCTGCTTTTTCACAGAAAAATGTCGCCGAATGATTTCCGTCAAAGGAATTGTCGGTATGCACATGTAAATCCACAAAATTTTTATACATATTTATCACCTTATGCCTATTTTACTATAAATCTAACATATTTTTCAACAAATTTTGAAAAATATTGATATTCACATAAAAGTTTTTTTATGATAAAATGTTATTAATCTATTTTGGAGGTAATTTAATATGAGAGGTATTATTACCGTAGTTGGTAAAGATATGGTCGGTATTCTCGCAAAGGTTTCTACCGTTTGTGCAGAAAATGGCGTTAATGTTATTGAGGTTTCACAGTCAATTTTACAAGATATGTTCTGTATGATTATGCTTGTTGATTTAGAAAAAGCAAATGTGCCTTTTACTGAATTTTCAGATAAGGTTACTGCTATCGGCAACGAAATGGCACTTTCAATCCACGTAATGCACGAGGATATTTTCAATTCAATGCACAGAATTTGAGGAATTTATAATGATTAATACTCACGATATACTTGAAACAATTAATATGATTCAAGACGAAAATCTTGATATTAGAACAATTACAATGGGTATTTCTCTGCTTGATTGTTGCACAGGTGATGCACAATCTACCTGTGATAAAATCTATGAGAAAATGACAAGAAAAGCAGAAAACCTTGTTAAAACCGGTGAAGACATTGAAAAGGAATATGGTATTCCGATTATCAACAAAAGAATTTCGGTTACACCCATTTCAATGATTTTGGCATCGGGCAAGGGTGACCCTGTAATGTATGCGAAAACCCTTGAAAGAGTTGCACAGACCGTTGGTGTGAACTTTATCGGTGGTTATTCAGCACTCGTTCAAAAAGGCTTTGCCGCGGGCGATGAGGCGCTTATTCGCAGTATTCCCGAGGCTCTTGATGTAACAGACCACATTTGCTCATCAGTAAATATTGGCTCAACAAAAGCGGGAATTAATATGGACGCTGTTAAAATGATGGGACAGATTATAAAAGAATCTGCAGAGGTTACTGCTAACAAAGGTTGTATTGGACCTGCAAAGCTGGTTGTATTCTGCAATGCGCCTGAAGACAATCCCTTTATGGCAGGTGCATTCCATGGTGTTGGCGAGCCCGACTGTGTAATCAATGTCGGAGTTTCGGGCCCCGGTGTTGTGCGTTCAGCAATCTCTAAAATCCCAAATGCAGATATTACCGAAGTTGCGGATATGGTTAAGCGTACCGCATTCAAGATTACAAGAATGGGGCAGTTGGTGGCTAAAGAAGCTTCAAAAAGACTTAATGTGCCATTCGGTATTGTTGACTTATCACTCGCCCCCACTCCCGCTGTTGGCGATTCAGTTGCTTACATACTTGAAGAAATGGGACTTGAGCAGTGCGGTGCGCATGGCACAACTGCTTGTCTTGCACTTCTAAACGATGCAGTTAAAAAAGGTGGCGTAATGGCATCTTCACACGTTGGCGGACTTTCAGGTGCATTTATTCCTGTTTCAGAGGACGCAGGTATGATTGCGGCAGCTACAAGCGGTGCACTCACCATTGAAAAGCTTGAAGCGATGACTTGTGTTTGCTCTGTTGGTCTTGATATGATTATTGTGCCCGGTGACACAACAGCCGAAGTTCTTTCGGGTATTATCGCTGACGAGGCGGCAATCGGTATGGTTAACTCAAAGACTACCGCAGTTCGTCTTATCCCCGCAATTGGTAAAAATATCGGAGATACCCTCAATTTCGGCGGACTTTTGGGCTATGGTCCTGTTATGAAATTAAATACCGCATCCCCCGCTAAATTTATTAACCGCGGCGGACGAATTCCCGCACCGTTGCAGAGTTTGAAGAATTAAATAACATAACAAATAGTGGGCTATCTCGTTTTATGAGATAGCCCAATTTTCTTAATTTGTTTATTTTATAACGCCTTAACCCATTTGGTAAACTCATTAAATGATGAACCTGTAGATTTAAAATACAATAATGAACTTACCGAATTACGATAATTATATCTTGAAGCAATATCAGATTTGCCATCACCATTTGCATCACAAGCAAGAAAAGCCGTTGTTGTGTCAGCATAATATGTGCCTGTTGCATTTCTGTTATACCAAGTGCTCCAATTGTTTAAAGCACTTCCGGTAGATGTAAACACATGCAATTGCATAGTTCCACTACCATAATTATACATAGTGGCAACATCATCTTTACCATCGCCGTTGAAATCGGCTACTTCAAATCTATCTAACACATTATCACAATTATAATATCTTGGGTTCATTTGGCTATACCATGTTTCAAACCAACTGAACGTATTGCTTTGTGAAAGGAAAACATGGATTTTTGTTGTTTCGTTTGCATAATAATACAAGGTTGCAATATCATCCTTACCGTCCCCGTTGAAATCTCCGGCTTCAAAGCGACCTGCAACGTTAGATGGATTATAATAATATGGGGTGTCTTCTATAAACCAAGGGGTCCAAGTATTAAATGATGAACCATTTGAAATAAACACGAGTATTTTTGCGGTATGGTTAGCATAATCATACATAGTAGCAATGTCATCTTTACCATCACCATTAAAATCGCCTGCAGTAAAACGACCTGTTATTCTTTCAGGATTGTAAAAACCAGTTTCAAGATGCCAAGCAGTCCAATTTTGGAAAGAACTTCCTGTAGAAAGAAATACAAGTATTTTGGGTTGATTATTATCATAATCGTACATTACTGCAATGTCATCTTTACCGTCACCGTTAAAATCACCTGCTGTTACTCTGCCTTGGATTTTTGTGCCATTGAATTTTGTTGTTGAGTGCCATACAACAGATGTGTCTGTTCCGCCACGTGTGACCTGAATTTCAATACTATTGTTAGCTCCACCATATCCCATAAGCGATACAATTGATGCTACATCTTCTTTACCGTCACCGTCAAAGTCACCTGATACCATTTGGTCAGCAGGATAAGAAAGTGCATATTGAACTGCTTTATATGCATTCAAACGACCACCTGTCACGCATTTACCCTCCAACGCATCAACTTTATCAACACCGTTGAGAATACAAGCCTTTACTTGTTCCGCACTTAATTCAGGACGGACACTTAATATCAGCGCGGCTACGCCTGCGACATGAGGTGCGGCACAGGAGGTTTGTTGAATGTAACCATAACCATTATTTTTGTTTGTACTCCAAACCAATTCGCCTGGAGCTGCTAAGTCTACAGTGGTTACTCCATAATTGGATGTTTCATACAAAGAATCATCAGCCTTATTGCTTGCCGCAACAGAAATAATATTATCATAATCAAAACCCGATGGATAATGAATATTATTTTCTGTGTCTATACCATCATTTCCAGCTGAACAAACAGCTAAACCTTTATAAGTTTTTAAAATTTCTTCCATTGCATTCCAACCGAGAAGTCCAAAACTACAATTAATAATTGGAATATCGTTTTCACGTGCAAATTCTATAGCCTCAATGATTGCGTCTCCACTAAAATTATAGTTAGGGTTATTAGGAATTAAAACCTGTAATGGAACCAAAGTAATATTCCAATTTATACCTGAAATGCCCTCTCCATTATTCCCAACAGCACCAATAATTCCCGCCACCTTAGTACCGTGTCCCGATTTATCATCATCTGTTTTAGAATTTTCATTATAAAAATCCCACCCATCGGCTAAATTATCAACTAAATCCGAATGAGTACTAATTCCAGAATCAATAATTCCAACTCGAATATTTTTAGAACCTGTAGTAATCGACCAAGCGTTAATAGCTTGTATTCTTTCTAAAGCGTACTGTTTGTTTATATCAGAATCATTAGTTACTGAAGTAATACTAGTAGCAATACTCAACGCTGATTCTTTTTGCAATGAAACTGTTGTTAAATCGTAGGATTCTTCATCATTACCAATTTTTATAACATAATTAGGCTCAGCACTTATCACAAAATCAAAAGTTTCTAATATTCTAATTGCTTCAAGAACTTTTTTCTTCCCTTTTACGTTCAATTCAATGCGAATAATGTGATTAAACTCTTCAACATTTGTTAATGCTAAAATTTCTGCCTTTTTTTGTACTTCTTCCTCTGTTTCACTTTCTTCAAAAAGTGGGGTAATTGGTGATGTAAGATATGTTATTGTTTTAACATCTACTTCAGGAAAATCAGAAGCAGTAAAAACTCTGTCAATTATGCTATTTGCATGGTCAATAACAACCAAAACACAATCATCAGAAAAATCATCTTCTAATGTTGCTGTGCAACATACTTTTTCCTCTAAAGTTACATCTGTTTCAACATTATCAATTGTATGTTCAATAATTAAATTATCTGCAAATACAAACATTGGCATCAACTGCAATACGATAAAAACAGAAATGATAATAGATAAAAATTTTTTCAACATTCTTTTCATATCTAAAAACTCTTTTCTTATATAACTTACGACTATTGTCTTCAAAATAAATATTCAAACATTAGTCTTGGTGATAAAAATGAATATCTCTAATATTTTGTTTAGAAAGCATGCCCATTTCATAAGCATCACTTAAAGAAGTAAAAGAACCATTGTAATACACACTAATTCCTCTTTTACGAGAGGAAAAAACAAATTTGTAATTTTCAATTTCCTCTTCTATATCATCTGCTGGAGGAATATCATTATTCATATTTATAGATACCACTACACAACCACCATAAGTTCCATAATATTTATTTATTACAATATCTTCAAGACTTTTATTATTATACATATCGGGATTACCTGTATTCTCAACTGTTTTTTTTCTATATTCCAAATAATCTTCTTTAATTTTCAACTCTTGTTCTGCTGTGAGAGGCACTAAAGGTGTTGGAGTATATGCTTCTGTTGTGGATTCTGTAGTTGTAGTGCCTTTAGTTGTGGTCTCTTTGTCCACTTTTTTTGTTGAACTTTCTTTTACGTTTGTTTTTTTCTTTGTTGTAGTTTCATCGTCTTTTTTTACTGGGGATTTTTCTTTGTGGACAGAAGAATCTTCTTCATTACCACTTTCGTCGCCAAGCGTCGTGCTTTCCTCCCCCTTTGTTGTAGATTCGGTTGTGCTGTTTACATCATTTCCTGATGCAGGTTTATCTGTACAACCGAACAGACAAGTACATAAAATTCCTATAATTAATATGAAAACTGATACTTTTTTTAGGCTAATGCTTGTCATAATTTACCTCCTTATTATATTATATGATGAATTTTTAAATAATTCACCATACTATTAATATAAATCGTTTTAAACAACCATTTTGTGACACATGTTATGAAAATTATTTAGAAAAAGAATTTAAGAAAAGAGCTTTCTATGAAAAGAATAGTTAAAAAATTGACTTTATACACCTCGTTTCAATAAAAAAGTGCGTCAACCGAAGTCAACGCACATAAAACGCATAACTCCGATTGCTGCGACACAACTTTGACAAACATGAGAGTATGCAAAGATAGAGTATGCATTTTTACCATAAATAAAAATACTACTCCCACATTTGTCTATTCAGTTGTGTCGCATTTTTAGTATACCACGGAGAAATAAAAAAATCAACATAAAATAAATTGTATAAAAATGATTAAAGTGAATCCCTCCACCGCATTCTGCGGTCCCCCTCCCTTTGACAAAAGAGGCATAAAAAATGAGCTATCCGATTTGGATAGCTCTAAATTTTTACTTTTTAAGTTTTTTACGGATTTTGCGTACAAGCTTACGAAGTGGGCTTGGTTCTGCGCCTTTGATAATACGTTCTTTGAATTTTGCGTCGAGCTCTGCTTTCTTTTCGGCATCACTCAATTTATTATAGCGGTCAACATAAGCGGCATAATTGTCGCAAACTGTTTTAACATCACCATATTCTTTAAGCTTACCGCCTTCAAGCCAGATTGCAGAGTCACAGAATTCGCGTACCTGTGGCAAGGAATGAGAAATGAATATGATAGTCTTGCCTTGTGCTTTAAGCTCGTTCATCTTTTTAAGGCACTTATTTGCAAATCCCTTATCACCTACGGACAAAGCCTCGTCAACAATAAGAATATCGGGGTCAAGACAAAGGTTGATTGAGAAGCCAAGGCGGGATTTCATACCGCTTGAATACTTTTTAACAGGCTGATAAAGGAAATCGCCGATTTCAGCAAAATCGATTACACCGTCAATAATCTCTTGAATTCTCTTATTTGAAAGACCAAGAAGTGCACCTTTAAGCTTGATGTTTTCAAGACCTGTAAGCTGATTATTAAGACCTGTCTGAACGGCAATAAGTGCCTGCTCACCTTTAACCTCGATTGAGCCTTCATTAGGTGCAGCAATACCCGCAAGTACCAATGACATTGTGGATTTACCCGAGCCGTTAGTACCAAGGATACCCACAACCTGACCCTTTTCAATTTGAAAAGAAATATCCTTCAAGGCATAGAAATCTTGACTTTTCTGGTCTTTTGCAACCTGCTTGTCTTTTCTTTTCAGTTTATAAATTTTTGATACGTTTTTAAACTCAATTACTACTTCTCTACTCATAACAGCCTCTTAAATCATATCAATAAATCTTGTACGGAACTTATACATCATTTTACTACCGAACATAAAGAGGGCAATTGTAATGCACCAGAACACTATATCTAACCACGGCTCGTGGAACAAGCCTTCGTGATAGAAAAAGCAATCTCTGTAACCGCTTACAATATAAGCAATGGGGTTGCAGGCAATAATCTTGCTTAATGTTGGATGCTTAACATAATCCATACTCCAAAGAATTGGTGAGAGATACAAAAGAAGTCGCATACAAGCAAGAATAAGCTTACGTGTATCACGTGCAAGCATATTGAGAACTGATGTTGTCAAAGAAAGTGCGGTTGCAAAAACAATTGCACAAATAAGATAATAGATAAGTCCTAACCAATGCAAGCTTGGGAAATAACCAAAAAGCGCAAACACTATTACAAGCACAACCATCATACAGAAATGGTCAAAAAGCTTATTAAGCACCACCGTCATTGGCAAAATACTTACGGGAAATTTCATTTTTGTTATAACATCGGTTTTTCTGTAAATCGCGTTACAACCATCGGTAATACAAGGACTCAAGAAGAACCAAATAACAATACCACCGAGCATCCAAAGAATATATGGAATACCGTCAACATCTTTACGGTTCATAATGTAGCCAAAAACAAACCAATATGTTAAAACCTGAATTACAGGGTTAGCAAAATTCCAGAATAAGCCAAGCTTACTGTTTCGCATGTCAGCAAGCAACTCATATTTTGCAATTGAATAAATTCTAAAGAGATTTTGGAAATTTTCTTTAAGAACATATCCTGCACTTTTGAACACAAACATCACTCTTTTCTGCGATTGCTCATTAATAAATTTAGTATATCACACATTTTTCCAAATTACAACATAAAATAAAGAGCGAAACAATTTAGTTCCGCTCTTTTAATTTTACATTAGCCAAAAAAGAATTGATAATATTAAAAATACTGCACAGATAAAACCGATTGTTACAAGCATTGGCTTTACCATCATTTTAACAGCACTCCAATATGTTCGCCAGATTTCTTTTGGGCTTGAGGTTGTGCCTCGCTTTGTCCAGTTAGTTCTGTTATTTGAAAGACCGGACATATCAGCAATAGTTCTGCCGTCATCTACATATGTAATTTTTTCTTTTTTCTTTTTAGCCATAAGTAGTGACTCCTCAAAACATTAATCTAACAAGTGACACGCTGCACAATGACCGTTACCATAATCTTTATATTCGGGTGTTACTTCTTTGCAAATATCTTTTGCGTGTGGGCAACGTGTATGGAAACGACAGCCCTTAGGTGGATTTGCAGGAGAAGGAATATCACCTTTCAAGATAATACGGTTCATCTTGACGTCGGGGTCAGGATAAGGAATTGCAGAAAATAACGCCTGTGTATATGGGTGTAATGGGTTTGAGAAGATGTCTTCTTTTGTACCAAACTCAACCATTGAACCCAAATACATAACACCGATTTTATCAGAAATAAACTTAACAACTGACAAGTCGTGAGAAATGAACAAATATGTCAAGTTCATATCCTGCTGTAATTTTTTAAGCAAGTTGATAATCTGTGCCTGAATTGACACGTCAAGAGCTGAAACAGGCTCGTCGCACACTACAAGTTTGGGATTAACAGAAAGAGCACGAGCGATACAAATTCTCTGACGCTGACCACCTGAAAATTCGTGAGGATATCTCTCGTAATAATAATCACGAAGTCCGCACTTTTCCATTAAGTCGAGAACATAATCCTTAACCTCATTCTTTGGCACGATATGGTGCACTTCAACGGGCTCTGAAAGAATACCACCAACTGTGCTACGAGGTGGTAACGATGAATAAGGGTCTTGGAAAATAATCTGCATTTTTTTACGAATTTCACGCATCTGTGCAGATTTATAATCAGTAATATCCTTACCCTCAAAGATAATTCTACCGCTTGTGGGCTGATGCAATTTGAGAATTGCTCGTCCCAACGTAGTCTTACCGCAACCTGACTCACCTACGATACCGAGTGTTTCACCTGCTTTAAGTGAAAATGAAACATTGTCAACCGCGATAAGCTCTTGGGTTACCTTACCTGTCATTGTTTTCTTTATTGGAAAGCATTTGCGAAGGTTCTGAACCTCTAAAATGGCTTCCGAATCAAATGTTTCTATTCTATTTTCATCAGCCATTGTTTTGGTCCTCATCGTACAAGTGGCAGGCAACAAAATGAGTGGGGCTTACCTGAATCATTTCAGGATAATCGCCGGAGCATTTACCTGTGCACTGTGCACATCTTTCCTTGAAATAACAGTAATTGGGCATATTGATAGGGTTAGGCACGTTACCGGGGATATTAAAGAGAGTATCGCTATCAGAATCTAAAGTAGGCTTTGATTTCTGCAAACCGATTGTATAGGGGTGCATAGGATTATGGAAAATCTCTGCAACCGTACCCTTTTCAATTACTCTACCCGCGTACATAACTACAACATAGTCTGCCATTTCGGCAATAATACCCAAATCGTGAGTAATAAGCATAATTGAGCCGTCAATTTTAGTCTTAAGGTCGCGAAGCAAATCGAGAATCTGCGCCTGAATTGTAACGTCAAGAGCAGTTGTGGGCTCATCTGCAATAATTAGACGTGGGTCGCTTGCAAGTGCCATTGCAATCATTACACGTTGACGCATACCACCTGACAATTCGTGTGGGAATGAGCCATAAACGCGCTCAGGCATTGCAATACCAACAAGATTAAGCATTTCAATTGACTTATCCTTTGCCATCTCTTTAGTAGCCTTGGGATTATGAATAAAGGTAACCTCGTCAAGCTGCTGACCGATTGTGAAAACGGGATTAAGAGATGTCATAGGCTCTTGGAAAATCATAGCAATCTGACTTCCACGGATTTTATGAATATCGTGAATAGGCATTTTGGCGATATCATAAATTTTTTCTTCGCCCGAGGCCTCTTTTGCATTAAAACGGATTGAACCTGAATAAATCTGGCCAGTAGGTCCCTGCAAAAGACGCATAACAGACATACTTGTTACTGATTTACCGCAACCCGACTCACCAACAACACCGACAGTAGCATTTTTAGGAATATCAAATGATACACCGTTTACCGCTTTAACAACACCCTGCTCTGTGAAGAAATAGGTGTGTAAATCGTCAATTTCAAGAATATTATCAGAATTTTTCATTTCTGAAAGATATTCTGACTCTTCTGCCTTGCGATACTTTTCAGCCTCAAGGCGTTTCATAATCTTTTTATTCTCTTTGGCGATTGCACGGATTTCTTTACCCGAAAGATAGTTTCCATTAGTTTTTTTACTCATAACTTATCTCCTCGCTTTCGGGTCAAGGGCGTCACGCAAGCCGTCACCAACAAAGTTAAAGCCTAAAACAGCAATAACAATGCAGATACCGGCAGGCACCCAAACATTCAGGTGATTCTGAAGAATATCCTGATTTGTTGAAATAATATTTATCATTGTACCCCAAGCGGCATATGGTGCTTTAACACCCAAATTCAAGTATGAAAGTGTAGCTTCATAAAGAATCATACTGCCAAGGCTCAAGCTCATTTGAACAATAAGCTGAGGCATAACATTGGGAACAAGATGCTTGAAAATCTTTCTGCCTGTTGAATATCCCATTGCTTCTGCGGCAACCATATATTCCTGCTCACGAAGTGAGAGAATTTGACCACGCACAAGACGTGCTGTTCCCGGCCAAGAAATAAAAGTAAGATAAATCATCAAGAGATAGATTCTATATTTTGCGTCAATTTCAGACGCATCAAGAATGGTACTGATAATAAGCAAAATCGGGATACCGGGTAAGCAAATCAAAACGTCACAAACACGCATTATGATATTGTCAATTACTCCGCCGAAGAAGCCTGCAATACCACCAAGTAAAACGCCAAGAATAGTAATCAAGAAAACTGCAAGGAAGCTTACTATCAACGAAATTCTGCCACCATACATAAGACGAACAAAAATATCATAACCCTCATTATCAGTTCCTAAAATATGCTCTGATGAGGGCGGAGCAAGGAAATTATCCTTAAGATATTTCTCGGTTGTCTGACGTACTGTGTATTCTTCGCCGTTTACCACATATGTAGTTTCTGTGATTGAATACTCGGTTTTACCGCTTTCGTCAAGCTCAATCTCACCCCACTCGGTATATACGAGAGGTCCTAAAAAGCTGAATACGAAAAGACTTATAACCATAATAAGTCCGATAATACTGAGCTTTGAACGGAAAAATCTACGCACAACCATTCGTGTGGGAGACATTAAACGGACATTTTTATCAAGAGGCACTTCTGTGTCAATTACTTCTTGAGTTTGCTCTTTAGTTGTAATTTCTTCCATAACGCGCCTCCTTACTCTAATTTAACTCGTGGGTCAACAAGACCATACATAAGGTCAGCAAGCAACACACCGATAACACTCAACAAAGCGAGGAACATATTATAGCCCATAATAAAGGGAATGTCGCCTCGGTTCATAGCATCAAGAGCAATATTACCGATACCGGGAAGGTCGAAAACCTGCTCGGTGATAATAGCACCTGAGAAAAGTGACGGTAAAAGTCCTGCCAATGATGTAACCAACGGAATCAATGTATTTCGGAAAGCGTGCTTATTGATAACTACGCTTTCTTTCAAGCCTTTTGCACGGGCTGTTCTGATATAGTCAGAATTCATAACCTCGAGCATATTTGTTCTTGTCATTCTCATTCGAGCACCGATACTCAAAATAACGATGGTGAGAATTGGAATAAACATATGTCTTACATAGTCGAGCAAGAGCTCTGCACCTGTATAAGATGCAGTAGCGTTTACAAGACCTGATGCGGGGAACCATCCTAATTTGAATGCAAATATATCTTTTAACCACTGTCCGAAGAAGAAGGACGGAAGTGAAATACCAATCATAACAAAAATTGTTACGATGTAGTCACGAAGGCTGTACTGATGAGTAGCAGCTGTAATTCCCAAAGGAATAGCAATCATAAACTCAAATACAGTTGCAATCAAAGAAATTGCGAATGATATGCCCATATGCTCAAAAATAACATCAGCAACGGGAATACCATAAACAAAGCTTGTTCCGAGGTCAAATGTAAACAACGCACCAAGCCAGCTAAAATAGCCTTTGAGAATTCCCAAAAGGCTATTGTCACCTAAGCCGTACATCTCATACATTGCGTTTACAGTTTCTTCACTAACTGTAGCACCACCCTGATTGATGGCGTTGATTTTATCTTGAATAAAGTCAACGGGCATCAATCGGATGAGAAAATAGATAATCATAGATACACCCAAAAGAATAAATATGGATGCAACTAATCTTTTTAAAATATACTTTAAACTTGCCATAAGCTACACCGCTTCTTACTTTGCAAATTCTACTTCCCAAATTCTGTCAAGGGGTGATGAATATGGGTTCATTTCTGACTCTGCGGGAAGGCTTGCAGAATCAATAACCTTTGAGTTGTATGCATAAAGCACACTTCTCTGATATACAGGAAGTTCGATTGCAAGGTCAAGAATCTGTTCCATAGCCTCTTTATAAAGCTCTGAACGCTCTGCCTGGTCGTTTGTTTCACGAGCTTCGTCGATAAGGTCACTCAAATCATCAAGAATGTTCATTTCTTCAGCAGTGCCACTTGTCTTAAGGTAAGGATAACCCCATGCGAGTGTACTTGTAGCTGTTGAATCCTTATGATAAACCTGATATAAGTCGGGGTCTAATGCAGATGACCAAGCAGCTGCCCAAACTTCAAGAGAACCTGTGTTAATCTTTGTAAGAGCCTGTGTATCACAAACAACTTCTACATCCCAACCCATATCGTTAAGAAGTGCTGCAGCATCTCTGAAAACTTTATATGTCGGGTGGTCTTGCAAGCTTGAGCCTGCAATTGTGAACTTAACTGTAAGCTCTGAATCGCCTGCACTAACGCCTGCTTCCTGCATATATTTTTCAATGTTGTTAATTGCAATTTCTTCGCTCCATGCACCGAGAGGAGGATAGTCGAAGCCGTTGTCGTCTGCGTCAGCACCTGTGGGGTATGCCCAGCTAACCTTTGACATTGGCCAGAAAATCTGCTCTGCAGTACCTGCACGGTAGTAGTCAAGAGCAAGAGATGTGTTCATTGCGCACATAATTGCTTTTCGAAGGTTAATATCATTAACCTTTGCTGCATTGATACCAACATAACCGTAACCGAGCTGGTCAGTTGTAAGAGTAACTACACCCTTCTTTGAAAGGTCGCCGAGTTTTTCATAGTTATCTGTTGTGAGTGAGGGTGAAATGTAGTGAACATTGCCTTCTTCCAAAGCAGCAATTGCGTTGGCTGAGCTTACTACCTGATAACGAATCTTTTCGATTTTTGCATTTTCAATGCCTTCGCCTACCGTATTAAAGTTTTCGTTAGCCTTGAAGTATACAACGTTATTGGTGTAGAAATCACTTTCTGAAGGAGTATCACTGTTCTTTGTGTTTGTAGCCTTATAAGAACCTGCACCCATAGGGATTTTGATGTTTCTTGTTGACTGAATAATATCTGTCATAAAGTCAAAGCTTGCAAACTCAACACCGAACTGATTGTTAGCGATATCAACGCCAACCTTACTGCCCTCGCCATAATAGTGCTGAGGAGCAATTGTGATTGCGAAGTTCCAGATAGCCTTGGGGTCGATGCCGTCAATTGTGATTGACAATACATCGTATTCGCCCTCGTTCTTTACTGTACCGTCATCATTATGAGCAGATGCGATTTTGTAATCTGTGCCATTAACCTTGATAGTTGTGCCTGCAGCATCTGTGTGACCAAGAGAAACGATACCTGAAATGCTTTCAACTGCTAAGCTACCGTCATCAGCAACATTTTCGTGAAGGATAACTTCCTTAGCCTTTGCAGTAAATTCAGTTGTAAGTGTTGTAGCTGTTGCCCAGTACTGAAGAATGACATTTAATTCTCTTGCAATCTTGTCATTATAAACATAATTGATTGCGTCTTCCTTAGACTTGATTGAAGAAGGATAGCCGGGTGTCATTTTTTCAATCTTTGTACGGTCAATCTTGCCGTCTTCACCCTCAGCATATTCAACCTCAACATAGCCTTCTGTATACATAAAGCAGAAGACTTCGTCTGAGAATTCTTCATATGACTTGTATGGCTCGTCAATGTAAGATTCCTGTGCACTTACATAGTCTATTTCAAGTTCTTCCTTGAAAAGCTTTAATGCATATTCGTAGTCAGCAAGCAAATCTTTGTTTGTAACTTCGTTAGCGTTATTTGAAATAGCTGACTGATAACCACTGCTTACTGAATAGTTGTTGATTGCAGCTTTCATTGCTTCATAACCAACTTCTTTTGTTGCAGAAGCCTTAACTTCTGAATTGAAAAGGTTGATTAACTCGTTAATTCTTGCATTTGCTCTTGAGTTAGCCTGTGAAGTGATAAGATTATCACTGTCATCAGAAGCAGAACCTACAGTCTGAGTTCTGTACTCTGAAAGACCAAGAATGTCTGTAGAATAAAGAGTTGATGAACCTGTGTAAACAGGGTCAAGATATACATAGTAGTTAAAAAGAACATCTTCCATTGTCAACGGATGACCGTCAGAGAACTTGATGCCGTTCTTGATAACAAAGTTGTATGTAGTTGTGTCGTCATCGTTTTCTACGATTTCGTAATCCTTAACAACTACTGCCTCGTCTTCACCATATGCAACCTCAACCTTGCCGTCAACAAATTTTGAAGAAAGCATACCAATCTGTGTCATTGAAACGATTGTTCCGTCGGGTGCTGATGTGTAGAAGAATGGATTGAATAATCCGTCAAGCTGCTCTGTCATAATAACAAAAGCATCAGCATTACTGCCTGAACAGGAAGTAAATGAGGTGAGTATTCCCATGCAGAGAATCAAACATAGGAACAGAGAAATAATTTTCTTTTTCATTTTGTTCGCTCCTTATTTATTTTTATTGCTTTTAATTTGCAAAATTTATTGTAACCGTATTGCCGTTTACGGAAACATCCAATGTTTCGGGATTATCACCTACGACAACACAGTCAATCTCTGCTTTTTCTACAACTGCTGCATTGCCCATACCACACACAAGACCTACACGATAGTCATCAACACCAAAATAGCATGATGAGTCAATCTTTAATGTGCTGTTAAGAATATTAACATTATTAATTTCAGCCTCGTTTGAAATTGTACCTGCGAAAAGTCCATAGTTTGTACCAACAACGCGAGTACCTTTTTTAATAGTAAAGCTGATATTTTCAAAGGTCAAATCTGATATTTTTGCGGTTTCTGTTAAATAGCCGAAAAGTCCGGCATTTACTTTTGAGTTGTTTGTCTGTGTCAACTCAACATTTTTGATTGTGTGACCGTTACCTTTAATTTCGCCGTTGAAGTTACCATACATAAATGCTGTTGGCCAAATTTCATCAGCAAAATCAAGGTCGGCGTGAAGTTCATAATGACCGTTAAGGCTTGCGTTTTCAATAAACTGCTCAACATTATAAATGTGGTACCACTCACCTTCTGTCCAGTCCACATAAAGCTTCATAACAGAATTTTCTGCAGTACCGTTTTCATAGTTTACAACACCGGGATGATTTACGGTTGCAGTGTTGAGCTCTTGCTCACCCTGAGCATCAAAATATGCTTTATTGAAGGTATAGCCTGTTCTTTCAGGGAAATCGAACATTTCAATTGCACCGGTTTCTTTATCCCAAGCAGGAACTGAAATATCGCCGATTGTTGTGGGGTCGAATATTAAGCTATCCATATATTCTCCTGAATCGAGGGAATAGAATTCAATTTCAAAAAGCGGAACCCAAGCGGCATAAAGTGTCATTACTGGCTCTTCTGCTACATAATCTTTTGCCGGGTCAACTTCAAGTAAATCCTTCTCAAAATCCCACATATCAGAATATGTATAAGAAATATTGCCGTCACTATCTTTATTCTCTGTGCGTTCTGCATACCAGCCTGCAAGGAAATAACCGCTCTTTACTGCTTGGAATGCATCATTACCTCGATTTGAATTGTCTGGTGAAATCAATGCGATTTCTACATTACCGTCACTATTCTTTTTTAAATCTAAAATATTGAATGAGTCAACAATAACAGATGTATTTGTGGTGAAGGTACCCCCGTTAGCGTCATATTTAACGCTAACGGTGTAGTTTTCTTCATTATTTGTTTCGTAAGGAGTTTTTTCTCCGCTACAGCCTGTAATAAAGGGAATGGCCAAAAGCCCGAGCAAAGCAAACGCGATTGCTTTAGTTTTCAGTTTCATCGTTTTGAACATCCTCCTTTTCTGCTGCTACAGTAACCTCAACGGGTTCTTCTGCAGTAACTTCTACAGTTTCTTTAGCATTTTCTGTTGCCTTTGCCTGTTTTTTTGCCTTTGCTTTCTCTTTTGCATTTTTCAATGATGCAGAAAGTTTTGTTGCAAGTGATTTTGCAACTTCTGCAATTTTAAGGCAAGCCTTTTTAGCAAATTCAGCAACTTTTTTTGCAACGGGCTTTAAAGCAGTTGCCACCTTTGCAGCAACCTTTTTTAATACCTCTGCAACCTTAACTGCAACAGGCTTTACTTTTACTGTAATCTTTTCAATTACAGGCTTAACCTTATCGGTTACAGGCTTTAAAACCTTTGCAATCTTATCAGTTACGGGCTTTGCCACAGTTTTAATTTTATCTGTAACAGGCTTAGTAACCTTTTGTATTTTTTCTTTATTCTTTTTGTAAATTACAATCAAAGCAATTGCAAGAACAAGAAGCACAAGAACTGTTATAAGTGCGCCGCTATTATTTTCGGGCTCTTCAACAGGAGTTTCTGTTTTCTTATCGTCTTCTGTTGGTGTAAGAGCCTTAATTCTCTGCTCTGCAGATACCAAATCAGAATAGTTCATAACCAAAGACTGCTGTTCAAGAGTTGCAACCTTATCATAAGCTACGCGGGCAGCATCTACCAATGGTTTATCTTCGAAAACTACTCTTTCGGGGATTGCCTTAATTGCGTTGATAGCATCAACTGCAACCTCATCGGGTGCTGCAGGACCATCAATTCTCAAATCAAAATACTGGTCACAAATGAATGAGTCATAGCCAACACCATTAACGGGCTTAACCATTGTAAGCTTATTCTTAACGCAACCAACATAATCTACAAAGTTTGCACCGTAGAATACGTTTGAATACATTGAGTCAGCCACGTTCCACATATAGAAAGGAACAATTCCCATACCATTGATTACAACATCTGTACCGTCATAATCTGTGTATTCACCGTATACGCCTGTACCGGGAATATGGTCAAATGTTTCATAGTATGTTGGGTCAAACTCTTCTTCAAAGTTTGGCGCATTATAACTACCGAATATTACCATTTCAAGCTTGTTACAAGCATAGAAAGCCTTATGACCGATTGCAGTTGTTGTGTAAGGCATCTTAACTCTTACAACATCACTGCCTGCGAATGCAAGTGCTGAAATACGAACTGTATCGTCAGCTACAACAACGTCTTTCGTTTCTTTGCCTGCGAATGTGATAAGCTCAAGACCATTTTCATTCAAACAGTAAAGTGAGCCATCAATTATAAATACAGTATCGCTGATTTCGTAATTATATGATGTTGTCTCTTTTCCGCTATTTCTATCAGTTTCTTTAATACTGAAAGGAGCAACCTTACACATTGCAAATGGGTTGTCGCCTACTTTTTCAAGGTCGTCACCCAAGGTTACCTTAACATCAGTAAGATTTTCTTTCATAAATGCATTCTTACCGACTGTTACTGCACCTGTCAGGTCAATTTCTGTGATTGCATCATAAGCAAACGCATAATCACCGATATTTTCTGATGCTGCAAGGTTCTGAACATTTGCAAGTGGGTCACAGTAAGAGAATGTACCCTCGCCGATGTCTGTACCCTTTTCGTTAAGTTTAACACTGTTAAGTGTTATGTTTGATACGAATGCGTAATCACCAACAGTTTTTGCACCTGAAAGGTCAACTGTTTCAAGACCACATTCCATAAATGCGTATTCGCCTACAGTTTCAACATTTTCAAGGTTGATAGCTTTAAGTGAAACACAACCTGCAAAGGCATACTGTGGAATTTCTTCAAGTTTCTCATTGAGTTTAACAGTTGTCAAACTTCTACAATATGATAATGCATATTCACCGATACTTTCTGCTGAAGAAAGGTCAGCAGAAGTAATTTGAGGTCCGTGATATGTATATCTGTAATATCCGTCATTATTAACTGCGGCAACTGTCATATTACTATCAAGACAAGCGTAATATACGTCACCTGAAATTGCATAATCACCAATTGACTTTGCTTTTGAAAGGTCAATATTTTTAAGGCTTGATGCATTATAGAATGCCATCTTACCAATTTCTGCATTTGCACCAAGTGTCACCGTTTCAAGACTTGCGGCATTTGAGAATGCGCTCTCGCCGATTACCGCATCGTTACCGATTGTAAGAGAAGTCAAAGGCGACGAGAACTCATATTTAAAGAGTTTTGTATCATCTTCGCTGTACTCAACAACCTTAAATGCGTTGTCCTTATTCATACTGAATGCATAGTCGCCGATTTCAACATCGTTGCCGATTACAACAGTAGCAAGGTCAAGACATTCGCTGAATGTACCCTCTGCAATTTCCATTTTATCGGGAATTGTAACAGAAGTAAGCTTTGTGAATGAGAAAGCGTACTTTCCGATTTCTGTCTTTGCTGTGAATTTAGGCATTGCGGTGATTGAAGCCTCAAAGAATGCATATTCACCAATTGTTTTAAGTTCACCAAGAGTTACAGAAACAAGGCTCTTATTAGAAGCAAGGCCGTAATCACCTACTGCTGTTACAGAGGGAAGAACAACAGAAGTAATTTTCTGATTGTGTGAGAAAGCACCCTTGCTGATTTCTTTTATATCTTTACCGCCGATATTGGCAGTTGTGAATTCACCTTCAACAACAGGTGAAACTGCTACAAGGTTTTTACTGTTTGCAGACAAGATATAATTTGCTGTTTGTGACTTATATGTCTTATTATCTTTTGAAATTTCAAACTTTGAAATCTTTGTATCTCTGAATGCAAATACGCCGATGTCGTTTACATCAGGTCCAATTGTAACGCTTTCCATATTTTCGCATTCATAGAACATACCCTCAGGAAGAACTGCTGAATTCACATAGAATCTCTTCAAGGATTCACAACCTGTGAATGCGTATGCACCGTATTTAACCTTTGATGCACCAATTTCAACATTTTCAAGCTTTTTACAACCTGCAAATGCATACTGACCGACTGAAAGCAAGGTATCGCCAAGCTTAATGCCTTCAAGATTCTGATTACCTGCAAACGCATAGTCAGAAATAACGCAGATTGAACTTAAATCAATTGTATCGCGAAGGTCACAATTTTCAAATGCGTTCTGGCTGATAATCTTAAGATTATTCTCACCACTGAATGTAATCTTCTGCAATGCAGTACATCCGTAGAACGCACCGTATTCAATTGACTCAAGTGTTGAGGGAAGTACAATTTCTTCAAGTGCTGTGAGGTTTGCAAACGCATAGCAGTTGATTTTTTCAACGCCCTCAGGAATTACAACTTTAGTAATTGTATTGTCACCGATAAACCACTGCTTTGATGTTTCACTGTCGTCGAATGCTAATTCTTCTTCGGTCTTCATAATGTACTCAAAGTTTGAGAATGAGAACGAGCCGATTTCTGTGAGTGAAAGGTCAGCAGGAATATCAACCAATCCACCATTACCATAGTAATGTGTAAGACTTGCACCTGTTGTTACATATGGGTCTTTAACTTCAACAGAAACAGTTTCTGAATAGTATGTGCTTTGTCCGTCAAGAAGCACCTTGATTGTAACTGAAGCAAAGCCTTCTGCAACACCTGTTACATTACCATATGCGTCAATCTTAACAATGTTTTCATTACTGCTTTCAAATTCAACTGTTGTATCCTTAGGGAAATATGAATCCAAAGAATAGTTAAGTAAAACAGTTTCAGATGGATAAAGCTCTAATTTGAAATTACTTTCAAAGAAGTTGACACTACCTGTATCACCAATATCTTTATCTTCATTTTCAAGAATGTAATAAGCCTTTAATGTTTCAAATCCGTCAAGAGTGAACACATCTGCAACAGGCTTATCATATCTTCTGTAACCGTCGTCACCTTTGTCGAGAACTGTTACATTAAATGTAATGCTTTCGTTTGTTGTGGGGTCTTGTGCTTTAATTATGGCATTACCGCTGTGAACTGCAACAAGCTTATTGTTAACAACTCGAACTACGCTGGGCTTTGATGATGAATAATCAAGTAATTCTGCCCATTCTGTGTCGGGAGTTACAACGGGTTCAAGTGTATATACTTCGTTGGGGCTGAGTGTTAAGCCCTCTTCAAGTCCTTCAAAATAGAAGCTCTTGAAATCGTCGGGAAGTTCAATTTCATACGTTGCATAGTTAAGAGCATAGTCATAAACATTTAAAACATATGTATTCTTTGTAGTTGCAAAGTTTTTGATGTCATAAATGTAATCGGTAAGCTCATATGTAACCTTTGTTGTGCTGTTCTTCTCTGAATAAACAGGAGTCATAAACTGCTCAAAGGCTTTCATTTCAGGTGTAGCATTACCGTTTTCGTCTTCACCTGTTGTTACATAACCGATTTGTGAACACATTGCATAATGGTTATCATAGATATAAACATCAGCATAAAGACGATTCTTATCAAGTGTCTTATCATATTCAGAACGGTACTGAACATCTGTTACTGTGGGAGCTTCAAAGTCAGCAACCAACGGGAATTCAAACACATTGTTTTCGTTAGTTGCAAGACCGCCATCCTCACCGTAATCGAGATAGCCAACAAGCTTAACTGTGTATTCACTGTTATTTTCTAAATTATATTCTGTTGTATCAAATTCGATTTCAACATTAGCAGGATAGATTGAAGCACCGCCGTCACTGTAAGACTTGCGCACATCAGTTTCAGTATGCTCGAATACTACCTCACCTGTTATATCGTCTGTAATTGTAATGTCAATCTTCGCAGCGTTACGAAGCATACCTGCCCAAACGAAACGAAGTGAATGGATTGTACCAACTTGATTTGACAATGCTACGTAATTCTCATTTGCAGAGATTACCATATCGTCGGGGTCCTGAAGGAAATAGTAAGAACCGAGGTAGCTTACATAGTCTTCACTTACGCCACCAACGGGACGTGTTGCATAAGCATCAGCCTTAACCTTATCTTCTTCGTCAATACCCTCGTCAAGCTCGTCAGCATTGGTGTCATAATATGTAAGGTCAAACAATGGAGCTTCTGTCCAGTCACCATAGAATGCAAGGTAAGGAACATTAAGGTCAATCTTTGTACCTGACTTTGCTTCAAGAGTGATAAAGCCCTCAACATACATACCGTTTTCAAATGAGTCGTTAAGGTATTTCTTATCTTCATCGCTCAAAGTAACCTTTACTGTTACCGTTGCGGATTCGCCTTTCTTAACCTTAACCTTATTGTCACCGCTAAGTTTACCGTTTTCAACTGAAACAACTTCAATTGTAGCACCGTCTAAAATATAAGACTCTTCAGTAACAGTTGTTTCACCGGCGTTAGTTTTTGTTTCACTAACACCCTCAGTCATAACATAAGCGCCGATTTCATAAGAAACCTTTTTCTTGCCAACGTTATTGATAATGAAGCTCATTTCATAAACGCCTGTTCTTGATGGGTCATCGCCAAGCTCAAGCTTTGCTTTATCCATTACATTGCCATCAGCATCAGTTGTGGTAATGTATGCGGGAGTTTTAATAGAGCTTTCAAGATTTGCAAGACCTGCGCCCTGCTTTCTTACTGAATAAGGTAACCCGTTTTTACCAAGAGCAATATCTGCAGTAGACATCAATAAGCAGTTAACCATTGTGTTAACCTTTTGATTATCGTCTGCGATTTCAGGGAAGTTCTCAACAACATACTGTCTTAAAAGAACAACTACACCTGTAAGGTTGGGGCAAGCCATTGATGTACCTGACAAACGGTCATAGCTGCCACCTGTAACTGATGAAAGAATGCTTCCGCCGTGTGCTGTGATTTCAGGCTTAATGCGAAGGTCAGGAGTGGGTCCCCAAGATGAAAAGTCTGAAATAAATGGACCTGAAGTCTGCTTACGGTTAATTTTAAGAGTACCTTTACCCTCAGCCGCCAACATTTCACCATCATCCTGTGAAATTGAGCAAGCCGCCAATGTAGCATCGCCAACATTCATCTTGATGTCACCGGAAACATTGTTATAGATAATAATACCTACTGCACCCTGCTCCTGTGCAATGATAGCTTTTTCTTCAAATGTATTCTGACCACGGCGAACAAGGGCAATCTTACCCTCGACGTCAATTCCTGTATAGTCAGCAGTACGACCAACACCGGGAATAAGAACATATTCAATTTTCTTTGATTTCTCTTCTCCGAGAAGGTCATCATAGAAACTGTTTTCTTCAGCCGCACCGTCAGTTGTTTCTACAAAGTAAATTATTTTATTATCGTATTCAATATAAGGAGTTTCTACACCTGCGATGGAAGCAACAGACATAACGCCTTCATAAGTTGAAGGTGAGCCTACAGTACCTGTATCGGGATTTGAAGTAAGGCCCAAGTTACCATTTGCTTCTGAACCATATGCAGAGCTATAACTGTTTGAAGCAGCAACAACCATACAAATGCCTGCTTCACGAATTCTATCATAAATTCCGTCAACTTTCTCTTCGTCTGACTCACGGCTGAAGCCACAAGCAGTACCGATTGACATATTGATAACATCAACGCCGAGAACTACGCAATCCTCAAGAGCTGCTAAAATCCAAGCAGTTCTTGAAGTATCCATAACATCGGAGAAGATTTTCATTGATACAAGTTGTGCATTGGGAGCTACACCGCGGATTGTATCGTCATTACCAACGATAACACCTGAAACGTGAGTACCGTGGTTATTATGTGTTGAGTAAACGTCAGAATCGTTATCAGCATAGTCAAAACCGAACGGAACTTTATCGTTGATATAAACATCGTCAACAGTAAGACCGTCGATAAGCTCGCTTGCTGCAGTATCATCAATAACTGCCGCAACATCGTCATATGTAAGACCTAATTTTTCTGATGTAAAGTTATTGGGAGAAAATGCAGTATGGTTTGAGTCAAGACCTGTGTCAAGAACTGCAACAACCATACCTGAACCGTCATAGCCTGATTCAGAGCTATTGAAAATACCTGTATCAAAAACATTAACTTCATTTTCAACAAGCTCAGTTTCACAAGTTTCGTAAACTTCACCGACGATTACATCCATACCGTCACTAAGTGACTGGCAGGTTGATTCAAAATCGCCTGCTTTGATTACGATTTCAAAACCGCTCAAAACTGTTGAATATTCCTCACCTGTTTTGTATGAAACTGCCTTTTCGTCAAGAGCATTTAAAAGCTTTGCTTTTTGACGAGCAATCTCACTCTTTAACTGTGTTGCATCGTCACTTGCAATTGCATACTCTGCAAAGCTCATTGTCTTATTGGTATTCTCGTAAGCATCCATAAGACTAACTTCGTCAAGTGTTACAATAACAGAGATTTCTTCGTCATCGCCCACACCTTCAGGCAATTCAAACATTACTGAATCATCAAGATATTCTTGATAGTTTGACGCAAAATCGTCTGTTTTGTGAATAATTGAAGCATCATTGTCAATATTTAATGCCATTCCGGGCACAGCAATTGTTCCCATTAAAATTGCCGCAGTCAAAAGAACAGCCAATGTGCTTCTTAATTTTTTTACAAGCCTTGTTTTACTCATTGGTTGTAAATCCTCCTAATTGGTATACGAATGCACTATAAACATACATATTTAATTTATAATACCTCATTTTGACAAAAAAAGCAAGTTATTCAGCGCATTAAATTGAAAAAATTTGGATTAAATAAACATTTTAATTTACATTCTTTTAATCGCGTGATATACTATATTTATATAAAAACTTCCACGGAGGCTTATTTTATGACAATAGATAACAATACATATGTGCGTCGAGCGTTCAGCATTTTGCACAGTATTTCTATTATTATTGCTGGCATATGTTTAATGGCTGGGTGCTTATCAATCTATTCATTTGGTGATGGTGCTTATTCAAGGCAGATTGTAATTGAAAC
>CALFTO010000144.1 GCA_937916195.1 uncultured Clostridia bacterium
TTCTTGAAACAGATTTCAGAACAGAAACAGAAACAGACCTTTTCGGTGAACAGGCAGTTCTTTGTGGTGGTGTTTGCGCACTTATGCAGGCAGGCTTTGAGACACTTTGCGAAGCTGGTTACGACCCAAGAAACGCTTATTTTGAGTGCATTCACGAAATGAAGCTTATTGTTGACCTTATTTATCAGAGCGGTTTCGCAGGTATGAGATATTCTATTTCAAATACTGCTGAATACGGCGACTACATTACAGGTCCAAAAATTATTACTGACGAAACAAAGAAAGCAATGAAGGAAATCCTTTCTGACATTCAGGATGGTTCATTCGCTAAGGAATTCTTGCTTGATATGTCTTCAGCAGGTCGTCAGGTACACTTCAAGGCAATGAGAAAGCTTGCGGCTGAACACCCAGCAGAAAAAGTTGGTGAAGAAGTTAGAAAGCTTTACAGCTGGAACAACGAAGAAGATAAGTTTATTAACAACTAAATAATATTACATAAAAAATCTCCCTTGCTTTTCAGCAAGGGAGATTTGATTTTGTTGATGTTAGTCGCTGAGCGGAACGCCGTTTGCATCAGTATTAATTGAGCCTGTAAGAATTTGAATACCCTCAACAAGACCCCAGATACCTGAAACAATTGAACCTGCGCCACAAGTAAGGATAGTGATAAGGAGCTGTGCTACACCCTTACCTGTGTTTCCAAGATAGAAATTATGAACACCCAAATATCCAAGCAAAATGCCAAGAAGACCTGCTGCGAGCTTTGACTTACCTTGAACGTTATTAATGGGGGCTGCTCCAAGAGCTACACCACAGTTTGTGCATACTGCTGCACCCTGCATTGTCTGTGTTCCACAGTTGGGGCAGAAGTTTGTTCCTGTACCTGCTGCAACACCACAATTAAGACATACTGCTGAATCGGGAGCTACCTGATTACCACAATTTTTACAATACATAAATTTATCCTCCTTAAAAGTAAATTTTAACAAGATTAAAAACATAATTTACGGCAAAGCCGAGTATTATTAAAACCAATAAAATGATTGTTGGTATTCTTGTTTTGCCCTTAAAAAGCTTATCACCGAACAAAAAAATCAGTGCAAGTATCGGAACAGACAAAAGCATCGGGTGCAAAGAAAAAGACTCTGCAAAATCACCATTTATAAGTGCGAAGAAAGCTCTTGTCATTCCGCAGGACATACATGGAATACCAAAAAATCTTTGAATTAAACACCCTGTTTCAAGAAACCACATTGCAACTGCTACGGCACCGATTAATAAGAGTATCGCGAGCCGTTGCCAGAATACGACCTTTTTCATAAGTCTGTTATTTACTGTTTTGCACCATTGTCAAACATTTCAAGTACTTTAACGCTTGCTGCAAAGCAATCTGCAAGACAGCCCTTATGAAGTGCATCGGGTGTATCAAGTCTTGTGTGATAGAAATCGGGAAGTGCGTGATTAAGTGCTGTAACACCTGTTGAGCGCATACCTGCCTGAGCAAATGCTGCTGAGTCAGTTGCACCGCCAAGTGGTGGAACAACGCCCTTACCACATTTAATGCCTAATTCCTGACAAGCTTCATAATACAAGTCTGAAACATCCTTATCAACTTTAACCGTTGCATTAAGGTCGCGATAGTTTACCTGCATATATTCAGGCTGAGTTATTGTGTCATAAGAATATACAAATGTAGGAACATCGTTAAACTCGTGAGCGTGTGCCTCACACCATGCTTTTGCACCGCGAAGACCTGCTTCTTCTGAGCCTGTAAGAATAACACCGATTTCTGTGTTTTCAAGCTCAATGCCTTCTTCTTTAAGTGCTTTGAGAATTGCAATACCGATATAACAACCTGAAAGGTTATCGTTAGCACCGTCTACAACTCTCTTGCTGTTCCACATAAAGTAAAGTCCAAACCAGAATGGAACAAAAACAAGACCAATAAGACCAAGTTTTGTTGCAAGTTCAGCATCTAATGCACCTGCAACACGAGCAATAGCAATACCGAGTGTATAAAATGCACCAACAAAGCAAAGTATCATATGGATATCAAATCCGAGATATGTAAACATATACTTAAATGGCCATTCCCAAGCAGCATCTGGGTGTCCGTTAAAAATAATTCTGCGTTTTACTTCACCTGTTGGCTTTTTAAAGCCTGCTGCATTGTGACCAATTTTTTCTTTAAAGCACTTATCAACTGTTTTCTTATATAAACCAAACTGTAACACGCAAAGTGTGAGCCCAAGCACTATAAACACAATTGAAAGTGCTGGCACAAAGAAATATGATGCAAGAGCCAAGAAGCAGAAAGTGATTGTGAAGTAAATCCAACCAAAGAATGAGCCGGGATTTTCCTTAAACTCGTCAACATAAACTGTGTCACAGCCCAAATCCTTTAACTGCTCTGCCATATATTCACAAGCCTGCTGTTCACCCTTTGAGCCGGGTGCTCTTTTTTCAAACTTGTTGCATATATGAGTGATTTCATCAATCATAAATTGAGCAGCATCATTCTTTTTGTCAATAATTTTCTTTAAATCCATAACAAAATCCTCCTACAAAAAAGCGTTCCACTTCAACGCTTTAACTGATAAATATATATTACCAAAACTTTACTTTCAAGTCAAGATAATATACACTATGTTGTTAAATAAATATGAATTATTCTGTTAGAATTTGACATTGGTTTTACTACAAGTTATAATTAAAATGTTATACAAATATTAAGGAGAGGTAAATAATGGCACAGTTTGTTAAACTTAACCCCGAGACTTTAACAGAGCTTCGCACGGTTAATGAGCGACTTATTTCTTATAATGTTGAAATGACAGAGGTTACGGGCGGTACTTTCTGGAAAGCGTACACAGATGCTCAGATTGACGGCACAGAGGAGGTTCCCCCACCCGATTTCACAAAAGGTATGGCGGCTATGCACCAATGGTATGACCCCATTGACACAACAAACCCACGTCTTATAAAGCTCGCAAAGGAATTAGGCTCTGCGTGGGTACGCGTTTCAGGCACTTGGGCAACAAAGACTTATTATGATTTTGAGGGTACGGGCGAAGTACCCGAGGGCTATCAGAATCGCCTTACAAAAGAACAGTGGATTAACCTTTTGAACTTTGTTAAAGCAGTTGACGGCAAGCTTCTTATCAGCGTTGCTAACTGCGAAGGACTTCACAGTGCTGACGAGCCGTGGAATCCAAGTCAAGCAGAAAAGATTTTTGCACTCAGCACAGAATATGGTGTGCCGATTGATGCAGTTGAATTCACCAACGAGCCTAATATGATGGAAATGACAGGGTTCCCCAAAGGTTACACCCCTGCTCACTTCCGTCGTGACCAGGATTTATTTCACAAATGGGTAAGAGAAAATTATCCCGATTGTCTTATTGTTGGTCCTTGCACTTGCGATGCTGATGCACTTTCAGGCGGTAAAAAGGATTCTTCAGGCGGTGCAGGTATTGCAGATGTAATGCCGAGCTGTACTACGGGTGATTTGCTTGACGGTTGTACTGAAAAACTCGATATATTCAGTTATCACTACTACAACGGAATTTCAGAACGTATGGCAGCAATGATGCCATCTATGTACACGCCCGCTTCACAGGCTACATCTGAGGCTTATCTCGGTATGGCGGGTATGTGTGCAAGAGCGTTTGTGCCCTACCGCGATAAATATTGTCCCAACGGTGAAATGTGGGTTACAGAGTCCGGTGATGCAGGAGCAGGCGGTCACACTTGGGCTTCAACATATTTAGAAGTTCCTCGCGAGCTTAACGAATTCGGCGAATTCGCCTCAGTCACAAACGGTGTTATTTTTCACAATACTCTTGCATCTTCTGACTACGGTTACTTGAAGCACGGAAGTTTTGACCCAAGACCAAGTTATTTTGCGGCACTTCTTTGGACACGTTTAATGGGCAATACTGTTTATGCTACAAACGAGCCAATTCGCGAGGGTGCTCATGTTTTTGCACACTCAAGAAAAGACGGCAAAGAGGGTTGCGTTTATCTTGTAATCAACTCTTCAATGACCGACACAACAACAGTTGAGTTACCTAAAGAGGCTACTGTCTATGCTCTTTCGGGTGACGGTAAAATCCGTAGCCGCGTAATGTGTCTTAACGGAAAGCCACTTAAGTTAGGCGAGAATGACGAACTCCCCGCACTTGAGGGCAAAGTTCGCGAAGCAGGTAATTATGAAATTGAGCCCTGCGGTTGTGTATTCTTTGTAATTTAATAGTAAAACAAAAAGAAAACTCCCGAAGCCATATAGCTTTGGGAGTTTTAATTAACTTTATGTATTCAATTCTTCTTTGTATTTTTCAACTAAATTATTGAATTCTAATATATATTTATCTAAAAGCTTTTGCTGTTTTGGTAAGTCTAAACTGGGCTTGCGTTTGCCACATACACGCACATCGTTCATTGAATTGTGGTGCTCTGTAAATGCACAAAGAGAACGACCACGAAGATTAGGAAATTTTGCACAGATATATGCAATTTCCTCTGTTGTAAGCATTCCAGGTTCAAAGTGAAACTCTTCAAAACATGGGAGAGTATCTAAAAAAGAAATATCGTTGTTTTCTAATTTAATATCTAACAAATCAATGCGACGCAGATTTGGAAGACCATTAAAACACGAAAGAGTTTTAAGTGTATGAGGAGTATCTATATTACCGATAATCATTATATTTTCAAGACTTTTACAGGTTTCAATCATAGATAACTCATATGTCATCTTTTTTGCGGTATCTATACATATATTTTTTAAATGCTTATTATTAGACATATCCCACAATTTATCTGCACGGCACCAATTAATAGAAACGCTTATTAAATTTGGTAAATCTGCAAGCGGTGAAAAATCGCGAATTCGTGTTGCGTTATTAAAATATAAATGCTCATAATTCTTTCCATAATGCTCAACAAAATACTCAAGAGCGTTTTGAGTAAAATGACCAATTTCAAGTTTGCTTGCGTTTTTTGAGAAGGACATCTCGTAATCAATTTCTTCGGGAGACCAATCTCTTAATTGTGGTGAGTTTTCTTTGTGTCGAGCTATGTATAGATATTGTTTTTCATTTTCAGCACGTAAATACCAAGGAAAAGAATCGTAATAATGACTCATAATTGCTCCCTCAAATCAATAATTATGTTTTATTATAGCACAACTAATATAAATTAACAATAAAAAACTCCCGAAGCCGTATAGCTTTGGGAGTTTTTTGGTGCCGGTGACCGGGGTCGAACCGGTACGGTATCGCTACCACTGGATTTTGAGTCCAGCACGTCTGCCAATTCCATCACACCGGCGAATCAACTGACTAAGATATTATATGAGAATTGCGTGAAAAAGTCAATAGATAATAATTAGTTTTTTACTAATTTTGCTTTTAAGTTATCAACACGGGACGCCGACTCGGCGTCCCTACTTTTTATTTAACATCAAAAAGTTCGCGGAGTTCTTCAATTGCTTTTGTTTCAATACGGGACACATATGAACGGCTTATACCCAATTCTTTGGCGATTTCGCGTTGAGTAAGGGGCTCGGTATCGTAAAGTCCGTATCTCATAATAAGTATTTTCTTTTTTCGTGGGTCATCAATATTTTCAAGATATTTATATAACTTCTCTGCGTTCATTTTCAAATCAACATCGTCAAAAACCGTTTCGTCACTATAAATAATATCTGTAAATGTTAACGGATTTCCCTCGCTGTCGGTGTCGATTGGCTCGTTCATTGAAATCTCGTTTGCATTCTTCTTGCGGGTGCGAAAGTGCATAAAAATCTCGTTTTCAATACACCGCGAGGCATAGGTTGCAAGGCGCGTGCCCTTGGTATAATCAAAGGTGTTTATACCTTTAATCAGTCCTATTGTGCCGATTGAGATTATGTCTTCTTGGTCGGAATAAGTAGAATAATATTTCTTGATTATATGCGCCACAAGTCGCATATTGTGATTTACAAGTCGGTTACGGGCATCAATATCGCCGTCGCGATGAAATTTTATAAGCTCTGCCTCCTCCTCTTTCGCCGTCAAGGGCTTTGGAAATGAATTGTTTGTTGACAGATGCAACATAAAATACAACACATTGGTGGATAAGCTCTGTAATAATGAAAGTAACATAAAAAACACCTCTGCACAGTATATGCAGAGGTGCAATTTTAGGTGCAAGTCCGTTAAAATTATCCTAAAAGAAAGTCCATTGCAAGCATTACGCAAAAGCCTGCGAGAAGTGAATAGGTTGCGCCTTTTTCAAAGCCGTGAGAATGGGTTTCAGGTATCATTTCGTCACTTATTACATAAAGCATTGTACCGCCTGCAAAAGCTAAGGCAAAAGGCAGAATTGCGACGGAAATATTAACCACGAAGTAACCGAGCATTGTGCCAATTACCTCTACAAGTCCTGTGCAGAGGGCAATTATGAATGCGCGGGTTTTTGGCACACCTGCATTAAGCATTGGTGAAATTATAACCATACCCTCGGGGATATTTTGAAGAGCGATACCGCCCGCAACGGTTATGGCATCGGCAATATTACCCGTGCCGAAGCTGACACCTGCGGCAATGCCCTCTGGCAGATTGTGGATTGCGATTGCCATTACAAAAAGCATTACGCGGTTTAAGTGCATTGAGTTTTCGGCGTGTTTTTCGCGGTCAACACCTGTAATCTGGTGCATATGGGGAACAACCTTGTCCATAAGACTTAAAAAGAGAGCACCACAGATTATGCCTGCTATGACTACAAGCAAACCGCCTACCCCATCGGCACTTTCCATTGCAGGAACAATAAGACCGAGCACCGCGGCGGCGAGCATTATGCCCGCGGCAAAGCCTAAAACTATATCATTGAATTTATGTGGAATTTTCTTGAGCGCAAAGCCGATAAAGCTACCGAATACGGTGGCAAGACCAACACCCAAAGCTGTTAAAATTGCTATTTGCATAATATCACCTTCTGTTTACTATATGATAACAGAAAAGTAGTATAAATATCAAGCAGAAATTCACAAGTTGGAATCATTTTTGCAAACAAAACAAAAAAGGTACCGCAAGGGTACCTTTTCCGTTTTGGCTGGGGTGGCAGGATTCGAACCTACGAATGCAGCAGTCAAAGTGCTGTGTCTTACCGCTTGACGACACCCCAATATTAAGTTGTGATAAACAAAACTCCGCCTTATTTGTTTCGGCGGAGTTTTTAGTGGGGTGGATAGTCGGATTCGAACCGACGGTCTCCAGTGCCACAAACTGGCGCTTTAACCAACTAAGCTATACCCACCATATATGCCAGCGTATAAAGCTCGTTATAAACCCTCTACGCTGACTTGGCACGCTGAAAGGGATTCGAACCCCCGACCCTCTGCTTAGAAGGCAGATGCTCTATCCAACTGAGCTATCAGCGCATATGGAGCGGGTGATGGGAATCGAACCCACACGACCAGCTTGGAAGGCTGGGATTCTACCATTGAACTACACCCGCGTTCAAACGACGCTGATTATTTTAACATAAAGAGATATTTTTGTCAACATATTTTTAGGGTTTATTTTGAAATAATTAAAAGAATTTTACGGCAGAAGCAGACACAATCTTTAATATCGTTACGAAGTCTTAAAAATTTTCAAGATAGCCTAATTTATTCAAAACAACTTTAAGCCACGCTTCGCTGAGTTCGTCACTATAAGCATAAATTACACAATTCTCACAGCAAATTGACACGGCATAAACATAATCTGTTTCATAAGAATACATAGTAAAATTCTCATAACTTTCATCTTGTCCGTCAAAAGCTTCCGCATTATAATCATTTATAATTTTTGTTTTAATAGTCTTTTGAAGCTCGATGGCACTCTCTTCACTGTTCAATTCATAAAAGCCAAAATAAAAATCCTCACCTTTTTCGGCAATACAATTGGTAAAATCGAAATCAGAAAAAAGCTCTTTAGTCTCGCTATATACATCATGAATAGAATAATTTAAAAAGTCAAAAATAGCTTTCACATCACTGACACTTGTTATTTGATGTATTTGTTGCTCTTGTTGTGTTGGTTCTGTCGTTGTTTCATCGCTATTAACATCACTTCTACTTTGATTCAAAGAAATAATAGGTATGGATAGAATTATTACAAACACTATGAAAATCGCAACTTGTTGTCCGTATTTAACCTGTTTATCAACCTTTTTCTTTTCCGCCTGCGTAAAACTCACTGTAGGCTTTTCAGATAATTCATACAGTTCAAAACCATCTTCTGTATATTCTGATAAAGTTTCTCCAGTATATGGTCTGTAGCGTGAGCTGTCAAAATAAGATGCAAAAGTTTCTTTTACCTTTTTAGAATATAAAAAGCCATACAAGATGGTGGCAATGCTTATCACAGCAACGGCAACGGCACACACAATAATAACGGTTATGTCTTTGTATATATTAAGAATCATTATGAGAGTCGATGAAAAAAATGCAACTCCACTTAAAACAGAGCACACACGAAACATAGATTCAAACATAGTGGGTTGCGGTGTTCGATGGCGTAACCATTCGACTAATCTTCTCTGACCGTTTGCACCCTGCTCACTCAAATAAAGCTTAACATCTTCGCGAGTTGCTCCGCCACTCATATAAAGATACTTTGAAAGCTTGGCATATATTATAAAATCAACAACTGCAAAAGCTATAAAATAAACAATTATGAAAACATTTATTTTTTCCAAAAGAAACACCTCAAATATATTTTGAAACAAATTTTATGAAATTCAACTTTGCAGAAATATTTTTTACAGACAGACAAGGATGTCTGTCCGTACGCGTTATTTAAACGCTTTTATTAATGTTTCGTAAGCTTCGTCGGATATGGCGACAACTGAGCCATGGCGAGGGTTGAATGACATTGAGTAATCGTCGTGGTTAACTGCTTTGAAGTTTTCAAAGTCGGTGGTTTGTTGCATAAAGAAACGGTCTGTGCCGTATTCATCCATAATCATTACCCACTCATTTGTGCCCGTAATATTATAGATTTCGCTACCCTCAACCCCCGTTTTTGCAAGGGACACGACCACTGGGTTATCCTCATAAGGTCCTGTGAGATTTGGCGACTTCACATAAGCAATAGTTTGGTCTTCGTCGTGCTTGAAATAAAGATAATACATTCCGTTTTCTTTATTGAAAGCTATATCACCGTCAATTGTCTGTATATTTTCGCGAATATACAATGGCTTTGGCTCGGTCATTGTTTTCATATCGGTTGAATGAGCATAATACATTCCCGCAACATCATTTTCAAGGGTTGAATGTGCCCAATAAATCATATATTTATTCTCGTTTTCGTCCCAGATTGCCTGCGGTGCCCACGCTCTTGTGGTAGTTGAGAATTCACCACCGAAATCGCGGATGTCAATAATAGTTTCGTCTTTCCAAGTTACTAAATCCTTTGATTTCCAAGTAATTAGTGCGTGGTTTGAAGTCCAGCCCTCAGTACATTTCATATCAGTGCCGATTATGTAATAAAAATCGTCTTGACCTTTAAAAATATAGGGGTCACGGACACATTTTTTGCCCTTGGTCTGAATTATTACAGGCTCATTATTGTTAAGAGCTGTAAAGTTATAGCCGTCTTCACTAACAGCAAAGTGAATTCTCTCTTCGTGTGGCTCGTTGCCCACGAAATAGCAGAAAAGATATTTACCACTTTGGGATTTTGCGGGAGTTGCGAACATAGTAATTCCTCCAACCTATCAATATTGACGGCCTATATAATACTCTGCCTCTTTTTTTCGTTTTTCTTCAAAGAATTTATATTCTTCATCTGAATATAAATTCTCTTTAAAAAACGATTTAACATCATTATAAGGGAGTGAAACTCCTAATTCGTTCATAACATCAACATAGCATTTAATCATATTAGCTAATGTTACAGCTGAAAAATGAGGGTCTTCTTCTGAGTCATTCATAACATCGTCAACGAATTCTTCCATATAATCATCTGTAAACATTAAAAGATATAAAAGTTTTTCTTTGTCAAGATTCATAATACTCCCCCCACTTATTCGAGAAATAATTACGGGCGGGCACAGATGTCAAGAGTAACATAGTAAACAAGAGTGTAAGAACATGGTATACAGATTACAAT
>CALFTO010000145.1 GCA_937916195.1 uncultured Clostridia bacterium
CCATAAATGAAAGAGTTTTCGCAATTCTTGCACCCTCAACACCTAAAGCCTGTGCGGCAAGCTCAACAGTTGCACTTGAAACCTCAAATTCCTGCACTCTGTCTTCCATACCAAATTGACGGAAATATTCTCTGCCTTTTTCTATGGACATATTAATCTTCCTTTTGCGTAGGGGCGATTCACGAATCGCCCGTTTTTATTTTACAAAAATACGGTGAAAGAATCCCTCCACCGTCTTCGACGGTCCCCCTCCCTTTAACAAGGGAGGCAAGAACCGTATGATTTAAAATTAGTTAATTTCTGAAAGTTTTACAGGTCTGCCTTCATTTGCTGATTTTTCAGCAGCAAGAGCAATCTTAACTGACTGTAAACCTGCGTGAATACCAACAGGAGTTTCTTTGTCGTTTACACAACAATCAACAAACTGTCTTACTTCTTCTGCGAATGAGCCCATATATCTTTCAAGGAAGAAATAGAGTGGTTTTTCACCTGTTACACCGTTAGCATCTGAAACGATAGCAGTTGAGAGTGTATCATTAGCAGTTGCAACCATACCCTTTGAGCCGAAAAGCTCTGCTCTTTGGTCATAACCATACATTGCCTGACGTGAATTATCAATAACTGCGAGAGCACCGTTAGCCATTTTCATGGAAATAATAGCTGTGTCGAAATCACCATATTCACGGATGCTTGGGTTGATAAGAGCATCTGCATATACATAGAGTTCTTCAACATCGCTGTTTGTGAGGAAGCAAGCCATATCAAAATCGTGAATTGTCATATCAAGGAAAATGCTTGCTGCACAGTAGCCAACAGGTGGTGCCTGTGGGTCACGAGATGTGATTTTAAGAATCTGTGCTTCACCGATTTTGCCCTCATCATAAGCTTTGCGAACTGCTGCAAAGTTATGGTCAAAACGACGGTTGAAACCAACCTGGAACTTAACCTCAGGGTGAGCCTTGAGAGCATCTGCAATTTCAAGAATCTTGTCAACTGTGTTTGCAAGTGGTTTTTCACAGAAAACGTGTTTGCCTGCGTTAATTGCTTCAATAGAAATTGGAGCGTGAGTATCAGTTGATGAGCAAACAAGAACTGCATCAATGTCAGCATCTTCAATTATCTTTGTGTAATCTGTGTAAATCTTTTCAACACCAAATCCTTCACAGAAAGCTTTTGTTTCATCATTCATAAATGGGTCTGCGATTGCAACAACCTCTGCACCCTTTACGTGATATGAGATTGATTCAAGATGCACTTTACCAATACGGCCTGCACCGATAATACCAATTTTAAGCATAATAATTTCTCCTTATTTTTATAGTTTACGGGCGATTCGTGAATCGCCCCTACAATAAACCTCATAACAATTTGTAGGATTTTTTCGCAAGGCAAAAATCCTTACACAATTTTTAGGTATTTTTCTGTTTAACAAGGCTTGCGAGCGATGGCGTATAAAGATACTCCGAGCGAGCATAACGCAGTTAAACGGGAAAAGACCAAAAATTAGATTGTGCCGTCCCAAGTTGATACGGCTGTATTAGTTTTCTCTTCCTCATCAAACCAGTGCTGTGTAACTGCCTTTGATTCTGTGTAGAAACGATATGCGTCTTTGCCTAAACAATGTAAATCACCAAAGAATGACTGCTTATGACCTGAGAATGGGAAGAAGCCAACGGGAACAGGAATACCAACGTTAATACCAACCTGACCGCCGTCTGTATAACGAGCAAACTGACGTGCAAAATAACCGCTCTGTGTATAGATAACTGAGCCGTTTGCATATGGGTTGTCGTTCATAATCTTAAGACCCTCTTCAAAGTTCTTGCAACGCTTAATGCAAAGAACAGGACCAAATACTTCTTCGTCGCCGATTGTCATATCAGCAGTAACCTTATCGAAGATTGTAGGTCCGATAAAGTAGCCGTTTTCATAGCCTTCAACCTTAACATTACGTCCGTCAAGCACAAGCTCTGCACCCTCGTCAACACCCTTCTGAATGTCGGCAAGAACTTCTTCGTAATGCTTTTTATATGTAATAGGTCCGAGCTTTGAAGTTTTATCCCAAGATGGACCAACCTTGATATTCTTTGCCTGTTTAACGAGCTCAGCAACAAACTTATCTGCTATTGCTTCTTCAACAACACAGCAAGTAAGAGCCATACAACGCTGACCCGCACAACCGTAAGCAGAGTTAATAACACCTGCAACTGTTCGCTGGAGTGCACAGTCTGACATAACAAGAGCGTGGTTCTTAGCCTGAGTAAGAGCTTGACAACGCTTACCTGCTGCTGCAGCACGAGAATAAACCTTAAGACCAACGGGAGTTGAGCCAACGAATGTGATACCTTTAACATCGGGGTGGTCAAGGATTGTATTTACTTCGTTTCTTGAGCAAGTGATAACATTGATAACACCGTCGGGCACGCCTGCTTCTTTATAAATTGCAGCAAATTTCATTGCTGTTTTTGGTGTAAGAGATGCCGCTTTGAGCACCATTGTATTACCTGTTGCAATACAAGTTGGAGCCATCCAACCAAATGGAATCATTGCAGGGAAGTTAACCGGAACAATACCTGCGAAAACACCAAGTGGCTCACGATACTTAACTGTGTCATAGCCTGATGAAGCGTCCATAAGGCTTTCACCCATCATAAGTGAAGGAACTTGAGTTGCAAGCTCTGTGCCTTCTTTTGCCTTGAGAACGTCGCCCTCTGCTTCGCCCCATACCTTACCGTTTTCACAAGCAACACACATTGTGAGTTCTTCCATATCGCGAATAATAAGCTCACGGATTTTATAAAGAATCTGCGCTCTCTTGATTGCGGGAGTTGCTCTCCAGCCGGGATAAGCTTTCTTTGCAGCCTCGATTGCTTCGAGAACTTCATCATTTGTACAGCAAGGTGCTTGACCTACAACTTCACCTGTGCTTGGATTGTGAAGGTCATACCAAACATCAGTTTTTGAATCTTTAAACTGACCGTTCACAAAATATTGTAATTTTTCTACTGCCATTTTATTTTCTCCTTTGGGGATTGATTGTTTGTTTAGGAGGAATCCCTCCACCGCTAAAGCGGTCCCCCTCCCTTTAACAAGGGAGGCTTATATTATAATCCGGAAACCTCATTGATGTATTTACGAGCCTTGAGAGCATACTCAAATGGATTTGCGATTGCGGGGTCCTGCTCTGCCTCAACGAGAACATATCCTTCATATCCTGTTTCTTCAAGAACATCGAAAACAGGTTTGAAATCAATTACGCCGTCACCGGGAACTGTGAATGCACCTGCGCGAACACCCTGCAAGAAGCTCATTTTTTCAGCCTTAACCTTTGCCACAACATCGGGACGAATATCCTTAAGATGTACGTGACGAATTCTCTTTGCATACTTTTTGAGAACTGCCATATAATCTTCACCGCAGTATGCAAGGTGACCTGTATCGAAAAGAAGGCCAAAAAGTTCGGGGTCTGTATTTTCCATCATTCTGTCAATTTCTGCTGCAGTCTGAACAACAGTACCCATATGATGATGGAAGCAAAGTGCGATACCCATATCCTTTGCAACTTTACCAAGCTTGTTGATACCTGTGCAAAGCATAACCCACTCTTCGTCGTTCATAACATATTTATCGTCAAAAATTGAGAGGTCTGTTCCCTGAATAGAATGTCCCTGCTCAGAGATACCAACAACCTTTGCACCCATTTCTTTAAGGAAAGTGATGTGCTCGATAAAGTCTTTTTCAACTTCTTCATAAGGCTTTGTGATAAGGAAGCTTGAGAACCAAGCGTTGCAAATCTGCATTCCGCGAAGTTCAAGTGCCTTTTTGAGAACTTTTGTATCTCTTGGGTACTTGTTACCAACCTCACAACCTGTGAAGCCTGCAAGTGCCATTTCAGAAATGCACTGTTCAAATGTGTTTTCTGCACCAAGGTCGGGCATATCGTCATTTGTCCAAGCGATAGGTGCAATACCGAGTTTAACTTTGTTCTTATCCAACATAATTAATATCTCCTTGCCTTGTTTTTATTTTCTTCCTTCTCTGCGAAGGCATTATTTACTTTTTCATTTGTTGAAACAGACGGAACACCTGTATGCCACCAAGCACCATAACCGTCAGTCATTGACTTGGGCAATACTTTGATGTCAATAAGTGTTGAAAATGTCTGTTTCTGTGAATCAATAAGAGCGAATTCCAGCTCTTCCATTGTTTTTGCGGTGTATGTCTTACAGCCGTAAGCCGCAGCATTCTTTGCGAAGTCGATAGGGATAAGTCCGCCGAGCAAATCGCCGTTTTCGTCGCGATAACGGAATTCTGTTGCAAGATTGCCGATACCGTTTGACATTTCGAGGTTGTTGATACAACCAAAACCGCTGTTATCGAAAAGAAGAACATTAATTTTCTTATTCTCTTGAATTGATGTTACGAGTTCGCTGTGAAGCATCAAATAGCTACCGTCACCGCACATTGCGTATGATTCGCATTCGGGATGTGCCATTTTTGAGCCGAGAGCACCTGCGATTTCGTAACCCATACAAGAATAACCGTATTCCATATTGTATGAATAACGACTGTCAGATGTCCACATTCTCTGCAAACAGCCCGGAAGTGAGCCTGCCGCACCTGTGCAAAGAGCATCTGCGGGGATAAGCTTACGGATAAGTGCCAATGCAGCAGTCTGTGTAATCACACCACCGATTTTCTCAACGAATTCGGGGATTGTCTTTTCGTCGCGGGCCGAAATCAAGGGCTTGAAATTCTCGTCATAGCTATAATTTGAAAGGAATTCCATTTCCTTATCCCAGTCAGCTTTTGCAGACTGAATTTCTGTTGTATATGCTGATTTGTAACCTGCCTTGCGAAGTTCGTCACCGAGAGCAAGAATACCGAGTTTAGCATCAGCAACCATTTTAACAGCATCAAGCTTATATGCGTCAAAGCGTGATGTGTTAATTGTTACCATCTTCACATCGTCTTTGAAAAGTGATTTTGAAGCAGTTGTAAAGTCGGAGAAACGAGTACCAATGCCGATTACAACATCTGCATCCTTTGCAATCACATTACCAGCGGAGTTACCTGTAACACCAAGACCGCCAAGATTATATTTATCTGATGAAAGGCAAGCAGTTTTACCGCTTTGTGTTTCTGCAAAAGGAATGTTAAACTCAGCGCAGAATTTTTCAAGTGCCTCGCCTGCTTCTGAATAACGAACACCGCCACCACAGATTACAAGAGGCTTTTTAGCTTCTTTAACTACATTAAGAACATCTTCAAGTTCTTCGCACGCTACGGGCATACGAACAATTTTATGTACTCTTTTTGCGAAGAAACTATCGGGATAATCATAGCTTTCACCCTCAACATCTTGACAAAGACAAATTGCAACCGCACCTGTGTCTGCTGTGTCAGTGAGCACGCGCATTGCGTTAATCATAGCTGACATAAGCTGTTCGGGGCGCTGAATTCTGTCCCAATAACGTGTCACGGCCTTATAAGCGTCATTTGTAGTTGTAGCAAGTGAATTTACCTGCTCAAACTGTTGAAGCACGGGGTCGGGCTGACGGGTTGAGAATGTGTCAGCAGGGAACAAAAGAAGTGGCACATTGTTAACTGTTGCAGTTGCCGCCGCAGTAATCATATTGGCAGCTCCGGGGCCAATTGATGATGCACAAGCGATAATTTTTCTTCTGTTGTTCATCTTTGCAAAGGCAGTAGCAACGTGAGCCATACCTTGCTCATTTTTGCCCTGATAAACACGAAGTCCGCCCTTGTCAGAATCAAGTGCCTCACCAAGTCCTAAAACAATACCGTGACCGAAAACCGTGAAAATTCCGTCAACGAATTTTGTTTCAACGCCGTCAAAGGACACATACTGATTGTCAAGGAACTTAACGAGTGCCTGAGCCATTGTCATTTTTGCCATAATTTCACCTCATAATATGTTAAGTTGAATTATTTATACGTCAAGAAGCCATTTATGCTTCGGGTCGTCAATTCTTGTTTTTATCCATGGGTCACCATCGAGATGTCTAATCATCCACACATAGCACATTGAATAGCCGGGGGCTGCAACCTGCTGATGTGTTTTCATTGGTGTAATGCAAAGAACACCTTGGTCCTCAACCTTGTAGCAATCATCACCGTTGAAGCCTACGCCAAAGCCTTGTGGTTTATCGAATTCATAATAATAAACTTCGGGTTGCGGATGATAGTGTGGTGGATAACTTGACCAACAACCCGGTTTGTGAATAACCTCACCGAGTACAAGATTTGAATATGGTGCGTTTTCATAATCGAAAAGCGTGAGCACCTGACGGTGTGCAGTACCATTCCACTGGTCTTTACCAAATTCCTGCAAGATAACATTTTCGGGGCTATACCACTTGCAACCGAAATCGTTAGCGTTATCGGTTTGCTGAATGAGAATTCGAGAATCTGCATTAGCCGTTACTGTTACTTCATTATTTTTTGAGAAATGCACACAATAAGGACGGTCAACGAACTGATTTTCTCTTTTTGCAGTTTCTGTTTTTCCGTCAAATGAATATTCAACATCACCTGAAAGCAAAAGAATTGCGGTTTCGTTGTTTGCGTCGCAGATTGTAACGCTTTCTCCTGCTTTTAAGAGCTTAATCTTGATATTCATAAGCATATCGGCATTTGCGCCATTCATTTCGCAGAGAATTTTTTCGTTGCTTGAATTATAGCTTGGATTTTCGTACATATATGAATCCCTCCACCGTCTTCGACGGTCCCCCTCCCTTTGACAAGGGAGGCTTTTTATAATCTTTCTTTGTCGTCGGTTAACGACCCACTTGCACTAATCGGTATTGCTTCGCCCAAGTATGTTGGCTCGGGTTGTGCTATGCAATAAAAGAAATCTTTTGTTCGCGCCAACCACTCACGCATATTGTTGTGAATTCCGTATTTCATTTCGTCGGCGGCTACACCGTAAGCCTCAATACCCAACTTGCGAGCATCGTAGATTGAACGGTACAAATGATATTTTTGAGTAACAATCACCATTTTTTCAACTTGGAATACATCGCGTGCGCGGTACATTGACTCATAGGTCGAAAGTCCTGCGTGGTCCATAAAAACATTGTCAGCAGGCACTCCCGCCTCAATGGCGCAATCTTTCATAATGTTGACCTCGTCATATTCCTCACGCGCGTGGTCACCTGTCATAAGAATTCTGTCAGTACAGCCTGTGAAATACACATCAATTCCAAAATCAAGACGTTCCTGAAGCATTGGCGAGGGCTCTGTGCCCCAAATGCCTGCACCCATAACCATTACGCAATCGAAATCGTATTCGCCGACCTCGTCCATTGTGAGAATGTACTCGTCAACATATGAAACCATATAGATGTTTATGCCCGCAACGGCAATTCCGACCACAAGACAAATGCAAAGAAGCGCAATTATTATGCGTTTGAAGATTTTATTTTGTTTTAACTTCTTCAACATTTTAACCCCTTGCTATCATTTCACCGTATTCTTCTTTTTCTTTCTTGATAAACTCTTTAACTGCATCAACTGATGGCATATCCTCTGAACAAGCGTGAGAAGCTACAAGCATTGCGGCAGAAGCTGAGCCGAATTCAAGAGCGTCAATAATCTCCCAACCCTCAAAAACACCGTAAAGGAATGCGCTGGCATATCCGTCACCGCCACCGAAGGACTTGAGAAGCTTTACAGGGAATGGCTTAATTGAAAAGCTTTCGCCGTCGTTTGTATAAGCTGTTGAGCCCTCTTTACCGTGCTTGATAATCACAATTTTTGCGTTCTGTGAGTGCCAATATGCTGCTGTTTCTTTATCTGTCATATTGGGCTTAATGAATTTCTCTGTAAGGTCATATTCTTCACGAGAGCCGAGAATAATATCTGCCTCGCGTGCAACTGAAGAATAGTAAATTGCGATTTCGTCGCTGTTTTTCCAGTTGTATGCACGGTAGTCAATATCAAAAATTACGGGCACGCCGTTTTTCTTTGCAAGGGCAACTGCTTTGAGTGCTGCTTCTCTTGATGGACTTTCAGCAAGAGCCGTACCAGAAATGAGAATTGCTTTTGCACGATTTATGTAATCTTCGTCAATATCGTCAACGTGAAGCTTTAAGTCAGCCGCTTCATTACGGTACATAACGATTGAACTTTCTGTTTCTGACTTGATTTCTGTGAATGTAAGACCGATTTTCTCACCATTCTGGCAACGCTTAATATGAGAAACATCAATGCCCTCTTTTGCAAAATAATCTGTTACAAATGTGCCAAGCTGGTCATCAGAAACGCGAGCAAAGAAGCCACACTTTTTACCAAGACGAGCAAGACCAACCGCAATATTTGCAGGTGAACCGCCAAGATATCTCTTGAAAGTTGTGCTCTCGTTAAGCGGGCAATAATAGTCAACAGGGTTAAGGTCAACTGCCACACGACCTAAAAGGATTAAATCAAATTCTTTGCTGTTATCAAATTCAATATATTTCATAAAATTCTCACTCCATAAAGCTAAATACTTTTATATGTCTTCTTACATTTTCATAAACGCCCTCGACCTCGGCGTAACTTAAATCAAAGAAATTTGCCTTTTCAATGGGCTTGCAATAATCAAGTGCGTATTTTGCCAAGTTATCAAAGCTTGCGGTGGCAATATTAACCTTGCGAACACCAAGCATTATTGCCTGCTGGAACATTTCATCGGTAATTCCTGTTCCGCCGTGAAGCACCAAAGGTGTTTCAACCATTTTGTTGATATCGTCAAGCACATCAAAGCGAAGATTTGGAAGTACAGGATAATTGCCGTGTGCATTTCCGATTGCAACCGCCAACGCATCAACTCCCGTTTCGTCGCAGAAAAGCTTTGCATCGTCAGGATTGGTACAAAGGATTTCGTGAGCCTTGCCCTCACCCTCGTTACCGCCGACAACACCTAATTCCGCCTCAACGGTTGCGCCGTATTTATCAGCCTCAGCTCTCACCTTTTTAACTGCCTGAATATTCTCGGCAAGGGGTAAAAGTGAGCCGTCAAACATTACTGAAGTGAATCCCATTTCGAGTGCTTTCTGAACGGTTTCAAATTTAAGACCGTGGTCAAGGTGAACTGCGATATCCACTTTAGAATTTTTTGCCGCTGAAAGCATCATAGGCCCCATAAGCTCAAGTGGGGAATTCTTAAGACGACATTCGGCAATCTGCAAAATAATCGGTGTGTTCAGCTCTTCGGCAGCGGCAACAGCACCCATTACCATTTCCATATTACCAACGCTGAAAGCACCAACCGCAACATTGTGTTTTTCGGCATTCACGAGGAGAGTTTTCATTGGAACTAACGCCAAAACAACCCACTCCAATCCATTTTAGTTTATTCAATTAATTGTATCACTAAAGCGCCTTAAAATCAATGTTTTATAGGTAAAAATTAGCAGTAATTTTCTATGTATTTTTACATAAAAACAGTCCGCCAACCACATAGGTCAACGGACTGTTGATAATTTAAAATTATTTAACCCATTTGAGTTTCCACATTGCGAATGCACCAAGTACTGATGCGATGATACCGGGGAAAAGAAGTGTACCTGCATCAAGCGAAGGAGCAACAAGTAAAACACCGAGCATTACAAGAATTGGGAAGATTGAAATCTTCCAATGCTTTGAGAAATAACCTGCTGCCAAAGCACCGAAAAGTGCAGGTTGAACTTGTTTGAATGCGGGCATTAAAAGTTCGCTGTTTGTAAATGCAGGAAGAAATGGTTTAAACACCAACACACCAATTGCAATAATAATTGTTGTAACAATAGAAGATGTTGCAATTGCGATTGTTGAAATAACTTCGCCTTCTTCACTGTTAGCCTTAACTTTTGCACCTTCCATAGCACTGATTGCACAAGGAAGTTTGAGGTTTGTAATGTTACCCGTTACGAATGAAAGATATGTACCACCCGCGCCAAGCATAGGTGTATAAATTAAAACTTCAATAACCGCAAGCGACCAGTAAAGCGGAATGAGTTTTAAAAGTCCGCCCATAACACCGCTGAGAGATGGCCACACGCCTAAATACAAGCAAATTGAAAGCGGAAACATAATCATTACGCAAAGAGCAGTGATACTTGAAATTCTTCCCCAAGTATGAACGCGGTCAAAATATGTTCTTTCTGTTTTATTAGTTTTTCTCATATTTAACCCCTCCATTCCCATACAGCAATTTCAGGTGGTAATACATTGTATGCAATAACCGCAACCACCATTGCAAGAATCATACCGATTGGCATAACGAACGGTTCAAGCCATGTAAGTTTGAATTTATTTGCAATTTTTTCAAGAATCAAAGAAGCCACAACTGCCACAACAAGTGTAATTACTGACAATACACCCGCACCGTCACCGAATGTTTCGGGCTTACCTTTACCTGCAATTGCACGGGCAACGAATGCACCGATAAGGCCAATGAAAACTGCAGGAGTTAAAAGGTCCATAAAGCCTGCAATACCGCCCGATTTTTTCTCTTTCTTTTCCGTCGCTTCTCCCTGTGCTTCTTTTTTACCTAAATTGAGAACCTTTTTGTGCAAAGGCTTTGCAACGAATGGTAACAAAACAAGTGAGAAACAAATACCAAGAGTCATAACCCACGCAACACCTGCGAAAATTTCGGGGTCAGTAATTACTGATGAGATTCCGCCCTCTTGACCAAAAGCAGTCATTGCGTCACCTGCTGCTTTTGTTTCATACAACAAGTTACCAAGAACTGAAAGTCTTACCCAAGGGATAACAAGACCTAATGACGGAGCTAAAACAATAACTGTAGCCAAAACTGATAACGCTGATGGAATTGTGAAAACTGCACTTGATGTAACTGCGTCGCGCAACTTTTTCTTATCAATGCCTAATTTCTGACCTTGTTTCCACGCTTTAACAAGGAAGAAAACAGACTGTGCAAGAACGAAAAGAATTACGCCGCCTGCAATCAAGTACAAACCTGTACTTTCTTTAAAGTCCATATCTTCATCTCCTAAAATAATATGTGTATATTAAAGCACTTTTCCACGCTAAAATCAATATTAATTTTTTCACTTTGCACTCTGCATTTTACATTTACATTATTTGGAGTATTAACACCTTGGCTCACTTCTGTTAAAATTATACGTGCATATATGCCAAATTGAATTAAAAACAACGAGGTGAAAATATGAGAAAATTTACATCAATTATTTTAGCTTTGGTATTGATTTTAGGCACATTATCAATTCCAACCGTCGCTGCAACTACAAGCAGTCAAGCGGGCGTAGTATCCGTTACAAGTGGCAGACTTAATGTGCGAAGCTCGACGAGCACTTCGGGCGCAGTTGTTTCATCACTTGCAAAGGGTAGTTATATAACTCTTATGTCAAAGTCGGGCAACTGGTGGCGTGTTGAATACGCCGACGGTAAATATGGTTACTGCCATGCGGATTATATTAAAACTGCAACAGGCACACCTGCAACAGTTAAAATTTCATCGGGCAGTCTTAATGTGCGAAGTGGCGCGGGCACATCTTACTCTAAAATTGCAAGTCTTTACAAGGGCGAAGTTGTGATTGTGCTTTCAAAGACGGGCAGTTGGAGTAAAATTCTCTACAACGGCACAAAAACGGGCTATGTAAGCTCACAGTATTTATCAACTTCAAGTTCCTCAACATATCCAAAGGTTTCTTTGAATGTGCCAAGCTTTAAGCAGACCGACAGCCGTTGGGCGAACGAGAAAATCGGCAGTTCGGGCAAAACAATTGCACAAATCGGTTGTGCCACAACTGCAATTGCTATGATGGAATCATACCGCACAGGCACTACAATCTACCCCGATGCAATGTCAAAGAAGCTTTCTTATTCTTCATCGGGAAATGTTTACTGGCCAAGTAATTACACGGTAGTTACAAGCAGTTCAGGCTATCTGAATGGAATTTACAACAAACTCAAAGCCGGCAAGCCCGTTCTTTTCGGTGCGAAAAAGACTTCGGGTACTCAGCATTGGGTTGTAATTACAGGCTACACAGGCGGAAGCTCGCTTACTGCTTCGGGCTTTACAATCAACGACCCCGGCTCAAAATCACGAACTACACTTCAACATCTTCTCAATGAATACCCGACATTTTATAAATATTTTTATTATTAAAAATTTTTTGAAAAAGATTTAAAAAACTTGCACAAAGTTTTTGAGGAAAAAGTTAAAAAACAACTGATTTTCAAGTTAATTCGACGAAAAAAACAAGATTTCTTTGTAAAATATGCACAAAAGCGAACTTTACACAAAAACAGTTTTTTGCAAACCGTCAACAAATGACCGCAAATAGTTATTTGTGCAATTTTCACAAATATTTAATAATTTTGTTGTGCAAAAACACTTGACTTTTTTGTTTTGTAGTGGTATCATATAGCCACAACAGAAGAGAAAGCAAAATTAGTTGTCCATAATTTCTGTGCGGTAGGTTTTTCCAATCCCCAACAAATTTTCCCTTTCCTTTTTCATAAAGTATAACACCAATCCCTATTTTTCCTCCCGCACAGAAGTTATTTATATATAGACTTGATTTTCAAGTCGCCTAAATTAGTTCATAATAATTTTTCTCATAAAAAAAAGCTCCGCTACACAGTTTGTGTGGCGGTTCTTTTTTTGTTGCAATATTAAATCTATAATGTTAAAATAAAATCTGAAAGGAATGAGCTTATGAACTACGATTTCAGTTTTTATATGCCTGTAAATATTATCGGCGGCAAAAATGCAGTTTTGAATAATTCACAGATTTTTTCGTCATTGGGTAAAAAGTGTCTTATTGTCTGCGGTAAAACTTCTGCAAAAAAGAGTGGCGCACTTCAAGATGTTATTTCTGTATTAGATAATGAAAATATTGAATACAAAATATTTGATGAGATTACCGAAAATCCGTTAACCGTTGATTGCTGTCGCGGTGGTATGCTTGCACGCGAATTCGGTGCTGATTTTATTATAGGTATCGGTGGCGGCTCGCCCCTTGACGCATCAAAGGCGGTTTGCGTTTATGCCACAAACGAGCAAATTATTGACGACGGGATTTACACAGAAACAGTAAAAAATACTCCTCTTCCTCTTATCGTTATCGGTACAACGGCGGGTACGGGCAGCGAGGTTTCAGGCGTTTCGGTGCTCACCCGAAAAGACGGCAGAAAGCAGAGCGTCGGTGGTAAGAATTATTATGCACGATATGTCCTTGCAGACCCCAAATACACATATTCTGTACCTTTCAGAACAACTGCTTCAACTGCACTTGATGCTCTGGCTCACGCGGTGGAGTCAATGTTTTCGCCAAGAGCAGATTTCCTTTCAAAGCAATATTCACTGATTTCAGCTAAAATGATTTATCCCCTGCTTGAAAAAATACAGAAAACAAACGAAATACCCGATGAAGCTGACCGCGACACATTATATTACGCATCTCTTTATGCAGGCTTTGCGCTTAACAAAGGTGGCACAGGTTTCCCGCACGGTATGGGTTATGCGCTCACCGAAGATTACGGTGTTCCCCACGGACTTGCCTGCGCGGTATTTCTTCCGCAATATATTAAAGAGGCACAAAAAGCTGACGCCGAGCTTTGCAACGCATTATTTAAGGCTATGGGCACAGACTTCAACTCACTCGAAAAGTTGTTTGCAGATTTCTGCATCTTTGATTTCAAAATTCCCGAAGAAAAAATAAAGGAATATGAAAAAAGATGGGAAACTCTTAAGAATTTCAAAAATTCACCCACCGATTTCAACAACCTTGATGCAGGTAATTTAGTCCGAAAATTGTTTTCGTAACGGCGTTTAGTTGTTTTTTATCTAAATATCCTTTCAGACTTGAAAATTCTATATTTTAGTGAAAAAACCGCTCTTTTGCTTGTGTAAACCTTACAAAAAGAGCGGTTAAATTTTAATATAAAATGAACTCACATAAATACGTTTAGATGTTTTTTATCTAAATAAGCCTTGAATTTGAGCCATTTTACATATTATAGTTAATAATTATCTATTCGATATTTGTAATAAGAAAAATCTTATTGACATACAAGAAAATAATGGTATAATTAGTATGAATGATAATCCGTTCCT